>MKRV01000021.1 GCA_001897995.1 Alphaproteobacteria bacterium 65-37 | reverse complement strand
CGGCGTGCCGCCGGGCTTCGGCTTCGGTCTCCACTCTCTGACGGGCCTCTTCTTGCAGCCGGCTCCTTTCAGCTGCCAGGGCGTCGGCCTTGTGCCGCTCGGCCAGCGCCTGTTCGAGCTGGACGGCCGACAGGTTGCTGGCTGCGATGCTGACGGGCATCGTCGGATCAACGGCAGTGAGCAGATATCCGCCACCCAGCAGCGCCAGAGCCGTCGCGATCGTTCCCCACAGAAGGGGCCTGCGGCTCGTGACGCCGGCCCCGTGAAGGCGATGCACCATGCCGGCCAGAGGACCCGGCACGCTGGCGCGGGTGCAGACATGATAGATCCGGAGCGAACGACTGACGTTCTTGGCGTGGTGTTTCCCGCCATCGACGAAGACACGGTCGATCTGCGATTGCGTGGCGTCGCGGACCGCGCTGGATACCGCAATCCCGCCCGGTTCGGCCATGAGCTGGATGCGAGCGGCGACGTTGACGGCATCGCCGAATATGGTCTCGGTCTCGTCGACGATGACCTCGCCCAGATGCAGCCCGATGCGGAACATCAGCCGCTGCCGCTCGTCGAGCGCATCGTTGAAGAGGGCCATCCGCTCCTGGATGTCGATCGCGGCCGTCACTGCAGCCACCGCCGAGCCGAATTCGGCGAGGACGGAGTCGGCTACGATGTTGACGATCCGGCCGCCCACGGCTTCGACGGCAGCCTGCCACACCTCGACGCGCACCGACTTGAGGCGGTCGACCGTGCGGTCCTCGGCACCTTCCATCAGGCGCACGAAGCCGGTCAGGTCGGCATGAAGGATGGCGGACAGCCGGCGGCGGTGGGCGGGCGCCGCCGTTCCGGCCGATGATTGCCGAGACGGGCTGTCGTGTTCAGCCATTGGCAACCAGTTTCTGGAGCGCCTGGCGGTCCCGGACGACGAGATGGCCCCGTCCCTGGCCGAGGATGCCTTTGTCGCTCCATGCGGCCAGTTGCAGGCTTACCCGCTCGCGCGACACGCCGAGCATCGCGGCAAGCTCGGCGTGGGAGATGCGAAGTGCGGTCTCCGGCGACGACCCGTCGTCAGGCGACAGGCTGACCAGCTGCTTGGCCAGTCTCCTGGAAAGATCCAGGAAAGCCGTATCGGCAATGTATTCGGTGGATCGCCGCAGCCGCGCACACAAAAGCTCGATGATGCGCGACATCGCCTCGGGCCTTTGTGCAAAAAAAGCCATGAACTCGCTGCGCCCGATGAACAGCAGGTGGCAGGCATCGCGGGCCGCGGCGGTCGCCGTGCGTCCCTTGCCGTCCAGCAGGGCGATTTCGCCGAAGAATTCCCCGGGACCAAGGACGTTGAGGATCAGCCCTTTGCCGCTGGCGGAGTCGACGGTGAACGCGACGCGGCCCGTCAGGATGCCGTAAAGGCCGTCGCCGGCATCGCCTTCCTGGAAAAGGATCTGCCCCGCCGGAACGTGCCGGCTGTGCGTACGCTTCAACAGTTCCTGCGCATCCGGCAGCGACAGTGCCGTGAAGAAAGGATGAAGACGGAGCAAGTCCTGTGGCGTCATTTCCGCGGCACCGTAGGGCCATGGCCCGCCGGCAGTCTGGTCATTTACGGCAGCCGGCACAAGACCGGCGCGGCGCCGGTCTCAGTCGATCGAATGGGCGCGGTGGATAGTCCCCACGACGTCGGAGGTGATTTTCCGGTTCCTGAAAGGAGACGCCTAGAACCGAATCGCGGCACCGATGATCGGGCCGTGCAGCACCATGTCGACGGCACTCAGCGCATTGCCCGAGCCGGTCGAGTAGTTGACGCCGAGCGCGCGATATCCCACGCCGGCGACGAGCTGATAGCCCGGGAACTGCCACGCGTAGCTGTAGAGCGCCGAGGCTTGCCAGGTGAGCGAACTCTGAAAGCCGAAACCGCCGATGTCGCCGCGCAGCACGATCTTTTGCGCCGGCGTGAACTGATGGCGCAAACGCAGCCCGACGACGGGATCGACCCAAGTCAGGTTGCCTGTCCCGGCCGTCGAAAAGCCGATGCCGCGCTGGAACCCTAGTCGGCTGAAATCGACCGTGCCCAACACGTCGTAGTTGGCGTCTACCGACTGATTCCAGATGCGAAAGCCCAGCAGGCCATCCAGCGCGATGGAGGATCCTTCGGGTCCGGCCCAGCGATGCAGCTCGTACAGACCACCGGTCTCGATGATCGTCATCGAATAGGTCAGGGCGGCATTTGCCGTGGTGCTGAGTTTCAGTCCGGCAACGGGGTTGCGATAGTTCGCCGTCGTGTTCGTGAAGCCGAGCTTGGAGAAGACCAGGTCGGCATAGAAGCCGACGCGGCCTTTGCCCGCCTCGAAGTACCCCATGTAGCCGATCAGCGAATCGCTCTTCTGCAGCAGCTGGATGAAGCTCGCGTCGACAGCCACGACCTGGCCCTTGGCCGTCATGGAGCCGGATGCACTCATCAGCCAGCCATAGCTTGCCGCCTCGAAACGCCAGGGATCGACCGTTTCGGCGGCAGAGGAAATCTCCGCACCTGTCTGCTGAGCGGCCGCCGACCGTTCGAAGGCGCCGATGCCGGCAAGAACGCCCAAGGTGCCGACCATGATCAGGCGCGACACACCCTCTCGTGCCAAGGTCTACTCCTGCTTCGATGTCCGGATCGGCCGCGTGGCCTGGTGGGGTGACGTGGCGTCGGGCGGCAATCTAGTCGCAAGCAGAGCGTGCGCTTTCGCATTTCGCGACAGAAGGTGCGGATTCTCCTGTGATGTTTCGTGGACCCAGTGCGCGCCGACCGAGCCACCGATTGTCCATGACGTTTCGCCAAGCTCCGACGCTAGTCGGCGACGGCCCCGGAATCCTTGACCGCCTTGCCCCACTTGGGCACGTCGCGCTGCAGCACGTCGGTGAGCCCGCCCTGCGGTGAGGCCACGACTTCTAGGCCGATCCTGGCGAGACGCTCCTGCGTCTCGGGCTGGCGCAAGGTGGCGGCGATCTCCTGGTTGAGCTTCGCGGCAATATCGGCCGGCATGCCGGGCGGGCCCATGATGGCAAGCCAGCTGTCGCCTTCGAAGGCAATGCCGTTCTCGGCGAAGGTCGGCACGTCGGGCAGTACCGGCGAGCGTTTCAACGAGGCCACACCCAAGGCCCGCACCTTGCCGGCCTGGATGTGCGGCAGAGCCGTGTTGACGCTCACCGACGACAGCTGCACCTCGCCGGACAACAGCGCCTGCACCGCCGGAGCCCCGCCCTTGTAGGGGACATGCACCATGTCGAGGCCGCCCGCCGCCGCGCGGAACAGCTCCACGGTCAGGTGCGAGCCGTTGCCGGTACCGGCTGAAGAGTAGGTGAGTTTGCCCGGTTGGCTCTTCGCCAGTGCGACGAATTCCTTGGCATTTTGGGCCGGGACCGTCGGATGGATCATGATCACGGTCGGGAAGGTTGCGGCCAGAGTGATCGGGGTGAAATCCTTGAAGACATCGTAGGAAAGCTTCGTGCCATAGAGCGTGGGCGCGACGGCGTGCGTGCCGTTGTCGGCAACCAGCAGGGTGTAGCCGTCGGGCGGTGCCTTGGACACCAGCGCACTGCCCAGCGTGCCACCGGCACCGGGTCGGTTCTCGACCACGACCTGCTGGTCGATCCTTTCCGAAAGCTTCTGCGCCAGGATGCGGCCGAACGTATCGGAGTTGCCGCCGGGCGCATGCGGCACGATGATCCTGAGGGGACGCGACGGGAAGGGAGCGCCTTGTGCGGCAGCCGGAAGGGTGCCGGATGCAGCGACAGCGCCGATGATCATAAGTGCCTGGCGGCGCGGCAGATGGACCATGCTGTCTCCTCGAGGGAATGGCGTTGGCCGTCGGCCAGCACGTCGACGCCGCACGGTAGGCATGTTGTCCGGCAGGCGCCAAGGCCGAAGGTGGAGGGAACCCGCCTGAAAGATCACAATCTTGCGTTGGCGGCCCGATTGTATTGTTCTGGGAGAATGGCTGAGGGTGGGGACAAACGGAGAGGGGGGCCGATGTCGAGGTGTGGCGAGCAGGCACCCCTGTCGATCGGAAAAGGAAGCGGAAGGCGCGCCGGAAGAGCGACCGGACGGCGGGCGATGATGGTCGCTGCCGCCGCGGCGCTGACGGGCCCGGTATTGCCCTCCCGGCCGGCTCAGGCTGCACTTCACTGCGTACGGGCCGACCCCTACGGCACGGAGTACTGCCAGGCAGGCATCGACAACCGCATGCGCAGCGTCTCGGCCAGTCAATGGAACAGCCAGTGGTGCTGGGCGGCCTGCATCAGCGCCGTCTTCGCCTTCCACGGCTTCGTCGTCGATCAGCGCCGTATCGTCGAGGCGACCTATGGTCGGATCGTCAATTTGCCCGCGCACGGCCCCGCAATCGCCGCCGCCACCAGCCGCGACTGGACGACGGACGACGGTCGACGCTTTCGCGCCTACTGTGATGTCCTGTGGGATAGCCAATTCCACGTCGGACGTCCCTCGGCAGCGGCCGAAGCAGCTCAGGAACTGGCGCAGGATCAGCCGCTGATCATCGGCACCGGCGGGCACGCCATGGTGCTGACGGCCATGAGCTACGTGCGGTACCCCAATGGTGCCGGCGAACCCAAGGAAGCCGTGGTGCGCGACCCTTGGCCGGGCAGAGGGCGCCGGTCGCTGTCGGCACAGGAATGGTACGGTACCAGCTTCCTGGCCAGGTTCCGCGCAGTCACATGATGAAATGGCTCGCCCTGATCAAGCCGGCCATGATCAAACCGGCCCCGACCAAGCTGGACGAGGCCCAGCAGGGTGAAACCGTGCAGGATGATCTGTCGGAGGATCCCAAGCGCATCGCCCGCAGGGCGATGCTGCGCCGCTTCCTGATCGCCCTGCTGCTCGCCTCGCCGTCGATCGGCTCGTGGTTCAGCTCCAACTTCGTCTACGCGCGCTTCGACGATGCGCAGCAGCCGGTGAAAACCGAGATGGCGGGTCTCAGGACCGACATGGCCGATCTCGAGCGGTTCGTCGCACTGTTCCAGGCCAACGAACTCAGCCGTGGCACGTTCGCCCTGCTGATGGCCGCCGTTTCGGCGGACACAAAGCTCAGATATCTCGGAGACAATCTCTATCGCGCGAACTCGACCTCGATCGGCGCACTGCGGCGTGCTGCCGCCATCGTCTATCCCGAGCGATGGCAAGCCACGCTGAAGCCCTACGAAGAGATCGTTGCACAAGGCTACGACAGTCCGGAGACGGTCCAGCGGCTGACCGATTTCGAGAACAAGGTGGTCGCGGACGCCTTGTCGAGGATCACCCGCGACCAGGCGCGTCTCAATACGCTCGCCGAGACGCTCGAAGGATACGAACGGCGTCGGCAGCGCGTCGCAAGCGCCTTGACCTATCTGGCCGTCGCTCTGTCGATCTTCCTCTTCGCCTTTCAGCTGCGGTCATCGAAGTAGCGGGCACCGCCTGCCAAAGCCCGGCTCGCGCGGTCGGAAAGAGATTCCACTCTGTCGACCCCCGTCGACGCAGCACGCTCTTCGCCGGCAGGGGCAATCTTTGGTTTTACGCTCTATTTACCGGTGACGCCGCCCGGTCGATGCTTCCTGCATGATGATCGGACGTTCGGCCTCTCTTCGCTGTTGTCGCTGTAGACCCTGATCGCTCCCGCGAGTGGGCGCTCTGCCCGTCCACTCGGCTTCCGACAATCGACCACCGTGTAATCGACCACCGTGTAATCGACCACTGTGTAATCGCTCGCCGTTATTCGCTCATAGGCGCTTGCGGCCGAAGACGGTGCTGCCTTGTCCCGTGTCGACCCATCGACCCATCGACCCATCGACCTATCGATCCATCGCCCACCGCCCATTCCTTCACTGCAACAGGAGCCCGAGATGACTCAATCAGCCGCCGCCGCGTCCACCTCCTCTGCCGCCGCCCATGCGGCGATCGCGGCAGCCGCCACGACCGATTTCTTCATTTCCGAAGCCGATGTGGTGCGGCGGGCCGGCCGTCTGGGCGCCGAGATCCGCAACGTCGCCCTGGGCGGCGATCTGCCCGATGCCGCCATCGAGGCCATCCATCGCCTGCTGCTGCGTCACAAGGTGGTCTTCTTTCGCGGACAGCATCATCTCGACGATGCCGAGCAGGAGCGTTTCGCTCGACGTCTGGGCGATCTCGTGCCGCATCCCACGATCGGTGCCCTGAAGGGTACGGCGTCGATCCTCGAGCTCGACGCCAGCCGCGGCGGCGGGCGGGCCGATCAGTGGCACACCGACGTCACGTTCGTCGACGCCCATCCCAAATTCTCGGTCCTGCGCGGCGTGGTGATTCCCGAGTTCGGTGGCGACACGGTGTTTGCCAATACGGTCTCGGCTTACGAGGACCTGCCGGCGCCGCTGCGGCAGCTTGCCGGCAGCCTGTGGGCCGTGCACAGCAACGCCTACGACTATGCCGTGAAGTCACGCGCCACTGATGCCGACCGCAAGCATTTCGACGAGGTCTTCACCGGAACGGTCTACGAAACCGAGCATCCCGTGGTGCAGGTGCACCCGGAGACCGGCGAGCATGCCTTGCTGCTCGGCAACTTCGTGCAGCGCTTCGTCGGCCTCAACAAGGGCGACAGCCAGAAGCTGTTCGATCTCTTCCAGTCGCACATCACAGCGCCGGAGAACACCGTGCGCTGGGGCTGGCAGGCCGGCGACGTCGTGATCTGGGACAACCGCGCCACCCAGCACTATGCGGTGAACGACTACGGCAACCAGAAGCGGGTGGTCCATCGCGCCACCGTGGACGGCGACGTGCCGAAGAGCATCGACGGTCAGCGTAGCATCCTGCGCAAGAAGGTCGCCAAGTGAGACGCCCGGGTCACAGGCTGCGGGGCCTGCTCGCAGCACCCCTATTCGTGGCATTCGCCGTCGTCCTGCTGGCCGGTGCCGCTGTTGCCCAGTCCTTGGAGAAAGCAGAAGTGCGCTACCAGGGATGGGCCGGGCAGGTCACCTTCCCCGAGCTGGCGGAGGATCTGGGCTATCTGGCGCCGCTCAAGCTGAAATGGATCGGCAACACGATCAGCGGTCCGCAGGACATCCAGACCGTGGCGACCGGCGACATCGACATCGGCGGCGCGTTCTACGGGGCAATCATCAAGCTGATCGCCAGCAAGGCACCGGTCAAGGCGGTGATCGGCTACTACGGCTCGGACGATCACACCTGGCAGGGCTACTTCGTCAAGGAGGACAGCCCGATCCGTGGCCCGCGCGACCTGATCGGCAAGAAGGTCGCGGTCAACACGCTGGGCGCCCATCTCGAGTTCGTGTTGCGCGAATACCTGGCGCGCGGCGGGCTGACGCCGGAAGAAATCAAGAAGGTGACCCTGGTGGTCGTGCCGCCGGTCACCGGCGAGCAGGCGCTGCGGCAGGGGCAGGTCGACGTCACGACCCTGGCGGGCGTGCTGCGTGACAAGGCGTTGGAGCGCGGCGGCCTGCGCAAGCTGTTCTCCGACAAGGATCTGTTCGGCAACTTCACCGGAGGAGCCTACGTCCTGCGCGACAAGTTCATCCGCGACAATCCCAACACCGCGCGCAAGCTGATCGAAGGCACGGCCAAGGCCATCGAATGGGCGCGCGCCTCGCCGCCCGACGAGGTGCGCGCGCGGTTCGAGAAGATCATCGCCGAGCGCAAGCGCAACGAGGATGCCTCGTCGATCAAGTACTGGCAGAGCACGGGCGTGGCCGGGCAGGGCGGCCGCATCACCGACGGCGAGCTGCAGGTCTGGATCGACTGGCTGGTCAAGGATGGCCTGCTGAAACCGGGCCAGCTCAAGGCCTCCGACCTCTACACCAACGATCTCAACCCCTATGGCCGGGCCGCGGCGGCGACGGTGCCGAAATGAGCGCGGACGCGAAGGAGCTGCCGAAGATCTCCTTCCGGCAGGTGCGCAAGGAGTTCGCGGTGCGGGCCGATGGCGGGTCTGCCCGGCATTTTGTCGCCCTCGACGACATCACCCTCGATGTCGCCGCCGGTGGCTTTCTGACCCTGGTCGGCCCCAGTGGTTGCGGCAAGTCGACGTTGCTCGATCTCCTGGGCGGGCTCACGATCCCGACGGGCGGCACGATCCTGCTCGACGGACGGCCGATCTCCGGCCCGGGGCGGGACCGCGGCATCGTCTTTCAGCAGTACGCGCTCTATCCCTGGCGAACGGCGGTGCAGAACATCGAGTTCGGCCTCGAGATCGCGGGCGTCGGCGCCAGGGAGCGGCGCGAGAAGGCGCTGCACTATCTCGATCTCGTGGGTCTTTCCGCCTTCGCCGATCGCTTTCCGCAGGAACTGTCCGGCGGCATGAAGCAGCGCGTGGCAATCGCCCGCAGCTTGGCCTACGAGCCGCAGGTCCTGCTGATGGATGAGCCTTTCGCGGCGCTCGATGCGCAGACCCGCGAGCAGCTGCAGACGGAATTGCTGCGCATCTGGCGTCGTACCGGAACCACCATCCTGTTCATCACCCACGGCATCGACGAGGCGATCGTGCTGGGCCAGCGCGTCGCGGTGATGACGGCGCGGCCCGGCCGCATCCGCCAGGTGTTCGACATCCCAGCGGCGCTGCACAGCGAGACCGGCGACGTGCGGTCGCTGCCCCTGTTCGGGGAGGTGCGGTACGACATCTGGTCGCTGTTGCGCGAGGAGGTGGCGCGCACGCAGGCGGCGCGGCCTGCGCGTCCTCCCCAGTCATCGCCGGAGCTCGCTCATGTCCAATCTTGAATTGACGTCCCGCCTCGACCTCGCGGCAAGCACGGCGCCGATGCCGGTGCCTACAGTCAAGCGTGCCATGGTGCCGTGGCGAAAGCTCGGCCGCTTGTCGGCCCGCTCGGCCCTGCTGCTGGCCCTGCTCGCGCTGTGGGAGCTGGCGCCGCGGCTCGGACTCACCGATCCGGCCTTCCTGCCGCCCTTGTCGGAGGTGTTGCAGGCCGGCTGGGACCTCGCGGTCGCCGGCCAGCTCTACGAGCATTTCGAAGCGAGTCTGCTGCGTGCTTTCGGCGGTTTCGCCATCGCCGTGGTGCTGTTCGTCCCGTTGGGGATCGCGATCGGCTGGTATGCCGGGCTGGCTAATGCGCTGAGCCAGATCATCGAGGTGCTGCGCAACACCGCGCCGCTCGCCTTGCTGCCGGTGTTCATCCTGCTTCTGGGCATCGGCGAGGTCTCGAAGGTGACCATGGTGGTCTATAGCTGCGCCTGGCCGTTGCTGCTGAACACCATCGCCGCGGTGAAGCAGGTCGATCCGCTGCTGGTCAAGTCGGCCCGCACCATGGGGGCGACACCGCTGCAGCTATTCGCCAAGGTCATCCTGCCGGCGTCGCTGCCCACGATCTTCGTCGGCATACGCCTGGCCAGCGCCGCCGCCATGCTGGTGCTGATCGCCTCGGAGATGGTGGGCGCCAAGGCGGGGCTCGGCTACCTGATCATCTACGGCCAGTACAGTTTCCTGATCCCGCAGATGTATTTCGGCGTTCTGGCCATCACCACGATCGGGTTGCTGTCCAATTACGGGCTGGAAAGCGTGGAGCGCCGCTTCACCCGCTGGCGCGCACCGGCGGCCGCCCTTTGAACCTTGGGCGGCCGGTTCTCGCGGCCGACCGCCCAGTTCCATTGTCCAACTCGGCCATCGATCTCTGTTATTCTGAGGGCACCGAACTACCTCCGAAGCAGAGTCCTCTCGATGACGGCAGGCGACTCCTTTGCCGAGTTCCTCTGCGAGCAGCTGGCGCCGCTCGGCCGCATCACCTTGCGCCGCATGTTCGGCAAGGCCGGCGTCTTCTGTGACGGGCTGATGCTCGGCATGCTGGCCGACGAGACGCTCTATTTCCGGGTCGACGAGCAGAATCGCGAGGCCTTCGCGGAAGCCGCGGCCTTTCCGCCGCTCAACTACGCGAAAGGCGATCAGCTCATCGATCTCGCCTTCTGGCGCGCGCCGGACCGGCTGTTCGACGAACCCGACGAGCTTCTCGCCTGGGCCCGCCTCGCACTGGCCGCGGCGCGCCGCGTCGCGGCAAAACGCAAGCGATCCGCCTCGACGCGGAGGGCCGGCGACGATTGAAACGGCGGTCCAAAGGAGAAACGCGCGCGGCGCACCGTGCGTGCAAGGACGTCGACACCTCTTTCCCTCTCGAAGGCCCGCCGATACTCTCAGCAGTCCACGACGCCCGATCGCGTTTAATAAAGAGCGTCGAAGGGAGGCGCCTCATGGTCGTCCTGGACAGGCAGCAGCAACAAGGCGGCGAACCCGCCAGTCGGTCTTCGTCCAACTTCGAGCAGCGCATCTATGCGCCGCAGACGATCGCCGCCATCGTCGCCGAGATCGGCGCCCAGGGACACGAGGCGTCGACAGCGCTCGAGGGGACGGGTCTGACCGAAGCCCAGCTCGGGCTGCATACGACCAAGGTCTCCTATCGCCAGCTCGACCGGGTGGTGCGCAATGCGCTCAGCCTGACGGAGGACCCGGCGATTGCGTTGCGCGCCGGCCAGCGCATGCATGTCACGGCCTACGGCATGTACGGCTATGCCCTGTTGAGCAGTGCGACCTATGCCGAGGCCACTGCCTTCTCCGGCCGATACATACGGGTCATCGGACCGTTCTGCGACATCACGCTGTCGAACGACGGCGCGGCGGCGACCTGTGTCTTCGAGCCATTGTACTGGCCGAACCGCACCGAGGGCGTGCACCGTTTCGCGGTCGAGTTCGCCCTGTCGGCGCACATCTCGGTGACCCGCGACTGGGCCGGTGACTGGTTCTTCTATTCCCGTATTTTCCTCGACTATGCTGCCGTGCCCTATATCGAGGTCTATGACAGCCTATTCGGCTGCCCGGTCCTCTTCGAGCAGCCGACCAGTGGTTACGACTATGCTTTGCGCGAGGACACCGTGGCGCTGGCGGACCAGCGCAGCCACGCCATGGCGCGGGAGATGTGCGAGCAGCTTCTGGCCGAGGTCAATCGCGGCGGCGGTGTCGCTGCCGACATCCGGCGCCTGCTGATCGAGCAGCCGGGGCGCTATCCCAGCATCGAGGCCGTCGCCGAGAAGTTCGGCATGTATCCGCGCGCGTTGCGGCGGCGGCTCGAGGCGGAGGGAACCTCCTACCGCGACCTCCTGGCCGAAGTACGCACGCGGCTCGCGATCGAGTATCTGCGCAAGACGCAGATGACCAACGAAGAGATCGCCACCCGGCTGGGCTACAGCGACGCGGCGAACTTCCGCCACGCCTTCACGCGCTGGACGGGCAAGAGCCCGTCGGAGTTCCGCAGGGCCTGAACGGTGCCCCTGACGGGGGAGGGGAAGGTCGGCCGGCTTGTCCCAAATTCACCGGCCAGGGCGGCGGTTTGCACCTTCCGCGGTTCCGGGTCGCCTCATAACGTGCATCCCGCAAGGGACAGGGGAGCTCATGGCGGTCGTTTCAGCCAACGGGATCGAAATCGCCTACGACGAGCGGGGCAAGCCGAACAATCCGGCGATCCTCCTGATCATGGGGTTGGGGACCCAGATGATCGCCTGGCCCGAAGAGCTGTGCGACGGCCTGGCGGCGCGCGGGTTCCGCGTGGTCCGGTTCGACAATCGCGATATCGGGCTCTCCACCAAGTTCGAAGGCGCCAAGCCCGTCAATCTCACCACCTTGTTCCTGCGCGCCTTCATCGGCCTGCCGGTCCGCAGCCCCTATACGCTGAGCGACATGGCGCGCGACGCGGTCGGCTTGATGGATCGGCTGGGGATCGATCGCGCGCATGTCGTCGGCGCGTCGATGGGCGGCATGATCGGGCAGATCGTGGCGGCCGAGCACCCGGCGCGCGTGCGCAGTCTGGTGTCGATCATGTCGACCAGCGGCGCGCGCGGCCTGCCGACCGCCAAGTCCGAGGCCATGGCCGCCCTGCGCAAGCCGCGGCCGGATGCCCGCGATCGCGAAGCGGCCATCCAGCACGGCATGTATGTCTATCGCGCCATCGGCAGTCCCGGGTTCGTGACTCCTGAGGCCGAGCTGCGGCAGAAGGTCGAGCGCGCCTTCGATCGCTCCTACTATCCGGCCGGTGTTGGCCGCCAGCTCGCGGCCATCGTGGCCAACGGCTCGCGGGTCGAGCTGCTGAAGCGCATCACGGCGCCGACCCTGGTGATCCACGGCGCCGACGATCCGCTGGTGCCGCTCGCTGCAGGTAAGGACACGGCCGCGCACATCAAGGGGGCGCGGTTCGAGATCATTCCCGGAATGGGCCACGACCTGCCGACGGCACTGCTGCCGCGCCTCGTCGAGTCCATTGCGGTTCACTGCCAGGCGGTGGAGCTGGCGCATGGCTGACCGGAAGGGGATCGAGTCCCCGTCGCTCGGCTTGCTGGCTCTCGAAGGGCGCGGCCTGCTCGACATTGCGGCCCTGATTGCGGCCACGCCCTATCTCGCGACGGCGCCACGCGGTCCGCGGCACGCCGTGATGGTGCTGCCGGGCCTGGGTGCCGACGACCGCTCGACGTTCGCCTTGAGGCAGTTCCTCAGCCGGCTGGGCTACGACGTGCAGGGTTGGGGCCGCGGCCGTAACATCCGGCCCGCCGATGCGGATCTCTCGGCGCTGGTGGATCAGGCGAGCGACCTCAAGGCGCGATCGGGCACACCGGTCAGCCTGGTCGGATGGAGCCGCGGCGGCATCCTGGCACGCGAAGTCGCTCGGCGCCTGCCGCAGGACATCCGCCTCGTCGTCACGCTCGGCAGTCCCTTTGCCGCGCCGGGTGCGAGCAATGTCCGTGCGCTCTGGTCGCTGCTCACGGGACAGCCCTACACGCCACCCAGCGCCGAGCGCGTCAGCCAGTTGGCGGCGCCGATCCCGGTACCGTCGACGTCGATCTTTACCCGTCAGGACGGCGTCGTCGCCTGGCGGGCCTGCCTCGAGCAGGAAGGCGACCGACGGGAGAATGTCGAGGTCCGAACGACTCATTTGGGACTGGGCTTTCATCCGCCGGCTCTGTGGGTCGTTGCGGACCGCTTGGCGCAACCCCTGGGATCGTGGGCGCCGTTCAAGCCGGCACCTCACCTCGCGCCGTTCTTTCCCAAGACGAGCGCCTGATCTCTCCGGAAGGCAGATGTCTTCGGGGACGCAGCTTGTCCCAAATTCACCGCCCAGGCGGGTCAATCGCACCTTTTGTCGACTCGGCACGGTCGATAGCGTGAGCCCTCAAGAACGCAGCGAATGCTGCATCATCAAAGGGGGAACGCTGCGGCATGGATAGGGTTGTTGCCGGTTCGAAGCCACCGTCCAGTCTCCTGTTGGCGCTGGAAGTGCGGGGGATTTGGGAATTGCAGGCCTTCTTTGCCGCCTATCCCTTGTTGCGCACCGCCCCGCGCGGCGATGGCCATCCGGTCCTGGTGCTGCCGGGCTTCATGGCGAGCGACCGGTCGACGGGGCCGATGCGGGCCTATTTGAAACAACAAGGGTACGCCGCGCACGGCTGGAAGCAGGGCCCCAATCATGGGCCGCGCCCCGGTGTCGAAGACGGCATGATGGCGCGGCTCGAGGATCTGGCCGGACGCTATGGGCGCAAGGTCAGCCTGGTTGGCTGGAGCTTGGGCGGCGTTTACGCGCGTGAGCTGGCGCGACGCCAGCCGGCGCTCGTGCGCCAGGTCATCACGCTCGGCAGCCCTTTCGCCAACGAACCGAAGGCGAGCAATGCCTGGCGTCTCTACGAAACGATGAGCGGCCGCCAGGTCGATGACTGGCCCGAACGCGAGGTCATGAAGACGCCGCCGCCGGTGCCGAGCACCGCCATCTACACCCGCACTGACGGCATCGTCGCCTGGCAGGGCTGTCGCGAACAGAAGAGCGCGACCACGGAGAATATCGAGGTCGAGGGCAGCCATTGCGGGCTGGGCCACAACCCGGTCGTGCTCTACGCGATCGCCGATCGGCTCGCCCTGGCCGAGGGCGACTGGTGGCCTTTCGATCGGAGCGGCGTCCGCAGCTTCCTCTATCCCAACCCGGAGCGCGACGCGCCCGTCGACGCCGTCGGGGCGGCCACGCGCACCCATTAGCGCCGTCCGGCGCCGCGACATTGCGCGGCCACAGATCAAGAAGCGACTGCATGGGGAGGACACCAAGATGAGCGACAGGCCCTGGATCGGCTCCTATCCGGCCGGCGTCCGCTGGGACATCGATATCGCCCCCCGCCCGGTGCACAAGATCCTCGAGGATACCGCAGCACGATGGCCCGACCGGCCGGCGATCGACTTCATGGGCCGGCGGCTCACCTATCGCGAGTTGAATGAGCTCGCGAACCGGGCGGCGCGCGGTCTGCAGCAGCTTGGCGTGAAGCCGGGCGTGCATGTCGGCCTCTACCTGCCGAACACGCCGCACTATGTCGTCGCCTTCTTCGGCGTGCTGAAGGCCGGCGGCACGGCGGTCAACTACTCGCCGCTCGATGCCGCGGGCGTCCTGGAGCACAAGATCGAGGACAGCCGCACCGATTTCCTGGTCACCCTCGACTTGATGTCGCTCTACCCGCAGATGGCCGCGATGCTCGGCAAGACGCGACTGAAGAAACTGATCGTCGGCAGCCTGGCGGAGATGACGGCGAACCCAGAGGCTGTCGCGGCGCAGATGAAGGCCGGCGGTCAGCTCGCCACGGTCGCCCAGGACGACCGCCATATCAGCTTCGACCGGCTGCTCGACAATGACGGCCGATACGAAACCTATCCAATCACCGATCCGGCGGAGACCATCGCGGTGCTGCAGTATACCGGCGGCACGACGGGCCTGCCCAAGGGGGCGATGCTGACCCACGCCAACCTCGACAGCGCCGCCCGCCAGTCGCTGGCGTCGGCCGGCGGCGACCGGCCGATCGTGCTCGAGGGCCAGGAACGCATGCTCGCCGTGCTGCCGCCTTTCCATATCTATGCGCTGACGGTGAACGTGCTGTTCGGCGTGCTGAGTGGTTGGGAGATCGTGCAGCATGTCCGCTTCGATCCCAAGGACGTGCTGGGCGACATATCGACCAAGAAGATATCGGTGTTCTGCGGCGTCCCGACCATGTTCACCGCACTGCTCAATCATCCGGCAACCGCCAGTCACGACCTGCGTTCGCTCAAGTTCTGCGGGTCAGGAGGCGCACCCTTGCCGGTCGAAGTGGCGGAGCGGTTCGCGGCGGTCACCGGCGTGACGCCTTCGGAAGGCTGGGGCATGACCGAGACCTCACCGACCGGCACCTTCACGCCGGGGCAGGTCGGCGCCAAGCGCAAGATCGGCTCGTGCGGCATTCCTTCGCCCGGCATCACGATCAAGTTTCTCAACATCGACGACCCGACGCGCTACGTGCCGCTCGGCGAGCGCGGCGAGCTCTGCATCAAGGGCCCCAATGTCATGAAGGGCTACTGGAACAACCGGCAGGCGACGGACGAAGTCACGACCTACGACGGTTTCCTGCGCACCGGCGACGTTGGCTACATGGATGCCGACGGCTTCGTCTTCATTGTCGACCGCACCAAGGACATGCTGCTGTGCAGCGGCTACAACGTCTATCCGCGGGTGCTCGAGGAGGCGATCTACAAGCATCCGGCGGTCGAGGAAGTCGCGGTGATCGGCATCAAGGACGCCTATCGCGGCCAGTCGCCCAAGGCCTTCGTCAAGCTGAAGGCCGGTGCCGCACCGATCGATCTCGCAGCGTTGCAGGATTTCCTGAAGGACAAGCTCGGCAAGCACGAGATGGTACAGGCCCTCGAGATCCGCGAAGCGCTGCCCAAGACACCCGTCGGCAAGATCTCGAAGAAGGACCTCTACGACGAGGAAGCGCGCAAGCAGGCCGCGTGACATCGACAGTCCCGGCGACGGAGGCGCGTCGACCGGAGGACAGAACCCAGAGAACAGGACCCAGAGGATAGGGCATGGACCATCTCAGCAGCATGGACGCCTCGTTCCTGCATTTCGAAACGCCGGAGACGCCGATGCATGTCGGCAGCCTCATGCTGTTCGACCTGCCGGAAGGCTACCAGGGCGACTACTACGAAGACGTCAAGACGATGCTCGGCAAGCGCCTGCATCTGTCGGCGATGATGAGCCGCAAGCTGGCGTCGATGCCCTTCGAACTCGCCAATCCGGTGTGGATCGAGGACGAGGATATCGACCTCGACTACCACGTGCGGAGCCTGACCTTGCGGCGACCCGGCACGATGGCGCAGCTTGAGCAGCTCGTCGCGCGCCTGCATTCCTCGCTGCTCGATCGCAGCCGTCCCTTGTGGGAGATGTATGTCATCGAGGGGTTGGAGAACGGCCAGGTCGCCTTCTACTCCAAGGCACACCACAGCGGCGTCGACGGCAAGGCCGGGGTCGAGCTGGCCAAGGTGCTGTACGACGTGACGCCCGAGATGCGCGAGGTCCCGCCGCCGCGGCGCCGACGCACGGCCGGCGGTGGCGGCTACCAGCTCGGCGTTGCGGAACTGCTGCGGGCAGCCGCCGAGAACACGGCCCAGCAATACCGCAAGTTCGCCGAACTGCTGCCGACGGCCGCCAAGGCGTTCGGCGCGGCCGCCACCGTGCTCGCCAGCCAGCGGACGTTGCCCGGTCAACGCGCGCTCAATCTCGGCCTGGCACCGCGCACGATCTTCAACGACTCGATCACCAATCAGCGGTCGTTCGGCACGCTCTCGGTGCCGCTGGCCGACATCAAAGCCCTGGGAAAACGCGTCGGCGGCACGGTGAACACCATCGTGATGGCGATGTGCAGCATCGCCCTGCATCGCTTCCTCAAGGAACGCAACCTGATGCCCAAGGAGGCGCTGATCGCCATGGTGCCGGTCAGCCTGCGCACCGAGGGCGACGATTCCATGAACAACCAGGTGTCGATGGTTCGCGTCGATCTGGCGACCGACATCGATGATCTGGCGGCGCGTTTCAAGGCGATCCATGCCTCGTCCGAAGCCGCCAAGGCGGTGGTGCGGGAACTCAAGCCGGTGCTCTCGGTTGACGTGCCGATCACCGGCTCGCCCTGGCTCATGACCGGGCTCGCCTCGCTGCTCGGCCGCTCTGGACTGGCAAGCCGTCAGCCCGCCGCCGGCAACGTGCTGATCTCCAACGTCCCCGGCCCACCGATGCCGCTCTACATGGCCGGCGCACGCATGGCGCACTACTACCCGGTATCGATCCCCTATCACGGCAGCGCGCTCAACATCACGGTGCAGAGCTATGCCGGGCTGCTGGAATTCGGCCTGACGGCCTGCCGGCGCGTGCTGTCTCAGGACGAATCGCACGAGATCGTCGGGCATCTGCAGGCGGCCTTGCGTGCCATCGAGGCCTTGCCGCCGGTCGATGCGACCGCCCCATCGGCAACTGCATCCGCACCGGTATCGGCGTCGCCATCGCCACCGCCGGGCTGACGGATCGAGAGTCCCGGAGCAGAAACAAGAAAAGGGGAGGAGATGTCATGAGCCCGATCCCGTCATCGCAGAATGGGCCGGCTGGGCCGAAAGCCGGCGCTGACGACACGCTGTTCGACAAGGTCGGCTGGCGTCTCCTGCCGTTGCTGATCGTCTGTTACGTCGTCGCCTATCTCGACCGCATCAATGTGGGCTTCGCCCAGCTCGAGATGAAGAAGTCGCTGCCGTTCAGCGACGAGGCCTATGCGATGGGCGCCGGCGTCTTCTTCATCGGCTATCTCCTGTTCGAGGTGCCGAGCAACCTGCTCCTGGAACGGATCGGTGCCCGCAAGACCTTGCTGCGCATCATGTTCCTCTGGGGCATCTGCGCCGCGGCCATCATGTTCGTCCAGACGCCGGTGCAGTTCTATGTCCTGCGCTTCCTGCTCGGCGCCTTCGAAGCCGGCTTCTTCCCCGGCATCATCCTCTATCTCACCTATTGGTATCCTGCGGCGCGGCGCGCCAAGATCATCGCCATCTTCATGGCGGCGACGCCCATCGCCTACATCATTGCCGGGCCGCTTTCCGGCTTCATCATGAAGTACATGGATGGCTGGGCAGGCTGGCACGGCTGGCAATGGCTGTTCCTGGTCCAGGGGCTGCCCGCCTCGATACTGGGCATCATCGCCTATTTCGTGCTCAAGGACCGGCCGGAACAGGCGGACTGGCTGAGCGCGGGCGAGAAGGTCGCCTTGCGCAGCCACCTCGACAACGACGCGCCGGTGGTCGCCTCGGCATCGCATGGCTCGATGTGGGAGCTGCTGCGTGACGAGAAGACCTATTCGCTGGCTTTCGTCTATCTCCTGCTGCTGGGCGCGACCTACACGATGGTCTTCTGGGCGCCGACCCTGATCCGCGGCTGGGGCGTTGCCGACGTGCTCACCGTCGGCCTGCTGGCGGCCGTGCCGGCGGTGTTCGGCGCCATCGGCATGGTGTTGATCGGTCGCAGCTCCGACCAGCGGTTGGAGCGGCGCTGGCACTTCTTCTTCTGTGTCGGACTGTGCACGGTTGGCCTTGTGATCACCATCTTCACGCAGGGCAACCTGGTCTGGTCGTTGGCCGGTCTCTGCGTGATGGCGATCGGCCAGTCGGCGGCGACGCCGATCTTCTTCGCCGGCGTCTGCGACTATGTTCCGAAGAAGACGGCGGCCGGCGGCATCGCCCTGATCAGCAGCCTGGGCAATCTCGGGCCGGCGTTGATGCCGCCGATCACGACCTGGATCAACCGGACCACCGGCACGCCGGTCAATAGCATGTACCTCGTGGCCGCGCTGTACCTGCTCGCTGGAGTCGTGCTGCTCTACACGATGCGGCCGGCGCCGACGCGCCGTCTCGCGATGGCGTAGATTCCTTCAGGCGACGGCGAGCATCTCGCGAAGGCGCGGGAGATGCTCGCGGCCCCAGTAGAGATCGCCATCCGGCAGCAGGAAGCTCGGCACGCCGAACACGCCCTTGGCTTCCGCCTCGTCCTGCACCGCTTTTAGAGCCGTGCGGCCTTCGCCCTGCAGGAAAGCCTCGAAGCCTGCGCCGTCGGCACCGGCGCGCTGCAGGATGTCGGCCAGCGCCGCCGGTTGCTCGATGTCGAGGTCGTGCTTCCAGAAACGTTCGAACACCTCGTCGTTGTAGGCACGGAGAACGTCGTGACGTTTGGCATAGAGCAGCCCGATGCCGGCGAGCGAAGAGTCCCAGATCTTCCGGGTGCCGCGGATGGTCAGGCCCAGCCGGTTGGCCTCGCGGCGGACGTCCATGTAGCTGTATTTGACGCGGCGCCACTGATGGGCGTTGCGCTCCTGCTCCAGCACACGGCCGTTGGCGTCGACCTTGGCGCTGCCGAGATAGGCGGGAATGTCGAGGACATAGGGCAGCCAGTCGATGGCGACGCCTGTGTCCTGCTCCAGGCGATAGGCGAGATCCTTGGCGAGGTAGGCGTAGGGGCTCTTGTAGTCGATGTAGAGCGTGAGGGTACGCGTCGGCATGGGTGTCTTCCTCGCAGCCCGGCTCGACAGGCCGAAGTGTGTCGGGTGATGACCTGTCGTACCACCTGCCAATCCCGGTGTCCGTCCATGCTTGCAAAATGCCGACGCGCTGCGAAACGGCCATCAGCCGTGGGGCTCACGGTCCGAACAGCATGGCGACACGGGCAGCCAGCAGCCGGCCGACGAAGCTCAGCGGAAAGGTGTGGTAGCTTGGCACGTCGTTGGGCAGCACGACGTCGTCGGGCTTGAACTTGGTGAAATTCCTCATCTCGATCGGCGGCGCGTCGGGTATGCGGCTGCGGAACAGCGAAGTCCAATGCGGCCCCCGATCGAAGGCGAGCGTCATCGCCGAATTGCAGCAGGTCGCGACCATGCGGTTGGTCGCGGAGGTCGCCTTCAGCTTCTCCGCCTTGAGGAGGTCCTGGCCGCGCCGGCAGGCGACGCGGTCCTTGCGGAACAGGATATAGGCCGTGCTGCCATCCGGCTCGCGGACACGCGGCGCCTGCGGTCGCGCCTCGATGCGGCCGGAGCCCTCGCGGCAATCGTCGCAGTAGCAGGCGGCGGTGAGGATCGGCCGTCCCGTCGCCACGATCTCGACGCGGCCGCAGGCGCAGACCGTCGTCAGCTCCGTCGTGGGGGAAGCTTTCATCCCAGGTTCCTCCTCGGTTGACCGGGCAGATCATGAAAGTTATTAAAGATAACTAAATGATTCAATAATATAACTATCGCATCGCGATGACGACCAAGCGGCACTACGATGACGCCTGTGCCAGCGCGCACGCGCTGGAGCTGTTGGGCGAACGCTGGGCACTTCTGATCGTGCGCGAGCTGATGCTGGGGGGACGCCGTTTCTCGGATTTGCGCGCCGAGCTGCCGGGGATCAGCGCCAATGTGCTGGGCCAGCGTCTGGAAGAGCTCGAAGCGCGCCGGGTCGTGCAACGTCGGCGCCTGCCGCCGCCGGCCAACGTGCAGGTCTACGAGCTCACGCCCTGGGGCCATGACGCCGAACCCATCCTTCAGGCGCTGGCGCGCTGGGCAGTCCGCTCACCGCACCGGCCGGCCGGCCTGCCGATCAGTGGCGTCGGGTTGCTGCTCTCCTTCCGAACCATGTTGGACCTGAAGCAGGCAAGGGGTGCCGAAGCGGTCGTCGGCTTTCGGTTCGGCAAGGCGGGCTATCTTGCCCGCATCGACCGGGCCGGCTGTGAGGTCATGCGCGGCGAAGCCGAGCAGGGACAATGCGCCTTCAACGGCGCACCGGATGCGGTTGCGATGGCCGTCTATGGCGGTGTGCTGCTCACTGAGCTCGAAACGACAGGATCGCTCACCGTCACCGGCAATCGCGGCCTGGCGCGCCGCTTCACGACCTGGTTCCCGCTTCCGCAGCCTCCGTTGTCTTGAGAGGGAGCCTCGTCAACGGGAGCGGGGTGTCGCGGCGGCTGCCAGTGGATCGATCAGTCGACGCACCAGTACGAGCTCGATCACGACACCGTCGGGATTCCAGCTGCGCGAAATGCGCCCGACCTGGCTTACCGAGGCGTTGATCAACTTGCTGCCGAATCCTTCGATACTGACCGGCTGGACGCGCGGCCCACCGGCTTCCCGCCAGACGACGCGGATGCCCTCGTCGGTCTCCCGGCACGTCACGTCGACGATCCCCCTTTCGGTGGACAGGCTGCCGTACTTTGCCGCGTTGGTCGCGAATTCGTGGAAAAGGAGGGCGACCGGTGTGACTGCCGGGACGGTGATCGGAATGTCGTCGCCTGAAATCGAAAATCGCGGACGCCCACTCGAAGCCCGGCCGGTATAGGGCATCAGGATTGCCTCGATCAGACTGTGAAGTGTGGCTCCGTGCCGCGCTTCGTCGTTGCCGAGCGACGCCGGCGCCATCGTAAGCGCATGGGCGCGCGACAAGGCGACGAGTTGATCCGAAACGGTGGTGGCAAGGTCGGCGGGCGTCACGGCGTTCTTGACGTTCAAGGCGACGATACTGCCGGCCAGGGCGAAAAGATTCTTCACCCGATGATTCATCTCCTTCAGCAGGAGTTGCTGCTGCTCCTGGGCGCGCCGTCGCTCCGAGATGTCGCGCGCGATCTTCGAGGCGCCGACGACCCGGCCATTGCTGTCTCGTATGGGCGAGATGGTGAGCGAGATGTCGACCAGGCCACCGTCCTTGCGCTGTCGGACGGTTTCGTAGTGCTCGACGCGCTCGCCGGCGCGGATGCGCCCAAGGATCGCGGGTTCCTCGTCGTGCCGGTCCGGCGGAATGAGGGTCATCACCGATTTGCCGATGATCTCGTGAGCCTGGTAGCCGAACAATTGCTCGGCGCCGTTGTTCCAGTCAGTGATGATGCCGTCGAGGTCTTTCGCAATGATGGCATCGTTGGAAGATTCGACCAGCGCTGCGAGCCGGCGCGCCGCGCCATCGACGCAGCTGCGGTCGATCGCGAAGCCAAGCTGCCGGGCAATGATCAGGGACAGCTCATGCTCACGCTCGGAGAAGACGTGCGGATCGTCGTAGTACAGCATGAACTTGCCGACGACCCGATCCTCGATCTCGAGAGGAATGAAGGCCAGCGCGCGGATGTTCTCCGACAATACGGTCTGCTTGAGGGCGTCCGGTTCGTCCGCATTCAGGATATCTTCGACGAAAATCGGCTCGGCATTTCCGTCGCCGGTCCGCCAGGGCGAATGCCCCTCGACGGCGTGCCGATATGAGTCCGACAGGCCGCGCCATGCCACGAAACGCATGACGCCGGCGGCATCGAAACGAAGGATCGACGCCCGCGTGCAGTCCAGCGTTTCGCAAATGGCGTCGAGAGACGCTGCATAGATCTGCTCGAGACCGCGCGCCCGATAGAGCCGGTCGGTGAACCGGTAGAGCGCGTTCAACTCCTGCGCATTATGCACCAGCGCCGTCGTGGGCTCTCTCGTCCGTGCCTGCTGGACTTGTACTTGCAGGTGCTCACTGATGCTCACCACGGCCCTCGAACCCGTACGCTCCATTGGTTACTCCCCTGGATGGAGGCCGGTCGGCACTCGAGAAGGTCGAAGCTGACCGATTCAGCGCGCGGAACGGGCTAGTGCTATCGATTTCGGCATCAAGTAGAGCTGCCGGGCCGCAGGAAGGCAATGCATCAAACGGTGAATCGTTCCCGTCAGTTCGATGGAAAACGAAACATCGGGAGGTAGCCGCTCGTTCCTCAAGGGACGCAGCTTGCGGCACGCTTCAAAAGAAAGGTCTTTTCGCCCTCGTTGCGCGTCAGATCGGCGGCGCGCTTGAACTGGCTGCGGGCTTCCGCCAGTCGGCCGGCACGAAACAGAAAATCGCCGCGGGCGGCGGGCAGTGGCGCATAGTTGCGCAGGCTGTCGGCGCGCTCGATCTCGTCGAGCAGCGCGAGGCCGGTCTCGGGCCCGAAGGCCATGCTGTGCGCCACGGCGCGATTGAGTTCGACCACCGGCGAGGGCATGACGAGGCGCAGCCTGTCGTAGAGTCCCGCGATCTTCCGCCAATCCGTCTCCACGGCCGTTCGGGCCCTCGCGTGGCAGGCGGCCAGTGCGGCCTGCAGGGCGTAGGGGCCGTCGGCGCCGCCCAGCGAGCCGGCGCGGTCGAGGGCCGCGAGGCCGCGGCGGATCAGAAGGCGATCCCAGAGGGCGCGGTTCTGCTCGGTGAGGAGCACGGGCGATCCATCGGGCGCGGTGCGGGCGGCAAGGCGCGAGGCCTGGATTTCCATCAGCGCCAGCAGGCCCAACACCTCGGGCTCGTCGGCCATCAGGCCCGCGAGGATCCGGCCAAGTCGCTGCGCCTCGGCACAGAGCGCCGGGCGGGTGAGGTCGCGGCCCGCCGTGGCGGCATAACCTTCGTTGAAGATGAGGTAGACGACCTCGAGCACCGAGGCGAGGCGCCGCTCGCGCTCGGGGCCCCGCGGCACCTCGAAGGCCAAGCCCGACTCGCCGAGCGTTTTCTTGGCGCGCACGATGCGCTGGGCAATCGTGGCTTCGCTCGACAGGAAGGCGCGGGCGATCTCGTCGGTCGTGAGCCCGCCGATCAGGCGCAGGGTCAGTGCCGCGCGTGCCTCGGGCGAGAGGATGGGATGGCAGGCCGCGAAGATCAGGCCCAGCAGCTCGTCGCCGAGATCGTCGTCCATCGCCGCTTCGATGTCCTCGACGCTGGTGTCTCGTTCGCTTTCGAGATCGCGGCCGATTTCAGCGTGCTTGCGCTCGGCCATGCGCTCGTGGCGGAACCCGTCGACCGCCCGGCGCTTGGCGATGGCCATCAGCCAGGCGCCAGGATTCTGCGGTACGCCACTTCCCGGCCATTCCGAGAGAGCCGCCACCAGCGCATCCTGCGCCAATTCCTCAGCCCTGCCGACATCACGCACCCAGCGGGCAAGACCGGCAATCAGCCTGGCCTGCTCGATGCGGAAGACCGTCTCGATCGCCCGATGGGTTTCGCTCTGGGAACCAGCCGGGGGATCGCTGGGAGTTCGGCGTGCCGCCATCGCTCCCGCTTAGGCGGGAAGCGATGGGGAGGCAAGCCGGCCGACCTCGGCGACGGCCTCAGCGCTTGGCCAGCTTGTCGCGCATCCGGTCCTCCTGCGCGGTCAGCTCCGGCGTCATGGCGTCGCCGAAATCGGCGGCCTCGAAGACGCGGCGGATCTCGATCTCGCTGGGGCCGAGCATGGGATTGGGGCAGCGCTTCACCCACTCGACGGCCTCGTCCATGTCCTTCACCTCCCACAGCCAGAACCCGGCGATCAGCTCGCGGGTCTCGGCGAAGGGGCCGTCGATGACGGTGCGACCCGGCCCATCGAACGCCACGCGCTTGCCGGCGGACGAGGGGTGCAGGCCTTCGCCGGCCATCATGACGCCGGCATTGACCAGCTGCTCGTTGTACTTGCCCATGGCTTCGAGCAGGTCGGTCGAGGGCATCACGCCCGCTTCGCTGTCCTTCGTCGCCTTCACAATGACCATGACACGCATATTTCATCTCCTCTGACGGGTGGGCCTTGTTGGCTCCCTGCTTACACGTCGAACGAGCCCCGGCGGAATCGACAGGCCAGCGAAGATTTTCGCCGCGTCGTGCCGCGCCAAATACTTCAAGTCTAAAATTTTAGGCTTGAAATAATTACAGAGGAAGCGCACCGTTCCCGTCGAGCACTGGGGCGGAGGGTTTCTCCGATGAAAGTAGCTGTCCTGGGTGCCGGTCCCGCCGGCCTCTACTTCGCGATTTCCATGAAGCGCCGTGACCCGGCACACGAGGTCACCGTGTTCGAGCGCAACCGGGCGGACGACACGTTCGGCTGGGGAGTCGTGCTCTCGGCCGAGACGCTGGACAATCTCGCGGCCAACGATCCCGAGAGCGCCGGATGGATTCGCGAGCACTTCGCCTATTGGGACGATATCGCGGTGATCCACCGCGGGCAGCGCACCTTGTCGACCGGCCATGGTTTCTGCGGCATCGGCCGCAAGCGCCTGCTGCTCCTCCTGCAGCGCCGTGCCCGCGAACTGGGCGTCGAGCTGGCCTTCGAGACCGAAATCGACGATCCCAAGCCCTACATGGCGACCCACGACCTGGTGGTCGCGGCCGACGGGCTGAACTCCAGGTCGCGAACGGCCTTCGCCGCCGCCTTCCAGCCCGACATCGACCTGCGCAAATGCAAGTTCGTGTGGCTCGGCACGCGGCAGAAGTTCGACGACGCCTTCACCTTCATCTTCGAGGAGACGCCGCACGGCTGGGTATGGGCGCACGCCTACCAGTTCGAGCCCGAGACCGCGACTTTCATCGTCGAATGCAGCGAGGAGACCTGGCGCAAGGCAGGCTTTGATGAGATGTCGCGCGAGGAATCGATCGCGGCCTGCGAGCGGATTTTCGCCCGCCATCTCGGCGGACACAGCTTGATGTCGAACGCCGGCCATCTGCGCGGCTCGGCCTGGATCAACTTTCCGCGCGTGCTCTGCCGGCGCTGGTCGCACGAGAACCTCGCCCTGCTGGGCGATGCGGCGGCGAGCGCACACTTCTCCATCGGCTCGGGCACCAAGCTCGCGCTCGAAAGCGCCGTGGCGCTGGCCGACTATCTTCACAGCGAGCCTGGGCTCGCTGCGGCTTTCGACAAGTACGAGGATGCGCGGCGGCTGGAGGTGCTCAAGCTGCAGTCGGCGGCGCGCAACTCGCTGGAATGGTTCGAGGAAGTCGAGCGCTATCTCGGCCTCGACCCGGTGCAGCTCAACTATTCGCTGCTGACCCGCTCGCAGCGCATCAGCCACGAGAACCTGCGACTGCGCGACCCGGCCTGGCTGGGCGAGGCCGAGGCCTGGTTCCAGCGCCGTGCCGGCAGCAGCGGCAACCTGCGGCGGGCGCCGATGTTCGCGCCCTTCCGTCTGCGCGATCTCCAACTGCAGAACCGCGTGGTCGTCTCGCCGATGGCGCAATACAAGGCGGTCGAGGGCTGCCCGACCGACTGGCACTTCGCTCACTATGCCGAGCGCGCCAAGGGTGGCGCTGGCCTTGTCACCATCGAGATGACCTGCGTGTCGCCCGAGGGCCGCATCACGCCGGGCTGCACCGGTCTCTATGCGTCCGAACACGAGGTCGCCTGGAAGCGGCTGGTCGAGTTCGTGCATCGCGAGACCGAGGCGAAGATCTGCGCCCAGATCGGCCATTCGGGACCGAAAGGCTCGACCCAGCTCGGCTGGCAGCAGATGGATGCCCCTCTGGCCAACGGCAACTGGCCTGTCATGGCGGCGTCCGCAGCACCCTGGTCGTCGGTGAACCAAGTTCCGAAACCCATGGACCCGGCCGACATGGCGCGGGTGCGCGATGAGTTCGTGGCGGCGGCAGAGCGGGCGGCGCGTGCCGGCTTCGACATGCTCGAGATCCATGCCGCACACGGCTACCTGCTCTCGTCCTTCATCACGCCGCTCACCAACCATCGCACCGACGACTATGGCGGCAGCCTGGAAAACCGCCTGCGCTATCCGCTGGAAGTGTTCCAGGCGGTGCGGGGTGTCTGGCCGGCGGAGAAGCCGATCTCGGTGCGCTTCTCGGCCTGCGACTGGGTCGAGGGCGAGGGGGTGACGCCGGGTGAGGCGGTCGAGATTGCCCGTCGCTTTCAGGCGGCCGGTGTCGACGTCTGCGATGTCTCTGCTGGTCAGACCTCGATCCGCGCCCGGCCGGTCTATGGCCGCATGTTCCAGACGCCGTTCTCCGACCGCATCCGCAACGAAACCGGCATGGCGACCATGGCGGTCGGCAACATCTACGAGCCCGATCACGTGAACTCGATCCTGTTGGCCGGCCGCGCCGACCTGGTGTGCCTCGCCCGGCCGCATCTCGCCGATCCCTATTGGACGCTGCATGCCGCCGCTGCCCTGGGTGACCGCGACGTCAAATGGCCCGACCCCTATCTCGCCGGTCGGGACCAGCTTTATCGCCTGAGCGAGCGCAGCGCCGTCGGAAGCCTCCGCGTATGACCGGGAGCCGGACATGATCGAAGGACGCCATGCCCTGGTCACGGGCGGGGGCACCGGCGTGGGCCGGGCGATTGCGTTGGCGCTGGCCGAGGCGGGCGCCTCCGTCACGATCTGCGGTCGTCGCGAAGCGCCATTGGCGCAAGCCGCCGGTGAGCACACGCGTATCGCGGCCCTCGTGGCCGACGTCACCGACGAGGCGGCGATGGTGCGCCTTCATGCCGAAGCGGAGGCGGCGCGCGGGCCGCTCGACATCGTGATCGCCAATGCCGGCGGAGCGGAAAGCGGCCCGGCGCACCGCACGTCGCTGGTCGACTGGCAACGCACGCTCGACCTCAATCTGACCGGCGCCTTCCTCACCGTGAAGCCGGCCCTTGCCGGCATGACCCGGCGCAAGGCCGGCCGCATCGTCTTTGTCGCCTCGACGGCGGGGCTCAAGGGCTACGCCTATGTCGCGCCCTATGTGGCGGCCAAGCACGGCGTCGTCGGCCTGATGCGGGCGTTGGCGGTCGAGACGGTGAAGTCGGGCGTGACCGTCAACGCAGTGTGTCCCGGTTTCGTCGAGACCGAGATGCTGGTGCAGTCCGTTCAGCGCATCGTCGAGACGACCGGCCGCAGCGCCGACGAGGCGCGCGCCAGCCTGGCCGCGACCAATCCGCAGCATCGCTTCATCCAGCCGCAGGAGGTCGCGGCCGCCGTCCTGTGGCTGTGCAGTGATGCCGCCCGCTCGGTCACCGGCCAGGCACTCTCGATCTCCGGAGGCGAGACATGG
Source organism: Alphaproteobacteria bacterium 65-37 (assembly GCA_001897995.1). Lineage (GTDB taxonomy): Bacteria > Pseudomonadota > Alphaproteobacteria > Reyranellales > Reyranellaceae > Reyranella. Next base: position 13,990 of record MKRV01000021.1, on the reverse strand, counting down.
TGACGGCATCGCAGCGAGCCACGCCGACGTCCAAGGCCGACAAGGAAAGATTGCGTCTCTGGATCCGCCTGCTGCGCGCCTCGCGCGCCATCGAGGCCGAGCTGCGTGAGCGGCTCAGGGTCGAATTCGACACGACCCTGCCGCGTTTCGACGTGCTGGCGGCGCTCTATCGCGTGCCCGAAGGCATGCTGATGAGCGACCTGTCGCGCTTCCTGCTGGTTTCCAACGGCAATGTCACGGGTATCGTCGACCGGCTGGTGGCGGACGGGCTGGTGCAGCGCGCCCGGCGCAACGGCGACCGTCGCACCTCGATCGTGCGGCTCACGGAAACCGGCCGCGACTTCTTTCGCACCATGGCCGAGGTCCACGAAGGCTGGATCGGAGAGCTGCTGGGCGACGTGTCGGCGAGCGACGCGCAGCACCTCGCTGCCATCCTGAAATCGTTTCAGAGCAACTGGGAAGACCGCAAAGCGGAGGCGCGCTCATGAATCGTCTGGCCGGACTCAAGCCCAAGCACTTCCTCTGGCAGGTTGATGACAGGGTCGCGCGCCTGCAGCTCGACCGGCCGGAGCGCAAGAACCCGCTCACCTTCGCCTCGTATGCCGAGCTGCGCGACACCTTCCGCGCCCTGCGCGATGCCGACGATATCGACGCCGTCGTGTTCCTGCCCAATGGCGGAAACTTCTGCTCCGGCGGCGATGTGCATGACATCATCGGGCCGCTGGTCGGCATGGACATGAAGGAGCTCCTGGCTTTCACGCGCATGACGGGCGATCTCGTGAAGGCGATGCTGGGCTGCGGCAAACCGATCATCGCCGCCGTCGACGGCGTGGCCGTGGGGGCCGGCGCCATCATCGTCATGGCGTCGGATATCCGCCTGGCCACTCCCGAGGCGAAGACCGCCTTCCTGTTCAGCCGCGTCGGGCTGGCCGGCTGCGACATGGGGGCCTGTGCGATGCTGCCGCGCCTGATCGGCCAGGGCCGTGCCGCCGAACTGCTCTATACCGGCCGGGCGATGTCGGCGGCCGAAGGCGAGCGCTGGGGCTTCTACAATCGTCTGGTCGAAGCCGATGCGCTGGAAGCCGCGGCACTCGATCTGGCGCAGCGCATCGCCGCGGGGCCGACCTTCGCTCACGGCATCACCAAGACCCAGCTCAACCAGGAATGGGCGATGGGGCTCGAGCAGGCGATCGAGGCGGAAGCGCAGGCCCAGGCGATCTGCATGCAGACGCGCGATTTCGAGCGCGCCTACCGCGCCTTCGTCGCCAAGGAGAAGCCCGTCTTCCAGGGAGCCTGACGCCATGTCTGGATTGGCCATGTCTGCACTGGGACCCAGTGCGCACACCGACACCTTCGCCCGCGATCATCTTCCGCCGACCGACCAATGGCCGGAGTTTCGCCTCGACGGCTATGACTATCCCGATCGGCTCAATATCGGCGTCGAACTCACCGACCGTATGGTCGCGAAAGGCTTCGGCGATCATACGGCGCTGATCGGCAACGGACGGCGGCGCACCTACAAGGAACTCTCCGACTGGACCAATCGGCTGGCCCATGCGCTGGTCGAGGATTACGGGGTCAAGCCCGGCAACCGCGTGCTCATCCGATCGGCCAACAATCCGGCCATGGTCGCCTGCTGGCTGGCCGCGACCAAGGCCGGGGCCGTGGTCGTCAACACCATGCCGATGCTGCGGGCGGGCGAGCTTGCCAAGATCGTCGACAAGGCCGAGATCGCCTTGGCGCTCTGCGACACGCGGTTGATGGACGAATTGGTGGCCTGCGCCAAGGACAGCAGGTTCCTGCGCCAGGTCGTGGGCTTCGACGGCACGGCCAACCACGATGCCGAGCTCGACCGTATTGCGCTGAACAAGGATGTGCGCTTCGCGGCCGTGAACACCGGCCGCGACGACGTGGCCCTGCTCGGCTTCACCTCGGGCACGACCGGTGTCCCGAAGGCCACCATGCATTTCCACCGCGACCTGATGATCATCGCCGACGGCTATGCGCGCGAGGTATTGGGCGTCGTGCCGGACGATGTGTTCGTGGGCTCGCCGCCGCTTGCCTTCACCTTCGGTCTGGGTGGGCTCGCCGTCTTTCCGCTGCGTTTCGGCGCGGCCGCGACCCTCCTGGAGGACGCCTCGCCGGCCAACATGATCGGCATCATAGAGACCTACCGCGCCACGGTCGCCTTCGCGGCGCCCACGGCCTATCGCGCCATGCTGGTGGCCAAGCAGAAGGGCGCCGACCTTTCCTCCTTGCGCATCGCCGTCTCGGCCGGCGAGACCCTGCCGGCGCCGGTGTTCGAGGAGTGGATGCGCGAGACCGGCCGGCCGATCCTCGACGGCATCGGCGCGACGGAAATGCTGCATATCTTCATCTCCAATCATCTGGACGATTTCGCGCCGGCCACGACCGGGCGACCGGTAATCGGCTACGAAGCGCGCATCGTCGACGAGGAGATGAACGAGCTGCCGCGAGGCACCGCCGGCCGGCTGGCGGTGCGCGGCCCCACCGGCTGCCGCTACCTCGCCGACGACCGCCAGCGTGCCTACGTGCGGGAGGGCTGGAACCTCACCGGCGATGCCTTCCTGCAGGATGCTGCCGGTCGGTTCCACTTCGTGGCGCGTTCGGACGACATGATCATCTCGGCCGGCTACAACATCGCCGGCCCGGAGGTCGAGGCGGCGTTGCTCGCGCACGACGAGGTGCGCGAATGCGCCGTGATCGGTGTCCCCGATACGGAGCGCGGGCAGATCGTGCAGGCGCATGTCGTGCTGATGGACGGTGTCGAACCCGATGCGGCGACGACCAGACGCCTGCAGGACCACGTCAAGGCGACCATCGCGCCCTACAAGTATCCGCGCTCGGTGAAGTTCGTGGCCGCACTGCCCAAGACGCCGACCGGCAAGATCCAGCGCTTTCTCCTCAGGCAGGAGGCCTCCTCATGAGCGAGCCGATCGTGAGCCCGCACACCATCCTGCAGCCGGCCGGCTGGGCCACGCCCAAGGGATACGCCAACGGCATCGCGGCCGAGGGCCGGCTGGTGTTCGTCGGCGGCCAGATCGGCTGGAACGGCCAATGTCGTTTCGAGACCGACGATCTCGTGGGCCAGGTACGCCAGACTCTGCAGAACGTCATAGCCGTGCTGACTGAAGCGGGCGCGCGGCCTGAACACGTCGTGTCGATGACCTGGTATCTCCTCGACAAGAAGGACTACCTCGCCAGGCTGCGGGAGATCGGCCAGGTCTACCGCGAGATCATGGGCCGCCACTTCCCGGCCATGGCCGCTGTCGAGGTCGCCGCCCTGATCGAGGACCGCGCCAAAATCGAAATCCAGGCCATGGCGGTGATTCCGAAGTAGCGGCTGCTCACCGCTTCTTCGTCAGCAGTTCGCCGCAGCGTCGACTCACGCCCTGTGGAAGGTCCCGAGGCTCGACGGTGCGCAAATGGGCCAGGGCCTTGCGACGATTGGGTCTGTAAGCGGCGGCTCGTGCGGCCGGTGCAAAGCGCTCCATCCATCCTAGCGCGGCGACATAGCGAAGATAGGACTTGGTGGTATTGGCACCGTCGTCGGGCAGGAGGCGAAGCTTCTCCTCGACCAGCCGTTGCCAGGAGTCGAGGGCAACGAGCGGCTGGCGGCAATAGATCGCGCGCATCAACGCATTGTCGTCCCAGATCGAGATCGCGACCAGCTCCTCGGCGCGCGTCGGATGGAGCACGCGCAAAAAGGAAGGCTGTGAAGTCAGAGTGACGCCGTCGATGCCTTTGAAGGTCGCCTGCAGGCGGTAGCGACCCGGCGTGTCGAAGATCGCGCCGTCGGCATCGAACGAGGCCAGGATGCCGTCGAAGGCGACGCTCTTGCGAGGGGCGAGCGTCATGCTGGGCGCACGCTGGCAGAGCGCCGCTGGCGGCCTGAGCGTGCGCTGCTTGCCCAAGGGCGTTTCGATGCGGATGGAGACGAAACCGTCGCTGGGATCGAGCGCCTTGGCGAGCGACAGCTTCCTTCGGCTCTCGTTGGTTACAGCGAGTTTCAGGAAGACCGGCTCGCCGAACACATAGGTGGCCTTCAACGGCGCGACGGCAAGGGTTGCTTTCACAGTCGTGGGATCGATCGTGGGCGTTGTCTTCTTCGCCTTGAGCATCGGGTTGCTGCCACCGGACAGGAACGAGCTGCGGCGCTGGGCATAATCGTTCTGGCCTGGCGCGATATCCGAGAACGGCGCGTGGTGGAGGAAAGCGAGCTCTGGCGTATCGAAGCTTTCCCCGAAGCTGTTCCAGAAGGCGGCCGCGCCGATCGGCATATCGCGAGGATAATTCATCCAGGTCAACGACTGGGCGCGGTTGTCCTCGAAGGCGTGCGGCAGGTTCAGGGCATGGCCGATCTCGTGCACCAGGGTGAACAGCACCTCGCGCCGCCAGTTGTCGCCATTGACCGGGGTACACGCCTTGATGGCTGTGCTGTTCAGGAAGACGGCGAGGCCCTGCCGCGATGGCCGCCGGTGTGGCTCGACGTCGTACATCACGCCACTGACATCGGCTTCACCGCGCCCGCTGTACTGGCCGGCGAACAGGACATGCACCCGCCAGGCCTGGCCGATGTCGGTCGGTGGCCTGCTCCATGCGTCCATCAGGCTGTGCAGCTCGCCCATGGACAGTCTTTCCGGGGTGGACGCCCCAGCGGCGTAGGGCTGGAACGGTCGGACATTCACCGTCGCGGCGATCGATGCACGCTTCAGGGCGGAGACGAGATCCTTTCCGGCGGGATCGCCCTCGAAGATGCGGGCCTGCGGCGTGGGGAGGCTGTCGAGGCCGTCGACATCGACCCTGAGCGATCGCAATTCGGGTCCAGTACGGGAGAGGGCGACGGTGACATCACCGGCGCCGAGATTCAGGGTGAGCCCGACGGCCGAGTCATCGGTTTCGTCTGACAGTACGAGAGTGAAGCGACTGCCCGTGCGCGCGAGCGCGCCTTCGGAGAAAAAGGAAACGCGTCCCGAGATGCGTCCGGAAACATCGGCGTCGGTGACTTCGGCGAGCGAAGCGAGGTCTCCCGCGAACGACAGGATATGCGCCGTCGTCGAAAAGACATCGCCGCTCAGATTATCGAGACGTCCGCCCTCGCGTCGCGAAACACGCAGCGTGACGGTCCGGTCATTTTCCGCGAGCCGCCCTTCGTAACGCCCCTCCGCGATGAGTGCCATGTCGACGCTCCTCCGTCCGATCGGATCCAGTCAAAGACTTTGAAAACCGGTGCAAAGAATCCTCTCAACCGCCGCGAGCACCACAGGAAATCGGCCTCTCGCAATTTCTCGACCCGACCTGTGCTGTCGTCAACTTGTCGCAGGGGCGGGATAGCGTTAGTGTCCTCGCTCGCAGCTTCTGTGCAGTCGCTTTCCTCAGCAAGGGTCGGCCGGCATGACACCGATTTGGACGTTGCCCCTCAAGCTTTTTTATGAGGTCGGTGATCGGAAGAAGCGGCGGGCCGTGCGGGCCTCCCTGGCCGGACTGGCTGGTGGGATACTGGCACTGGCCGGTAGCCTCACGGCGCCACCGGCGCAGGCCGAGACGCAGCGGATCGTGCATGCCGACATCGTCGCTCTCGATCATCTTCTGGTCTACAACCGTTTCGGGTCCTTCAATCCTTTCGGCATGATCTTCGCGCTACGGCGCGACGTGACGTCGATGTCGCAGATCTCGGAGCGTCCTTCGGCCGATCTCTGCGCTGCGCTGACGGGTGCCGAGGCTGGCGAGGGCAAGCTCGAACCCGGCGAGGCGAGGCTGCGCGACTGCAAGCGGCCGCGCCCGTTGGTGCTGCGAGCCAATGCCGGCGACATCCTCGAGATCACGCTGACCAATCTCCTGCGCCCGGATCAGCCCGGCGTCAGCAGTGCCTTCGCGACACCCCCGCAAAAGCCCGGCATCGGCTTCTGCGAAGAAAAGGCGGCGGGCGATGGCGTTGCCATCGCACCGGTGCGGCCTGATATCCGTACCGCCTTCGGCAACATCCAATGTGCCAAGACGGCGGAAGAGCTTGCGCAGGAGGCACAAGCAGGGTCGCGGCCCGGCACCGACTGGCCGTTGACGCGCGGCCTCTCCCTGGTCATTCCCGGTCTGGAGCCCATTCCTGCTGACGGTGGGAAGATCCATGGGGCCTGCACCGGCCTCGATGCGATCAAGCCCGGTGAGAGTGTCACCTGCCGCTGGCAGCTGCTGCGCGAGGGCACGCATCTCTTCTCCAGCCTGGCCGCGCCGGCTGGTGGCGAGGGCGATGCAGGATCGCTGGGCCATGGTCTGTTCGGGGCGCTGATTGTCGAAGCGACGGGCAGCCGCGCCTTCCGCAGCCAGGTGAGCCGTACGGCCTTCGAGCGCGTTTGGCCGAGCCGCTCGGGTGCGGTCCAACACGCGCGGGCCGATGCCGTCGATTTCAATCTCGCGGTGCCGGACAGTGAGGCGGCGAGCCGGGTGTCGAAGCCGGTCAACGGCGAGGCCTTTGCCTGCGGCGGTGCCGGCACGACCCCGATCCTGTCGATGCGCCGGCCCTGCGCGACGCGCGGCGGCAAGATCGTCGAGGAGATCGTCCATGGCGATCTCAACGCCGTCATTGTCCCGCCGGCCGGCGACCTCAAGACGATCGACGAAGACACCCCTGAGAATCTGCGGCGGGAATGGCGGCAAGCGCACGAAGCGCAGCAGCCGTTCCGCGAGTTTACGGTGATCTTCCACGACGAGCTCAAGACCTACTATGCCGAGGATCTCAAGCAGCTCGGCATGTTCGGCCAGTTGTCGGGCGTGCGCGACGGCTTCGCCATCAACTACGGCGCAAGCGGCGTCGGCTCGGCAATGCTTGCCAACCGGCTAGGCATCGGCCCGGCGGCCAATTGCGCGGAGTGCCTCTACGAGGAGTTTTTCCTCGAGAGCTGGGCCAACGGCGATCCAGCGCTGCTCGAAGCCTTCCCGGACGATCCCTCCAACGTCCATCACTCTTATCTGAACGACAAGGTCGTCTTCCGGAATTTCCATGCCGGCAAGGAGACGCACGTCTTCCACCTGCACAGCCATCAGTGGTTCGCCGGCAACGATGCCGGGCGTGGCGCCTACCTCGACAGCCAGACCATCGGGCCGCAGCAGGGTTTCACCTACCGTATCTATCACGGCGGACTGGAACGCTTCGCCGCCGATCGCAACAGTGCCGCCGCGCCGCGCGGCTGGTGGGATTCGCTGGGCTCGGGCAATCGCAACCGCACGCCGGGCGACGCCATCTTCCACTGCCACCTCTACCCGCATTTTGCGCAGGGCATGTGGGCCCTGTGGCGGGTCCACGACGTGCTCGAAGACGGCACGCGCCTGCTGCCCGACGGCCAGTCTGTCGCGGCCTTGTCGGTCCTGCCCAATGCCGACAAGGAGAAGGTGAGGCAAGGCAGCGTCGGTCGAGCCGGTGAATGGCTGGCTCCGCCCGGCGGCAAGGCGTCGGACCAAGGCACGCCGGTCCCCGGTCTCATTCCGTTGCCCGGCCAAGGCTTGCCGTTGCTGCCGACCTACTCGGAGCCGGCCGCAGTTACGGCGGTGAACAACGGTCAGCCGCTCGTGACCGACGCCATGCCGGGCTATCCGTTCTATGTCGCGGGTAAGCCGGGGCGCCGCTCACCGCAGCCGCCGCTCGACATGGCACGCGCCGAAAAGAACGCGGCGGCCGGCATCGGCGACAGTCAGATCGCTGCTCTCGGTGGACGCGCCCATCTCGATGGCGGTCTGCCGCGTCACGTCGTGGTCGGCGGCGAGGCCGTGCCCACGGTGCTGAAGGACTTGCCGCCGGCGGAGCGGCAGAAGATCAAGGACAAGAAGGGCGTCTTGGCGCGCATGCTGGCGCTGGGCGACGTGACGTCGGAGTTCGAGTTCCTGAAGCTCGAACTGCTGCCGCAGATCGGCACTGTGCTGGAACGCAATGCCATGGCGTTCCATGGCACGGGCAGCGGTCTCAAGCTGTTCGATGCATCGGGCCGCGAGCCCGCGGAACGGACGGTGACGCTCGCCGGCGATCCGTCGGCGCCGGCCTTGCCGCCGCTCAAGACCCGACTGGATCCCGACACCGCAGCCTATCCCGTCAAGTCGATCCCGCTCGACACGATCCGCTCGGGCGCGACCGGTGCCGTGACCCTCGCCGACGATGCACGCTTTGCCGTCAACGGCTCGCCGGGTGCCGCCGGCTCTCCCTATGCCGATCCCTGTTCGGCGCCGCTGGTCTTCTCGCGCGAGAACGGGCCGAAGCTCAGACGATTCAATGCCGCCAAGAGCACCTGGGAAGGGGCAGAGCCGTTCAAGTTCCAGATCGATCCCTTCACGACGGCCAACAGCATCGTGCCCGATCCGGCGTTGATCGGCTTCCGTCGTTTCGATGTTTCCGTCGTCGAGCTGAAGATGATCGTCAACCGCGCCGGCTGGCATGACCCGCAGGCGCGCATCAACGTGTTGTCGACCGAGGCCGGCAACTACAAGAACAAGTGGCGGTCGGACGCCGAGCCGTTCTTCTTCCGCGCCTTCTCGGGGGAATGCATCGAGTTCCACCACACCAATGAGACGCCGAAGAAGCTGAAGCTCGATGACTTCCAGCTCTCGGTGCCGACCGACACGATCGGCCAGCATATCCACCTCGTGAAGTTCGATGTCACTTCCTCGGACGGCAGCGGCAATGGCTTCAATTATGAGGACGGGACCTTCGCATCCGACGAGGTGCTGGAGCGCCTCTGCAAATCGCGAGCGGCGGTCGGTGGCGCCGTGACCAACCGACCTGGTGAAGTCGTGGCGGAAAGTGCAGCGACCCGCTCGGACGGGGAATGCGCCAAGGATTTCGTCGAGAAGGTCTCGACCTTGCCGCGCTTGTCGGGCGACAACATCAAGTACTTCCAGACGACGGTGCAGCGCTGGTTCGCCGATCCGATCCTGTCCGATGATGGCCCGACCCCGGGCACCGGTGTTGCCGACCGCACCATGCGCACGGTGTTCACGCACGACCATTTCGGCCCCTCGAACATCCAGCAACACGGCTTCTATTCGGCGTTGCTGATCGAGCCCTCGACCCATGCCGTCTGTCCGCTGGCCGAGGCCAACTCGGCGATGCATGACGGCAAGAATTGCGCGACCGGCCCGGCCGCGTCGAACCAGCCGACGGGGCCCTACAAGCTGGCGCAGGAGCCGGCGCGCGATCTCGTAGGGGCGCGGGCGAACGTGTTCCTGCCTCGCCCGCCTGTCGCCGGCAGTACGGTCGCCGGCGATCCGATCCATGTCGATGCGCGCGAGTACGCCATCGCCATCGCGGATTTCGCCCTGCTGTACGACGGCAAGAAGGGCGTGGGTCCGGCCACCGACGGCGATCCGAATGGCCTCGATCGTCTGGTCTACGAGGCTGCTGCCGCCGAGCCGACGCCGAGCGCCGAAGACGAACCGGACGAGACCGCGCCGGCGCGATTCCTGCGCCTGCAGGACATCGCGCTGTCGGACGGCGACAGGGGCAAGCTCACGCAACGGCGCGGCGATATCCGTGCCGCCTACGGCAATCCGATCGCCCCGCCGCCGCGGCCCGAGGCGATCTCGCAGCGCCACCACGATCCTTATCTGGTGAACTACCGCAACGAGCCGATTCCCTTGCGCGTCGGCGCCAAGTCGGACGGCAGTGCGCCGTCCTTCCTCGCCAATCCCTGCCGGGTTCCCGGACCGCAGGACGGCGCCTTCGCCGACAGCGAAAGCGGCGAGAGCATCTCCCGCCAGCGCCTGCTCACCGACAAGGGCGATCTCTCCGATGTCTTCCGTTCGGAGCTGCACGGCGATCCCTGCACCCCGATCCTCGAAGGCCTGTCGGGCGATCGCGTCGTGGTGCGCATGATCCAGGGCGCGCAGGAGGTGCAGCACACCTTCGTCGTCGAAGGCCGTCCCGGCCGGCGCAATGTCGATCAGCCCTTCCCGAGCGAACGGCCGCTCGGCGCCGACCGGCCCGAGGCCGACGTGTCGCGCGCCGCGCGCTGTGCCAGCAACGCCTTCGCGCGCTCAGGCAATCCGCGCGAGTTCGCGCAATGGGCGACCGAGGGAATCCTGACCGGCCCTCGTGCCCCTTACTGGAAGGATTTCGCCGAGCTCGTCGCGGGCTGCGACAACCCGTTGGGTTTCGTCGCGGCGCAAGAGATCGGCATCTCCGAGCATTTCGAGGTGGGATCGCTGTTCTCGGCCGGGGGCACCTATCTGGCGCCGCGGCTGACGGTGGCACAACCAGGTGACGATGGATTGCGGCCGATCGTGCGCAGCGGCCGCCATGCCGCAAGCGGCCGACCCTCGCTCGATTACCTCTATCATTTCGGATCGACCGACGCGCTCTGGAATGGCGCCTGGGGCCTGCTGCGCAGCTACGACGCGCCGACCTCGCCGGATCTCGCCGCCTGCCTCGGCACCGCCCCGTCGGCGGCCGATTTCAAGGCCTGCCTGACCGGCAGCGGCGCCACGGCGATCGGCAAGCGTCTTGCCTCCTTCGCGGATCTGCGCCGGAAAGTCGGGGCCTCTTCCGCGGCGGTGCCGATGCCCGCGACCTCGGCCGTCGTCGAGGCCTTGCCACCTTCGGTCTCGAAGCTCGCGGAGTCCTGTCCTGTCGGCGCACCGCATGTCGAGGCGATCGCCGTCGCCATTCGGTCCGGCAAGGCGCTGGACAAGTCGACAACGTGGCTGCCGGGCACGATCTACGAGAAGGCCGGGCTGTTCAGCCGCGACGGGTTGTTGCTGGTGCCCCTGACGCGGAGCGATCTCGGCCTCGACCGGCCGTTGATGGCCTATCAGGCCGGCGCGCCGCTGCCGAAGTCGATCCCGCAGATCCAGACCATCGTCGCCAACAAGCTGAAGCAGGCCGGGGACACGACCGGTACGCCGTTCGTGCTGCGGGTACGGGCGGGTGACTGCGTCGACCTGATGGTGATCAACGCCCTGCCGCGCAGCGGCGAGCCGTGGGATACGCCGGGCGATGCCCTGATGCCCCGGATCGTGCCGCTGAATGTCGACAGCGACGAACGGCAATATGGCAGCGTCAAGAGCTTCAGCGACTGGAAGCAGGAGCGCGCGAAATTCCGCGACGAGATCGACCCGTCGCGCAAGGTGGCACTCTCCGTGCCGCTGCCCAGCGTGTCGCTGAAGCCCGCCGGCACCTTGCCGGTCGGCGTGAACGATACCCGCGCGATCTCGCCGGAAGGGAGCGGCGGCCGCGTGTTCGGTGTCACCCGCTACTATGCCGGCTTCTACTGGGTCGGCGACGGTGTGGTGCGCGACAAGGCTCTGGAGGCGCTGCGATTGCCGACGGCGCAAACGGAGATCGCGGGCCAGATCCCGAATGGTCGCTTCGGAGTCGAGCTCCTGCAGGAAAAGCCTTGTGAGCTCGAGCGCCAGGTCGTGGTCTATGGCGTTGCGCTCTGCATCGACGCCCGCGACCCGGGCAACAACACCATCGCGATTTCCGCCACCAGCCGTGGGCGACTGCAGGAGATCGCGCAGCGTCAGCTCGACACCTTCTTCGCCGGCGACGCTGCGCGGAAGGCGGTGACACGCGTGATCCCCTATGCTTTCGGCGCTCTGCCGATCCGGTCGATCGGCGACGTGGTCTCGCATGGTGCGCGGGGGCTGATCGGGACCGTGGTGGTCGAGCCGACCGAGGTCGATGCCGGCAACAACCCGGTGGGGCCGTCGCCGGCCGAGGCCTTTGCGTGGCGCCACAGCGTCACGGCGGCCGTCCCCGCGCCCAAGCTGGACCTCGAAGTTCCCGGAGCGGCTCCTGTGACCATCGGCGCGGCCACGTTCCGCGAGCACGTGCTGATGTGGCAGGACGGGCTCAACCAGTGGCGCCGGCCGCATCCGACCGACAGCTATCTCGGCTTCACCGATCGCCCGGTGCCCGACTGCCGGGTCTGTGACGACTCCTACGATCTCGGCGAGCGCGGTGTCAGCTATCGCTCGGCGCCCTTCACGATGCGCCTGGCCGGCCGTACGGGCATCTCGGCAGATTTCGGCCTGCGCACCTATCCGCGCGACGAGGACGATCTCAACACCGTCGTGTTCCCGCCCAACTTCTTCGCCGCACCCCTGCCGACGCCGCAACTCGCCGTGAAGCCTGGTGAGGAGATTGCGATCCGGGTCACGCATCCCGAGGGCCGGGCACGCCAGCGCGCCTTCGTGGCGACGACGATCGGCTATGACGATCTCTTCCCCGGTTTCGGCTCGGGTCACACGACCTTGCTGGCGCCGGGCAAGGCGATGACGGCCTGGGGCTGTGCGCCGCGGACGGCGGGCGACTATCTTTGGCGCGACGGACCGCAGCCCATCTTCGCGGCGGGCGTGTGGGGGCATCTCAGCGTCGGGAACACGGCAACGGGTAGCGTGAGCGCATGCAGCCTGCCCGGAGTCGATTGATCCGACGTGTGACCCGGTCGGCGAGGCGAGCCGGTTTCGGCGGCCTGCTGGCCATGGCAACGATGCCCTTGGTCGCCCTGGCGCAGGGGGGCGGTGGCTTTGCGAGCGGCGGCAGTGGTCTCGTCGTCAAGGCCGGCATTGTCGATGCCGCGGGTGCGTCGCTGGAGCGTGCCGTGGCCGGTGTCGACTTCAAGGTCGTGCTGAGCTTCACCGAGGCATTGCAGGGCAAGCCCGCGACCGGCCTCAAGCCGGTAACCTGGGTGCGCCGCATCGCGCCGGGCAGCACGAGCTGCACCAATGCCGCCTGGATCGTGCGTGCGACCGGCGCGATCGCGCCGGACGACATTGCGCTCGAACGCTCGTTCCTGATCGCCGTCGGCGCGGATGCGACGGCGACTTCGGGTACGGAGGACCGCCTGCGGGTCCTCGATCTCGACCATCGCCTGAAGAGCGCCAACCAGTTGAGCGTGACGCCGCTTGGCGGGTCGATCCTCGCCCTGCTGGTCCATCCGACGAGTCCACGTGCCTTCGTGTTGCGGGCCGGCGCAAACGATATCGTCGCCGTCGACCTGCCCTGGGGGGGATTGCGGCCTGTCGCCGAAGGATTCGACCGGCCGCATCTTCTCGCGACGCTGGGGGCCGATCTCGTGGTTGCGGACCGCCGCGAGGGTGGCCGGTTGCAGCAGCTGGATCCTGCGGGCAGGGTTCGTGCCCAAGCGGTGATGGGATCGCCGCTGCGGACATTGGCCAAGCCGGCGGACGACACGCTGCTCGCTGTGGCGGCCGATGGTTCGGCGCTCTTGCTCGGTGCAGCGGAGAAGGCAGCGAAGCGCTTTGCTCCCGGCAGCTTTCCAGGGGCCGTTGCCGCGGGCGGTGGATTGATCGTTGCGGCAATGGCGGAGGGCGGCCTCACCGTCCGCTGGCAGGACGATCCGGACCGCACTGTGCCGCTGCCGCTGGACTTTGCGGCCGACGGGCTTTTCGTCCGCGACGATGGCCGCTATGCCGTCGCGTGGTCGACCACAGTGCCGAAGGCTGTCGTGGTCGATCTGGCGCGGGCGCGTGTCGTCGCAACGCCGGCCGTGCCCGACATCGTGCACGAGGCGGCAGGTGCGGGCGCCGCGCTGTTCCTCACACACAGGTCGGTGCCGTCCGTCACAGTCGTGGATCTCGCCCCGCTCGCCGCCGAAGCGTCACCCGTCGAACGGCGCGTGCGTCTGCCGCTGCCCGACAGACCGGTGACGGGACCGCCGAATGCCGGGCGCTTGGTGGCGACGCCGTCGACCGCCAGCGTTCTCGCCGTTCGCCCGGGCTCCAATGTCGCCTTCGCCGTCGCTGCGGGCGGCGGGCTGAGCGATGCGCCGATGTCGGCGGTGACCATTCGCGGCGATCTGCCGAAGATGATCGCACGCTTCGACCGTCGCCTTGCCGAGACGGCGCCGGGCCGGTTCGAGGCGCCGCTGCGGCTGCCCCGCGGGGGCACCTATGAGATCGTGACCACGACCGGTGTCGGCGGCACGACGGCCTGTGCCAGCTTCCGCGTCGACGGGCCGGGGGC
>MKRV01000020.1 GCA_001897995.1 Alphaproteobacteria bacterium 65-37 | reverse complement strand
ACCCGTCTCGCGAGCAGCGCTCTGAACGAAGGTATTGGTATTCTGGCTGAATAATTTCGCAGCGGATGTGTACTTTCCGTCGCGAAGGGCGAGCCAGGCCGTGGCGGCCGCCTCGAAGCACAAAAGCGCAATGACGATACCTATGACGATCGACACGGCTCTCAGGACCGTGCGCTTACCCACACTCGCCTCCAGCCAGGCAACTCATCTCAGAACTCCATTTGATTTAGCCCGACAGTACACTAATGAGGCATGAACGCCCATTGGACCGGCGAGGGTAACTTGATTGCGAGCATGACGGGCTATGCCCGGGCACAGGGAGCAGACGGGCGGCGGCGCTGGGTCTGGGAAGTACGCAGCGTCAATGGACGCAATCTGGAGATCCGTTGCCGGGTCCCGCCGGGGTTCGACCGGCTGGAGAATCCCGCACGTGGTGCCGTCGGCGGCCGGTTGAAGCGCGGCAACGTTTCACTGTCGCTCACCATCGCCAGCGAGCGGCAGAACAAGCCACTCAGCATAAATCGGCCGTTGCTCGCCGAACTCGCCACCCTCGTCGACGAGGTGCGCCGCACGACCGGTGCTGGCGCACCGTCGGCCGACGGGCTGCTGCGTGTGCGTGGGGTCATAGAGGAAGAGGAAGCCACCGAAGACAGCGAAGAGACGCTGGCCGCTCTCGACAAGGCGCTGCAGGCGACGCTCGAGGAAGCGCTGAAGGGGTTGGTCGGTGCCCGCGCTGCCGAGGGCAAGGCGCTGGCTGCGGTGATCGACGGGCACGTGGCGGAGATCGAGGGCCTGTGCGCGCGGGCGGTCGAACGGGCGGCTGTACAGATCGGCATCGTGCGCCAGCGTTTCGAAGGACAGCTCGCCGAACTGCTCGGGCGCGTACCGGCGCTTTCCGAGGAACGCTTCGCGCAGGAAGTCGCGTTGCTCGTCGGCAAGGCGGACGTGCGTGAAGAACTGGACCGGCTCACCGCCCATATCGCGCAGGCGCGTACTCTGCTCGCCGAGGCGCGGCCGGACAATCCGATCGGCCGCAAGTTCGACTTCCTCTGTCAGGAGTTCAATCGCGAGGCCAACACGCTCTGCTCGAAGTCGGCCGACATCGAGCTGACGCGCATCGGGATCGATCTGAAGGGCGCCATCGAGCGCATGCGGGAGCAAGTACAGAATGTCGAATGACGTCGACGCGCCGCCGATCCAGCGGCGCGGCCTCATGCTGGTCCTGTCCTCGCCGTCGGGCGCGGGCAAGACCACCCTGTCGCGCCAGTTGCTGGAAAACGACTCCCATATCCAGCTCAGCGTGTCGTGCACGACGCGCGGCAAGCGCCCGGGCGAGACCGACGGCGTCGACTACAATTTCATCGATGCAGCGACCTTCCGCAGCATGATCGACCGTGGCGAGTTCCTGGAGCATGCGCGTGTATTCGACCACTATTACGGTACGCCCAGTCCGCCCGTCGAAGCCGCCCTCAGCTCGGGCCGCGACATGCTGTTCGACATCGACTGGCAGGGCACGCAGCAGCTGAAGGAGAAGGGGCGCGACGACCTGGTCACAGTGTTCATCCTGCCACCCTCGACGCGCGACCTCGAGCGACGCCTGATCTCGCGGGCGCAGGATTCTGCCGAGGTGGTAGCGCGGCGCATGGCCAAGGCGGCCGACGAGATGAGCCACTGGGCCGAGTACGACTACGCGATCATCAACCGCGACATCGCCACCAGCCTGATGCAGCTCAAGGCCATCCTGACGGCCGAGCGGCTGAAGCGGGAGCGTCAGCTCGGCCTGTCGGATTTCGTCAAGGCGCTGCGCGAGGGGCGGTGATCGGCTGGCTGATTCCGGCCTGTCCCTGCGAGCGCAGGACGAGCTGGCTCGGCACATAGGGACGGCCCGAGAATTCGGCGATCAGCCGATCGCTGGCGGCCTCGATGGTTTCCTCGAGCCGGCGCATGAAGGTGGCCTTGTCGAGACCCTTCTCGATCGCCGGCAGGAATTCGACAGCCGCCCGGCCGGGCTTCTTCCGCCAGTCGCGGCGGTTCCACAGCAGGCCGATCGAGGTCGCGACCGGCGTCACCGGCAGGTCGAGGTCGCGGTAGAGATAGAAGATGCCCGAGCGGTAGCGCTCGCGCTCGCCCGGCGCCATGAGATGGCCCTCCGGGTAGATCGCGATGTGCCGGCCGCTGTCGCAGGCACGCTTGGCGAATTGCGCCAGGTTTTCCCGTTCCTTGCCGCCGCCGCAGGTATCGACGCGGATCATCTGCAGGCGATAGAGGATCGCGCCGATCAGCGGATAGCGGAACAACTCCTGCATGGCGACGAAGGCGATGCCCGGGATCTCGGCGGCGAGCAGGATGCCGTCGCATTCGCTGTGGTGCTTGTTGGCCAGCAGCACCGGTCCGCGGGTCGGCAGGTTTTCACGCCCACGGACCTCGACCTTCATGCCGCCGATCCAGCGCATGCCCCAGACCACGGCGCGCGCCCAATAGTGCAACAAGCCGCGCAACAGCACCGGGGTCGGGATCGGGACCAGAAGGATGCCGAGGATCGCCGCAATCAGGGTGCCGACGTAGAAGTAGGCATTGAAAGCCAAGGACCGGATCATGTCCGGTAGTATTGTGAGCGCTCACTCACTTGTCAAGTGATTGGCGAGACGGACGAAGTCGGCCACCAGGAGTTCCTCGGCGCGTGCAGTCGGTGACAGGCCCAGGCCGATCAGGACCGCGGTCGGGTCGGGGAAAAGTCCGGCAAGGGAGCCCCGCAGCATCTTGCGGCGCTGCCCGAAGGCGGCGGCCGTGACCCGCTCCAGCGGCCCGAGATCGGCCAGGCGCTCGCCTGCCGGCCGTGGAACGAGGCGGGCGACCGAGGAGACCACCTTGGGGGGCGGCACGAAGGCCGAGGCCGGGATATCGAACAGGCGGCGGACCTCGCATACGTGCTGGGTGAGCACGGAAAGTCGTCCGTAGTCCTTGGTCCGCGGAGCGGCGATCAACCGGTCGACCACCTCCTTCTGGAACATCAGCACCATGTCGGCGAGGGCATCCGCCTCATGCAGCCAGCGCACCAGCAGTGGCGTCGAGACGTTGTAGGGCAGGTTGGCGACGATGCGTCGCGGCGCCGGGCCGAGGCCCGTCAGATCGACCTCGAGCGCGTCGGCTTCGAGCAGCGACAGCCGATTGCCGGCAACGGCCTCGAGTTCATGCAAGGCCTCGATGGCGCGCGGGTCGAGTTCGATGGCAACGACATTCGTCGCGCCTTCGAGAAGCAGCGCACGGGTGAGGCCGCCGGGGCCGGGCCCCACTTCGATGACGATTCCGCCGGCCAAGGGAGCTGCCGCACGCGCGATGCGCCGCGTCAGATTGAGGTCGAGAAGGAAGTGCTGGCCGAAGCGTTTCTTGGCGTCGAGGCCGTGCGCGGCAATGGTCTCGCGCAGCGGCGGCAGCGAGGCGATGCTTTCCATGGTCAGTTGCTGCGCCGCCGCGCCATGTCGTCGGCCATGTCGATAGCCGCCAGAAGGCTCGTCGGATCGGCGCGGCCGGTGCCGGCAATGTCGAGGGCGGTGCCGTGATCGGGCGAGGTACGCACGAAGGGCAAGCCCAACGTGACGTTGACGCCGCCGGCGAAATCGATGGTCTTGATCGGGATCAAAGCCTGGTCGTGATACATGCAAAGCGCTGCGTCGTAGCCGCCGCGGGCCCCGGCATGGAACAGCGTATCGGCCGGCGCCGGTCCCCTGGCGTCGATGCCCGCCGCCTGGAGCGCGGCGATGGCCGGTGCGATCACCCGACGTTCCTCATCGCCCATGGCGCCCTGTTCGCCGGCATGCGGATTGAGCGCCGCAACTGCAAGACGCGGACGCTCGATGCCGAACAAGTCGGCCAGCCCCCGGGCGGTGATGCGGCCGGCGCGCTCGATCGCGTTGCCGTCGAGCACCCGGACGGCGTCGGCCAACGACAAATGGATGGTGACAGGCACGACCCGCAGCTGCGGGCAGGCCAGCATCATGGCGACGTCGACGCCGCCTGCCAGTTCGGCGAGATACTCGGTATGGCCGGGATGACGAAAGCCGGCGTCCTGCAGCGTCTTCTTCTGGATCGGGTTGGTGACCAGGCCGGCGATCGATCCGGCCAGAGCAAAGCCTGCCGCACGTTCGATCGCTTCCAGGGTCGCGGCGGCATTGGCCGGGTCGGGCTGGCCTGGAATTGCGGATTTGGCCAGCCGGACGGGCAGGACGGGAAGGGCGCTTGCAAAGACGTCGGCTGCCTCGTCAGGCGCCGCGATCTCGCGCAAGGGCACATCGAGGTTCAGTCGAACCGCCAGCGCGGCCAACCGCGCCGGATCGTCGAGCGTGAAAAAGGCACGGCCTGCATTTGCCGACCGTGCCCGTTGTACCTGCCACACTTTGAGGCTGAGTTCGCCGCCGATACCGGCCGGCTCGCCCATGGTGACGGCGAGCGGCAGGTGACCGGTCATGATTTGACGTCGATCGTCGCCTGGCGGCGGAGGTCACGCATGTAGCGTCGTCCGGCAGCTTCCAGCTTCTGCAGCAGGATCTGCTGGGAGATGGCATCGCGCGTCGGCAAGCCGTCGCCGCCGACCTTGCCGCACAAAGAGACGATTTGCAGGCCTTCGGCGACACGGAAGGGCCCGCCGACGCCGCCAATGGAGAGCTTGGGCAGCTGCTCGTACATCTGCGCATTGGCGGCGAGGTCGCCGACGCGCACGCCGTTCAGGTCGCCCGAGGTGGCTCCCTTGAGTTCACGTGCGCGGACATGCAGATCGGAGCACTGGCGTACGCCGACCATGGCTTTCTGCGCATCCTGCATCGCGCGGTTGGTCTCTTCGGGCGACGCGTTGATCGGCAGGGCAAGGGTGAGCTGCACGAGGTTGAGACGCACATCGTCCGGCCGCGCCGCCGCGAAGGGGCGGCGATCAGCAACGATCAGGACGTGCCAGCCGGCAGCCGTGCGGACCGGCTCGGAGAACTGTCGCGGCTGCAGCTTCGCGATCGCATTTTCGAGCGTCGGGTCGAGGCTGCCCGGCAGGACCCAGCCGAGATCGCCGCCGGACTGGGCCGACGCGCCTTGCGAGAACTGCTGCGCGACCGCCGCGAACGGCGCCCCGCGGCGAAGCTGCTCGACGACGCGATCGGCGCTGCGCTTGCCTTCGTCGGCACCGTCAGCCCGATCCACCGGAATGAAGATCTCACCGACGCGGGTCTCGGTCTTGCCGACATTGGACCGCATCCGCGCCAGCGCGTCATCCACCTCGGCCTCGGAGACGTCGACCTGGGCGCGCACCCTGCGGCGAATGATCTTGTTCCAGGCGATCTGGGCTTCGATCTGCTGTGCCGCGACTTCCGGGGCGACACCGACGCTCTGGAGATACTGCCGGAACTGGCCGCGCCCCATGCCGGCGGCGCGCTCGATTTCGGCGACGCGTCCCTGGATTTCTCCATCGGTCGGCTTGACGCCAAGCCGCTTGGCATCCTGGACCTGCAGGCGCTCATCGATCATCTGGCGCAGCACTTGCGGCGCCATGCGCTGGCGCAGGTCCGGGCTGTCCGCCAGACCACTCGTCTTGATGGCGAAGAGGACGCGCTGCTGCAGGTCGAAGTCTGTGATGGCGTCGTCATTGACGCGGGCGACCACACGCAGGCCCTGCCCGGGCTGTGCGGATGCTCCGGTAGCCGGCGGCCGTTGGGCCGACGCCGCAGCAGGCAGGAGCAACAAAGCGATCGCAACGAGAGAGCGGAGGACAGGCGCGGACATTTCACCGACGGATTGAGAGAGGGACATCCATTATATTCCGTAGCAGGTCTGCTGCAACGCACCGAGTAAGGGCAGACTATGGCAACACACAGGCATTGCTTGACGGTAGCCGGTGGGTGGTTTAGCCGGACACGGCACAGTGGGAGCGTAAAAACCGGCATGACGACGGCCCAAGGCCCGATCAGCATTGCCAGCACCTGGGAACGGGTGTGCTCCGGCGTGGGATATCACCTCGACAACATGGGTCGATGGCTGATTGTCCATGCGCCGGCGATCGGTGTTGCCTATGCCGGTTTCCTGGCGCCCCGGCGCCCCAGCCTCGACCCTCGGCCAGGCTGGCGCTTTGCCGAAGAATATTACGATCAACGTCGCTGGCTGGCCTGCCGGCGGGGCGCGCTGTGGGAAGCTGCGCGCGAGAAGGACCTCGCAGTGCCGCTGACCGTTCCCTGGCACGGCGGCACCATGGTCGACCTGACTCTGGGCAACGACAACAGCCTCTGCCTCTATGTCTGCGGCTCGTTCGAGCCCAACGAGTTCGCCTTCGTCGATCGCGTCCTGAAGCCCGGGATGACCTTTGTCGATGTCGGCGCCAACGACGGCTACTACACGCTCTTTGCCGCGCGCCGGGTCGGTTCCACCGGCAAGGTCGTTTCCGTCGAACCCAGTTCGCGGGAGAGGGCGCACCTGCAGCGCAATTTGGGGCGTAACGGCCTCGACAACGTCCATGTCGTGGCGGCAGCGCTCGGTGCGACGGCTGGCGTCGTCGACCTGCATCTCGCCCACGGCGTTCACGCCGGCCACAACACGCTGGGCGACTTCGCCCACGATGATGTCGTCCGCGCCAGCTCCGAGCGTGTGCCTCTGGAAACGCTCGATTCGGTGGTTGCGCGACACGGTCTCTCCAGAGTTGACATGGTCAAGATCGACGTCGAAGGCGGTGAAGCTGGTGTCGTGGCGGGGGCCGGGACGACCCTGAAGTCGATGCGACCGCTGCTCCTCATGGAGCTGAACGACAGGGCGTTGCACGCCCAGCACCAGAGTTCGAGGGCCCTGCTGCAGACTTTGCGTGGCGACCTCAGCTACGAGGTGCTGGTGTTTTCCCACGTTACCGGGCTCATCGAGCGAGCGCCGGCGGGGGCGGCTTTGTCGCCGAACGTGGTTGCGGTGCCGTCCGAAAGAATGTCCGAGTTCGTCAAGTAGCCGGCGGCTTGGCCTTGGGCCCTGTGGCCAGGAGCTTGACCAGACTCGAACGCCGCTGACATCGGCCCGAGAAACTCCTCGCAGAGGAAGCCAGCTCGATGGCTGCGCACCCGGGAATGAACGTCTCAATTCATTCGCGCGCTGTCGTTCTCGAATGCAGTTGTATCGGCGAAGGCTTGCCGCTCACCTGCGGCCCAGCCCGACCAGGATCCAGCTCTTGCGGACCCAGAACAGCTGCTCGAACTGCACGCTCCAGTCCTCGAAGTTTTCGACGACCGCTTGGACGACGCCGAGTGGCGCGAGGTTGTGGCTGAGCGCATCGGGATCGGGACAGAAATCGTGCCAGACGCAGGCTCCGCCCTGCTTCAGGACGCGCAGAGCCTTCGCTGTGTCGCTGGCCACGACGTCCGGTGTGTGGCCGCCGTCTATCAGTACCGTATCGAAGGGCGATGTCTCGAAGGGACGCGTATCGAATTCACGGCTGTCACACAGGAGTTGGTGCACGCGCGCTTCGTAGCCGGCCTCTCGATAGAGTCGGCCGATGAATCGCCCGGAGTCTGTCGACGAATAGAGGGTTTCGCCGTCGGCGTTGGTCTCGCCGCCGGGGAGATTGAGTGTCCAGATTTCTGCCTCGGTGGCGCGCGCGACGAGGGTTGCGCCGAAGCCTTCCCACGTCCCGAATTCGAGATGGCGCCGTGGCGCTATCGATCGCCAGAGATAGTCGAGGATCGGCCCGTCATCCGTCTCCATCTTCCAGTCGGCAAGTGACTTGTCCTGGGAGGTGACGAGCGTCTCGGATCTGCAGAGGACCGAAGGCAGCATCCCGACGTCCACAATCTTGAGTGCCGCCGATGTCGAGGGGGTGGGGTGCTCGGGAAAGGGACGGTCCCATGTTGCCTGCGCCCAGGCGAGCACCCTCCGAAGCTCATCCAGCGGGATGCTGCTGTTGGCCAGCGACGACCAGGACGCATGGCACTCTCGGCCGCCTGGCATGACGAGCGCCCTTATGCTGAGCAGCTCAAAATGGGTTGTCTTCGCATCGGCGGCGATGTTGCGAAAAAGGACATGTCCGGCTTTGGCGGGTTCGCGTACCCAGATACGCACGGTCGTCGGCTGCGCGCTCGCATGAACCGTCCCCTCCCGCGAAACGAACGACGACTGGTCGGCATCGACGACTCCGATACCGAGATCGCCTTTGTGCACCAGCAGTTTGCACTCGACGATCAAGGCGTCGTCGGAGGCGAGGCCACGCATTGCGTCCTGATGCAATGGGTACGACAGCGCGTAACTCCACTGCTCGGGCGCTGTCTCGGCTTCGACGAGGGGCCCGCCGACGGCCCACGGCACGGCGTTGCGTATGAAACGCGAAACCCCGGACGGGAGCCGGACCTGCGAGCCGTTGTGAACTTGCGGCTGATGCGCGAACAGCCCTCTGATTTGCAATGCCATCTGCGATCGAGTTAGGGGAGGAGGCGTTTCAGACAATATCAATCATTGGTCAATGCCGGCGTCAAACGTTGACCTGCTTTCGGGCGGGCGCGATGATCTCGCGGGATA
Organism: Alphaproteobacteria bacterium 65-37; assembly: GCA_001897995.1. Classification (GTDB taxonomy): domain Bacteria; phylum Pseudomonadota; class Alphaproteobacteria; order Reyranellales; family Reyranellaceae; genus Reyranella. The sequence continues at coordinate 20,714 of MKRV01000020.1, read as the reverse complement.
CATGCGCGCCTCGGGACGAGCCCGCAGCGCGTCGTCCTGATGGCGAAGTCGTCGTTGGTAGACGTTCGCCGCCGTGAAGACGGCCGTCATCGTTTGACGTCAGCGGCGTGAGGAGCGAGGTCATCGCGACGTCGAAGGTGAGGGAGCGGGCGGCGCAGCAAGAGCATTGCCGACGACCCGACGGCAGGAATGAGGGGGATGAAGCCGGTGATTGTCGATGTCGGCGCCAGTTCCTGACGGAAATCTGCTGGCGCGGGGGAATCGATCGCATCGATATCTTCGAAGTCGACACCCAAGGGCATGAATTTACTATTTTGCATGGCGAGACAGTGTTTTTCGCGAACGGCACGGTCCGTTTCGTCTGGGTCGAACTTCTGCTTTCGCCCCTCTGCGCTTCCAGGGCCAAGGCCGACGAGGTCATCGGACTGCTCCGTGGAAGTGGTTTCAAGCTGTTCGACTCCTGCGACTTCATTTACGACGATATGCGCGGTCCCAAACGGGGTGACATCTTCTTCGAGGTTACGACGGTTTCATGATTCTTGGGATTTCATGACGTTTGACGGCCTGTGCGCAATAATGTTGCGTAACCGCTTGACGACCGCTGGTCGGTACGTTAGCGGGGCGCGTTTGAACCTGCCCGGCAGAGATGAGATCAAGCGCCAAGACTTCCATCGGAGTAACCGCGGCGATTCTCTCCGCACCCGAAGCACGGGGACGGCGTGTTTGGGAGCATTCGTGTGACTGACGTTGGTATCTTGTCGAAACTGTCGGAATCCCTGCGCGTGAAATGGCGGGAGCGGAGTGGCCCGAATCGCAAGGCGGGCGACGGCAAGCCGAAGGCCGATACGGAAGCCGACAAACTCTTCCTGCGCGCGCGCGTGATCGCCCGTAGCGGCGACATCGACATGGCGCTGAGGCTTTACGCCGATGCGGCCGCCCTCTCGCCGCAGTTCGACGCCGCCGTCGAGGCCCAGGGAGAGCTGCTCGACCTGGCGGGCCGCCGCGAAGCTGCAATGGCCAAATACGCCGAAGCCCGCAGGATCCGCGCGGCGATGAGACAGGGTGCTCCGGATCGGCCCTTCGCGGTCCGGCACCGTGGGAATTTTCGGGCTGAAGTCTCCTCCTACGACACCGTTCTCGGGTCGCTCAAGAAGAATGCCCTGCCTTACATCGCGCGGGGCAATGCCTACCTGGCCGGTGGCAAGCCGGCGCAGGCTCTGCTCGACTACGAACACGCCCTCAAGCTCAAGCCCGGCCTGCTGGATGTCCAGGCAATCAAGGCCGAAGCGCTCCTGGCGATGGGCAAGTACGACGAGGCGTTGACGACGATCGACGCCGTGGTGACGGCGAGGCCGTCCGACTCCGAAGCGCTCAGCACGCGCAGCGTCGCGCTCATGGGGCTCGGTCGCCTCGACGACGCCAATGCCGACCTCAACCGGCAACTCGCCTTGCTGCCGACCAGCCAGGCCACCGCCCGGGCCTGCATTGCCTTGCGCCTGGCTGCCTACGAACTCGCCCATGCCGAGCTGGACAGCGTCATCGCCAAGCACCCGGAAGATGCCTACTGGCGCCTCTACCAGGCGACGGCTCGGCTTCGCCTTGGCCAGCCTCTGACGGCGGCGCAGGCCGCCACGCCCGACTCCTGGCCCGCCTTGCTGCTATCGTTCCTTTTCGGCCGCGCGTCCGAGGAAGAAGTGCTGGCGCAGGCCGACTCGGACGGACGCCGTGCCGAAGCTTGGTTCCAGTTCGGCGCGCACCAAGTCGCGCACGATCCTGAGAGTGCCAAGCGACGCTGGCGGCAGATCGTCGACTATGCGGCGCCGTCCATGATTGAGCACGCGGCGGCGCGGAACGAGTTGAAGCGCATCGGTGCGTGATCATTTTCTGCTTCCGCTAATTGCATCACCTGCACGAGGGTTCGATGTTTTCCGTTATCCTGTACGGCCGTAACGACAGCCACGGCTACAACCTGCACAAGCGGGCGGCGATCAGCTTCAACGCCTTGGCGGAGGTGATGTCGGATCCGGACGACGAAATCCTGTTCGTCGATTACAACACGCCGGAAGACCATCCGACATTCCCCGAGGCGATCCACGATACGCTGACCGACAAGGCCAAGAAGGTGATGCGCGTGCTGCGCGTCCGCCCCGAGCAGCATGCCCATCTCAAGTCGAAGACCCATCTGGTCGCGCTCGAATGCCAGTCGCGCAACATCGCCTTGCGGCGCTCGAATCCGAACAATCGCTGGATCCTCTACACCAACACCGACATGCTGCTGGTGCCGCGGGTCGAGGGTGAATCGCTGAGCGACATCCTGGGGGCCGTGCCCGACGGCTTCTACCAGATCCCGCGCTTCGAGCTGCCGGAGATGCTGTGGGAGGCCGCCTTCGACCGCCGCGATCCGGCGGACAACCTGCGCAAGCTGCGGGACTGGTCGGTGCGGTTCCACCTCAACCAGGTGGTCCACAATTTCATGCCGATGAAGTACGACGCGCTGGGCGACTTCCAGGCGGCATTGCGCGACGACATGTTCGCGATCCACGGTTTCGACGAAGAGATGGTGCTCGGCTGGCACTGCGATTCCAACCTGGCGGCGCGCCTGGCGCTTTACCGCGGCCGTGTCGACACGCTGATCGACAAGCTGTTCGGCTACCATTGCGACCATACCCGCGTTGCGGCGGCCAACAACAAGGGCCGGCAGACCAAGATGAACGACCAGGATCGGTACATCTGGGACGTGTCGACGCCCTACCTTCCGGCGCAGGCCGATAGCTGGGGGTGGCCCGACGTCACGATCGAGGAAGTGCGGCTGGACCGCGAGACGTCGTACCAGCGTTTCACGGCAGGCCTCGACGCCGCCATCGCGCCGGCGACGGTGCCGTACACCACGACCAGCCTGGAATGGCAACTCTACGACGACCTGACCTACGATCTGCCGCATACCTTGCCGTTCGTCTGCGACCAGGTGCTGACCTTCCCGCGCTCGACCTCTGTATTGATCGGTGCGACTCGCGCCGACTTCGTGACGTCTTTCGCGAAAGCCTGGAAGGGGATGGGCTTTACCGGAACGCTGCTGGTGCCGGACGAATGCGAAGGGCTGCCGAGCGATTTGCCGGGCGTGAAGAGAGGCCCCTTCAAGGAACTCATCAATCAGGCCCATCTTTTCATTTTCGAGTTCGGCATCGCCACACAGCGGCCGGACGAGCCGGTGCGTTGCGGCCGATTGGCAAGCCCGGTCGACGAGAAGCGGCTGAAGATGCTCGCCAAGCTGTTCCGTCAGGCCACGGCGACCGAGCATGAAACGCGCCCCACCGGGCGGCGTCTGCCGCGGCGCTTCATTGGCGTTAACGTGATCTACAATAAATACTGGCCGCTGTTCACCGATCACGTCGGCGCCAACATCAACCCGTTTTGCAGTCAGGTTCTCGCCGGGATCCCGCGCGAGGATCCCTCGCTGCGCGGCAAGGTCCTGCGGTTTCGCGGCCGGCACGCGGTCTGACGACCGGGCCACTGCGGCTGCGACGGATCAGTCGCGGCCGAACGCTGCGTCGTCGGGATTGAGGAACGACTGCAACGCCGCGCGCAGGCGGCGACCCAGAGTGCGCGGCGGCGGGGGCGGCGGTGGCGGCGGATCCGACGGCGGCGGGTAGAAAGACGGTGCATCGGCTTCGAAGGCCGCGATGTATTCGGCGTAGCTCAAGGGCGCTTCCGCCTGCTCCTGGGCCTGCTGGGCCAGCAGTTCGAGGCCGGTCTGGACATCGAAGCCCGCCGCCAGCTTCTCGCGATATTCCAGCAGCAGTTCGGCGGCGGCATCGGGCTGCTGCCAGATCGAGAAGATGGCCGCAAGCTTGGCCATCTTCTCGGCCGACAGATTCTCGCCGAACTGGCGCCAGTCCTGGCCTGCCGGGTCCCGTGCGTAGAAAGCCTCCGCCTGGAACGGCCGTCCGGTGACGGTCTGGGCCGGCGATGTGATGGCGAAGGGCGAGGGCAGGGCGGCCATGGCGTACGTGCGCACGTCGAGGGCCAGGAGCTCGAAGCCGCGCGCGCGCATGAAGCGATCGGTGTTGTGGAAGGCATGCTCGGTTTCGGCCGTGCCGCCATAGAGGTTCACTTCCAGCCGTGCCGCCAGCAATCCGAGATCGTCGAAGCGACCGTCGAAGGAGTTCAGCACCGCGAAGTCGGGCCCGTCGATGTCGATCTTGAGGAGATCGACGTCCGCCCAGCCCAGATCCTTCAGGACATCGGGCACGATCACAGGCTTGTTGGGGTCGGCGAGCTTGGTCATGTTCCAAGCATTGTGGCGGAGCTTTTCTTCCAGGCTGGCGCTCTCGAGCCGTTCCTTCTGGATCTGCAGCATCCGCCAGCAGCTGGTCCGCTGCATGGGATTGCGCACGAACCACGGATGACTGCCCTGGCGGATTGCGAAGGGGTGATCGGGAGGCAGGCCGACGAAACCGCCGACATACCTGACGCTGGGGTTGGTTTCCTCGCGCGTCAGCCGTTCGCATTCGTCGAGGCTGGCGTCGAAGGCGACAGCCCGCAGGCGCTCACCGAACACCCGCCAGGCCGGGTCGATGCCGCCGGAACAACCTACGTCGATGAGTGTGAACTGCTCGGATTTCAGGCTATCGGCGACGTAAGCCGCAAAGGCGGTGCTCATGCGAGGATTGATATCGGGCCGCCGCGAAAGCGTCAATTTTGCGGCCACAGTGCCGGCGCTCGGATGCTAGGCAACAAAAAAGCCCGCAAATGCGGGCTTTCTCGTCGTCTTCGGGAATGGTGCGTGGCCGATCAGCGGCCCGAACCCAAGTAGAGCACGTCCACCACGTCGGCGAACTTCTCCGCCGGGAGCGTACGCCAGAGATCGAGAACGGTCAGGCGCTGGCCATTGCTGCGCTTGCACCAGGCCGGATCGATCTCCTTGTACTGCGGCCAGCCAGTGGCGACGATCAGGAGATCGCATTCGCGCACGGCGCCGTCGAGCGACGAGGCGCCGACCACCTGGTCTCCCAGCACGGCGAGGGCGGCGTCCTGGGCCAGCGGATCGTGCACGGCGACGATGTAGCCGGCTTCGGCGAGCTTGGCGGCGAGCTTGACGCTGTGGCTTTCCTCGACGACCGGCGTATGCGGCTTGTAGGACAGGCCGAGGATGGCGATGCGCGTGCCGGCCTTGGCGAACTTGCCGACCAGGCCGGTGAGGCGGTCGACCTGGAAGTTGTTGATGCGATCGGTCGCTTCTGCGACGTCGGCGCGGGCGCCGATCTTGCGGGCAAGTGCTGCGAAGGCGACGTTGTCGCGCGGGAAGCAGGGACCGCCATAGCCCATCGCGCCCTTGAGGTACTTGGCGCCAATGCGGGTGTCGGCGCCCAGCGCCTTGGTCACCACATCGACGTCGGCGCCCGGCAGGCGGTCGCAGATATCGGCCAGCATGTTGGCATAGGAGATCTTGGTGGTGACGTAGGTGTTCACCGAGATCTTGGTCAGTTCGGCGCTCACCCAGTTCATACGCTGCACCGGCGGCTTTTTCTCGCACATCTGCAGGTAGATGGTCTGCAGCATGTCGCCGGCCTTGGAATCGCTCTCGCCGATCAGGATCGAATCGGGGAAGAGCATGTCGCGCACCACCGAGCCCAGCGCGATGAATTCCGGATTGTAGCAGAGGCCGAGGTCCGGACCGACCTTGCGGCCGGAGGCGGCCTCGAGCGCGGCCTTGATTTCGCTGCCCGTCGAGCCGGGCATCACCGTGGAGGTGATGACCACCATGTGGTAGCCCTTCTTGTTGCGCAGGGCCTTGCCGAGGGTCTCCATCGCCTGCAGCACGAAGCGGTTGGAGAAGAAGCCGGTGCTGTCGGACGGCGTAGGGACGATGACGAAGCTGGCGTCGCTCTTCTGGATCGCTTCATTGGCGTCCATGGTCGCCGAAAGGCGCTCCTTGTTGGCGGCGATCAGTTCGTTGAGCTGCGGCTCCACGATCGGCATCTTGCCGGCATTCATGGCGTCCACGAACGTCTTGTTCACGTCCAGGCCGATGACAGTGAAGCCGCGGCTGGCGAGCACTGCCGCAAGGGGGGCTCCGAGCTTGCCAAGACCTACGACCGAGACGCGAGGCAGAGTTCCTGTGGTCATTTCCATGTCCGTTTTGAGGGCCGGTACTGATACTGGCGCAGACGGCCCAACGCCACCCCGAATTTGCCGCTGGCCGGGGGGCAAACATTGCTTGCGCCCTCCCGTCGCAGGGGCGAAAAATCGGCGCCAAACGAGTGCCAGGAACGAGGGAATCGAATGAAAGTGGAGTTTTCGGCCTTTCCGAAGGCCTTTTCCGGCAATGTCGCTGTCTTCGTGGCGGCGGAGAAGCAATTCCTGGCAACCGCCAATGCCATCGATAGCCAAGCCGGAGGCGCCCTGACGCGGGCGCTCGGCGCCGGGCGCTTTACGGGCGCGACGGGCCAGACCGCTACTATCCTCGGCCAGAGCGGCGGGGCCGACCGTCTGCTGCTGCTCGGCGTCGGCAAGGGGCGTGAACTCGACGCTCGCGCTGCGGAAGGGCTGGGGGGCGTCGTCGCCGCGGAGGCCAATGCGGCTGGCCACAAGGCGGTGACCGTGGTCGTCGATCCGGTGAAAGGCAGCCGCCTCACGCCGGGGCAGATCGCTGCTCGAATCGCATTGGGCGCGCAGCTTCGCAACTATCGGTTCGACCGATACAAGACGAAGGATAAGCCCGAGCACAAACTGTCACTCGAGCAGCTCACCGTCGTCGTCGCGGGACCGGCCGACGCTCGCAAGGTCTACGCCCAGCTCGAGCCCACGATCGACGCCGTGTTCATGACGCGCGATCTGGTGAGCGAGCCCGCCAACGTCCTCTATCCCGTGGAGTTCGCCCGCCGTGCCCGGGAACTCACCAAGCTCGGCGTCAAGGTCGAGGTGCTGGGCGAGGCCGAGATGAAGAAGCTCGGCATGCACGTGCTGCTGGGTGTCGGGCAGGGCAGCGAGCGCGAATCGCAGCTCCTCGTGATGCGCTGGATGAACGGACCGAAGGACCAGGCGCCGGTGGCGCTGATCGGCAAGGGTGTCTGCTTCGACACCGGCGGCATTTCGCTGAAGCCGGCGGGCGGCATGGAGGACATGAAGTGGGACATGGGCGGTGCCGGCGCCGTCACGGGAGCGATGAAGCTGATCGCCGGCCGCAAGGCCAAAGCGAATGTGGTGGCCATCTGCGCGCTGGTCGAGAACATGCCCGACGGCAACGCCCAGCGTCCGGGCGATGTCGTGAAGTCGATGTCGGGTCAGACCGTCGAGGTGATCAACACCGATGCCGAGGGCCGGCTGATCCTGTGCGATGCCATGTGGTACGCGCAGGAGAAGTTCAAGCCGCAAGCGATGGTCGAGCTTTCGACCTTGACCGGCGCCATCATCATTTCGCTGGGCCATGAGCGCGCCGGCCTCTTCTCCAACAACACGCAGCTCTCCAACCGGCTGCGCGCGGCCGGCTCGCAGATCGGCGAGAAGCTGTGGCGCATGCCGCTCGGCCCCAAGTACGACAAGCTGATCGACTCCGAGATCGCCGACATGAAGAACGTCAGCAACGGCCGCGACGGCGGGTCGATCACCGCGGCGCAGTTCCTGCAGCGTTTCGTGCAGGAGGGCGTGGCCTGGGCGCATATCGACATTGCCGGGGTGGCCTGGTCGGGCAAGGGCGACAACACGACGCCCAAGGGCGCCACCGCCTACGGCGTGCGCCTGCTCGACAAGCTGATCGCCGACAATTACGAGCGCTGAGCGTCGGAGGACGAGGACCGATGGCGACCGAGGTCAACTTCTACCATCTGACCCGATCGTCGCTGGAAGACGCCTTGCCCCGCCTGCTGGTGAAGACCTTGCAGGCGGGCGAGCGCGCCGTCGTGATGCTGGGCTCGACCGAACGTGTCGACTCCCTCAACACGCATCTCTGGACCTACGACCCCAACGGCTTCCTGCCGCACGGATCGGCCCGCGACGGCGAAGCCGATCGCCAGCCGGTGTGGTTGACGCATCTCGACGAGAATCCCAACGGCGCGTCGTTCCTATTCGTTGCCGACCGAGCCCGATCCGACAAGGTCAGCGACTACAAGCGCTGCTTCGAGTTGTTCGACGGCCGTGACGATAGCGCCGTCGCCGACGCCCGCGAACGCTGGAAGACCTACAAGACCGCAGGCCACACGGTCGTCTACTGGCAACAGACCCCGACTGGCGGCTGGGAGAAGAAGGCGTAAGCTATCGTTTGGCGCGCGGCTGAAGGAAGGCACGCCAGGCGGCCTTCAGGCGTTCACTGAGGGGAATGTTGCCCTCGGGGCGATAGAAATCCGGCGGATCGGTTTCGAAGCGGGCCATGTAGTCGCGATAGCCGAGCGGGCGCGGGCTCTCGGGCTGGGCTTGGATGGCCAGCAGGTCCAGGCCCTGTTCGACATCCAGGATGGCCGCGAGTCTCTCGCGGTAATGCAGGAGCAGCTCGGCGGCCGCATCGGGCACCTCCCAGCTCGACAGGATGGCGGCCAGCTTGGCGATCTTCTCTGCGGACATCTGCTCGGCACCTTCGCTGCCGATATGGCGGATGAGGTCGATCGCGTAGTACGCCTCGCCCTGGAAAGGGCGGCCGGAATGCGTCTCGGCCGGCGTGGGCCAGATGTACCGAGCAGGCAGAGCCCGCGTCGAATAGTTGCGCACGTCGAGGCGGAACAGGTCGAAGCCCTGCTGGCGCATGAAGCGGTCGGTATTGTGGAAGGCGTGCTCCTCTGGCGCACCGTCACCGACGAAATTCACCTCGAGCTGCACGGCGAGCAGGCGCAGCGGGGCCAGCCGGCCGGCAAAGGATTGCAGGATCTCCCAGTCGATGCCGTCGGTGTCGATCTTGAGATAGTCGAGATCGGTCCAGCCTTTGGCCGCCAGCAGATCGGGGACGACGACAGGCTTGGCTGGATCGGCAAGCCCGGTCATCTCCCAGGCATTGTGGCGCAGCTGTTCCTCGGTCGAGGCGGTCCGCAGGCGCTCCTCGCGAATCTCGCGCGTCCGCATGAAGCTCATGCGGTCGCGCATCTTCATGATGTGCGGCGCCGCCGGACCAGCCGACAGATCGATCGGCCGGTCGGCGCGGGGACTCACGAAGGTCGCGACATACTCGATGTCGGGATTGTCTTCGGCCGCCGTCAGCCTCTGGCACTCCGTCGCGCTGGCGTCGATGCCGATCGCGCGCAGGCGCTGACCGAAGGCCCGCCATTTCGGGTCGAGGCCACCCGAGCAGCCGACATCCAGGAGCGCGAAGCGTTCGGCTGCGAGGCCTTGCGCCACCAGCGTCGCGAGCGAGCGGACGGCCACGACGATCAGACGGTGGCGACAGGGGTCGCCGGCGAGCCCACCGCGCCGGGCAGGCGCAGCGGCGGTGCCGTCAGCAGGAAGCGGGAGCGCTTCTTGTCGCGCAGCCACAGCGCCAGGTCCTTCAGCCACCAGATCTCGCCCAGGTTCAGGCCGAGCTTGAAAAGGCAGTGATTGTGGATCGGCAGCGACGGATGGTCGGCGTTGTCGGGGCCGGGCAGTGCGGGGACCGCCTCGACACCATAATTGTCGGCGATCAGTGCCGAGATCTGGCTGTCGGTGATCCACTGCAGCAGCCGCTTGTCGCGGCCGTCGAGCACACAGCACATGGCATGTGCGCGTGCAGGATCGACCTTCTTGTTCATCTTCATGATCTCGTCGGTGAAGCCCGTGAAGAGCAGCAGCATGTCACCGGGTTCGACCAAGACGTTGTCGGCGTCGAGGACGCGCCTGAAGTCGTCATAGGTCACGTACTTGTGGTCGCGACCATAGTGCTTCTCGAGGTCGACCATCACGGCGCGGCCCTGGATCGCCTTGGCCGCCATGTTCTCGACGCCGAGCTTGTGGGCGTAGGAGAGGTGGCCGCAGCCGTCGCGACCGGCATCGGGCTGCGGCCCGACGACGTCGGTGCCGGCCTTGAAGCCGTTGTAGTAGAGCGGCTCCGGCACGCCGTCGCCGTCGGCATCGAACATGCCGCCGACATGGGCGAGCGTATCCCACTGGGTCGAGTACTGCAGCGTCAGGATCACGCGGTCGTCGCTGGCCACGTCGACGAACAGCGGATTGAGGGAGTTGGTCATGAAGTTGAAGCGCCAGCCGTTCTCGTCGCCGGTCGGCGACAGGACGGGCGGCAGGCGTCGCGGATTGAGGACGTTACCGCCGGGAAAGTCGAGCGGCAGGCTCAGGCAGAATGAAATCCCTTCCTTCACCTCGGCGATGCCTTCGAGCACCTTCTTCGGGGTGATGAGGTTGAGGCGACCCAGCTGATCGTCATCGCCCCAATCGCCCCAGGTCGAGCCCTCCGGGCGATGCTTCCATCTTTTCATACGCTTCTCCCTAATGCCGGCGCGGACACTAGCAAGGGCTGCTGCATCGCGTCATCACGAGCGCATGGCTCCCCCGCAGATTTCCGAAGAACGTTCGCGCAGCGGATCGCCTAGTATCGCTGCCAAGAGGTGTCGATGTCTGCAACCACCGCCGAGCCGTTTCGGCACGATGTCCGGGTGATCAGCCTGATCGGCGTTGCCCATGGTGCCAGCCACTACTATCAGCTCGCCTTCGCCACGATGCTGCTGATCGTCCGCCAGGAAGTGGGCCTCAGCTATGCCGATGTCGGCCTGTTGGCCGGTATCTTCTACGGTGTCTCCGGCGTGGCGCAGACCGCGGCGGGCTTCGCCGTCGACCGCTTCGGCGCGCGGCCGATCCTGGCCGGTGGCCTGTTCGTCGTCGGCTGCGGCCTGGGGCTGATCTCCTTCGCCCATTCGTTCGCAGCCTTCGCCGCCATCGCCGTCGTCGCAGGCCTTGGCAATTCGGTCTTCCATCCGGCCGACTTCGCACTACTCAACTCGTCCGTCACGCAAAGCCGGCTGGGCCGCGCCTATAGCATCCACGGTCTCGGCGGCTCGCTGGGATGGGCGGCGGCGCCCATCATGTACTTCCTCGACAGCATGTTCGGCTGGATCGGCGCGGCGCTGATCGGCGCGTTGCCAGGGATCATCCTGTCGTTTCTGGTCCTCATCCATCGCCGCGAGCTGATCGATCACCGTATCAAGGAACGCGCTGCGGCCGCACAGCACGGCACCGCGCCGGCGCTGACACTTTTCCTTCAGCCGACCTTGCTGCTCTGCCTCGTCTACTTCGCGCTGCTCGCGGCCAATACGGTCGGCATCCAGCAGTTCGCCGTGCCGGCCTGGGGCAGCATGTTCGGCATCACGGAAACATATGCCGCCTTCTGCCTGATCGTGTTCATCGTGGGCTCGGCGGCCGGCATGCTGGTCGGTGGGCTGTTCGCAGATCGCGTGCGCCGTCATGATCGCGTCGCGGCGATCGGGCTGCTGGTCGCGGCGGCATTCACCCTGCCGATTGCCATGCAGGCGGTGTCGCCGGCTCTGTTGCCAATCGTGCTGGCGCTGGCCGGCGCAGCGGGCGGTGCGACCAACCCGTCGCGCGATATGATCGTCCGCAACGCCACGCCAGCCGGTGCCACCGGCAAAGTGTTCGGCTTCGTCTATTCCGGCCTCGACATCGGCTCATTCCTGGCGCCGCCCGTATTCGGCTACCTGATGAACCTGGGCCTGCCCGCCGTGATCTTCTGGATCGCGATCGGTCTGTACGTAGCGAATGTCGGCATCGTGATGTCGCTTCGGCAGAGCAGCGCTGTGAAGGCAGCGCCAGCTGCAGCAGAGTAGGGATCAGGCCGCTTCGAAGGCTTCCTGCGCGACCATCCATTCATGCTCGGCATGTGCCAGCTCGCGCTCCAGCCGCAGCTTTTCCTTCTGCAGGTCCGTGGCGAGGGCCGGTGGGCCTGAGTAGGTCGCGGGATCGGCCAGCTTGGCTTCGACGTCGTTGCGTTGTTTGGTGAGCGTGGCGATGTTTTTCTCGGCCGCTTCCAGGGCGCGCTTCAGCGGCCCACGCTTGACCTTCTCGGAGGGAGCCGCGGCAGGAGCGGGAGCAGAGGCCGCCTTTTCCTTCTTGTCTTTCTTTTCCTTCTTGCTCTTGCTTTCCTTGGCAGGCCGTCCACTGCGCTCCCGCAGCAGCCGCGACTGGTAGTCGTCGATATCGCCGTCGAAGGGCGTGACGCTGCCGTTGGCGACGACCCAGAGCTGGTCGGCAACCATCTTCACCAGATGCGTGTCGTGGCTCACCAGCACGACGGCGCCCTCGAAGTCGTTGATCGCATCGACCAGCGAGGCGCGCGCATCCATGTCGAGATGGTTGGTCGGCTCGTCGAGCAGCAGCATGTGCGGCGCGTTGCGGGTGGCCAGCGCCAGCAGCAGGCGGGTCTTCTCACCGCCGGACAGCACGCCGACCTTGAGGTTGGCGCGGTCGCGCGAGAAGCCAAAGCGACCGAGCTGGGCGCGCACCTTGGCCTCGCCGGCGCCCGGACCCAAGGCGCGGTTCATGTGGTCGAACGGCGTCGCCTCGTAGTCGAGGCTCTCCTCCTGGTCCTGCGAGAAGTAGCCGAGGCGCAGCTTGGGCGTGCGCTTGATGCGGCCTTCGCGCGGCTGCAGCCGATCGGACAGGACGCGGATGAAGGTCGACTTGCCGTTGCCGTTCTGACCGAGCAGGGCGATGCGGTCGTCCATGTCGATGCGCAGGTCGAGGTTGCGCAGGATCGGCGGACCGTCGGGATAGCCCACCGTCACTCCGTCCAGGGTCTCGATGGGCGAGGCGAGGATGTCGGGCGAAGGGAAGTTGAAGGCAATCCTCTCCTCGATGGGCACCGAGGCGACGGGGCCCAGCTTCTCGATCATCTTCATGCGCGACTGCGCCTGGCGCGCTTTGCTGGCCTTGGCCTTGAAGCGGTCGACGAAGGCCTGCATGTGCTTGCGCTGCGCGGCGACCTTGGCCTGCTGCGCGGCATCGTTGGCCAGACGCTCGGCGCGCGTGCGCTCGAAGAAATCGTAGTTGCCGGTATAGGGCACGAGCTTCTGTTGATCGATGTGCACGATGTGATCGCAGACGTCGTTCAGCAGGTCGCGGTCGTGGCTGACCATCAGGAGCGTGTTGCGGAACTTTCGCAGATGCTCGGTCAGCCACATCATGGCTTCGATGTCGAGATGGTTCGACGGTTCGTCGAGAATCAGGAGGTCGGGGTCGCTGAACAGCGTGCCGGCCAGCGCCACGCGCATGCGCCAGCCGCCGGAGAACTCGCCGCAGGGACGCGACTGGGCCTCGTTGTCGAAGCCGAGGCCGCTCAGGATCGCGGCCGCCCGCGATGGCGCTGAAGCGGCACCGATCTCGTCGAGGCGCATATGGATCTCGGCGAGCCGCAGACCGTCCTGGCTGGTCTCGGCTTCCGCCATCAGCGCCGTACGCTCGACATCGGCTGCCAGGACGGCGTCGAGGACCGGGATGTCACCGCCCGGCGGATCCTGCGGCACCGACCCGATGCGGGTGCGACCCATCAGGTTGATTTCGCCACTGTCGGCCTCCGTCAGGCCCTGGATGATGCGAAGCAGGGTCGACTTGCCCGCACCGTTGCGGCCGACAAGGCCGACCTTCCAGCCGTCGGAAAAAGCCACTGACGCGCGATCGAAGAGAACGCGTTCGCCGTGACGAAAGGAGAGGTCGCTGACGTGAAGCATGGGGCCGCGGCGTTTAGCATGCGGGAGAGGCGGGTCCAACCGGCTTGCCGGCCCGGAACCCCGCGTTTATAAGGCGCGCCCACATGCCCGGAGCGGCTTGCACATCATGGGGACCGCGTAGCGGTCCCCATGATGTGGAAACGCATTGTGACGGGCATCTCCGGTTTCGGCATCACGCATTCGACTGATTCCAGTCGAATGCGTGATGCTCCAAAGCATACGGGCAAGAGGGAAATATGGCCGTCGAACGCACTTTTTCGATCATCAAGCCGGACGCGACCCGCCGGAACCTGACCGGCAAGATCAACGCCCGGTTCGAGGAAAAGGGCCTGCGCATCGTCGCCCAGAAGCGTATCTGGATGAGCCGCCAGCAGGCTGAACAGTTCTACGGCGTGCACAAGGCTCGTCCGTTCTTCAACGATCTTTGCACTTTCATGACCTCGGGCCCCGTGGTCGTGCAGGTTCTCGAAGGCGAGAACGCCATTGCGCGCAACCGTGAGATCATGGGCGCCACCAACCCGGCCAATGCCGACGCCGGCACGATCCGCAAGGACTTCGCCGAGTCGATCGAGGCCAACTCGGTGCACGGCTCGGACTCGCCCGAGAATGCCGCGATCGAAATCGCCTACTTCTTTGCCGGCTCGGAGATCGTCGGCTGAAGCCGACCTCCTAAAACAAAAAAAGCGGCCCAACGGGCCGCTTTTCTTTTGTCTGCGTTCGCCGTGCGTCAACTCAAGACGGCAAAGCCGATCAGGAGGGCGATCGAACCGCCAACGCCCAGCAGCAGACCCAGGATATGCAGGCCGCCAACCAGGCCCAGCGCCATCGAGACCAGCAGCAGAACGATCCAGAGGACCGTGAAGGTCACCAGCTTGTTGAAAGCCGTGTAGGTCTCCTGATGTGCCCGGTAGTCGTCCGTCGCCTCAGCCATATCTCGTCCCCGGTGAAAATCGTTGGCCACTATATACAGAACTAGGCTTCCGGGGAGAAGAGGAGGGTCGCGCCGCGCGGAACCCCTTGAACCGCGACCTTTTCGCCGTCGACCGCGATCCGGCCCTCGGCGAACCAGCGCACCACCAGTGGGTAGAGCCGGTGTTCCTGCCGCAGGATGCGTGCTGAAAGCGTTTCCTCAGTGTCGCCTGCCACAACCGGCACGGCCGCCTGGGCGATGATCGGGCCGGAATCGAGGTCGGGGGTCACGAAATGCGCCGTGCAGCCGCTCAGCCGAACGCCGGCGTCGAGCGCCTGGCGCTGCACGTGCAATCCCTTGAAGGCCGGCAGCAGCGACGGATGGATGTTGATCAGCCGGCCGGCCCAGCGCGTCGGAAACCACGGGCTGAAGATCCGCATGAAACCGGCCAGCACCACGAACTCGACGCCGTGGCGTTCCAGCGCGGCCGCCACGGCACGGTCGAAGACCTCGCGGTCGGGATGGTCGCGATGTGAGACCGTGACGGTCGGCACGTTGGCCGCCGCGGCGAGGGCGAGGCCCGGCGCGTCCGGCTTGTTGCTCACGACGCAGGCGATCTCGGCGGGATAGTCGGCGGCTTCGGCCGCACGGATCAGCGCCGCCATGTTGCTGCCGCGCCCCGAGATCAGGACGCCTACTCTCAGCTTCGCCATAGAGTGTCGGCGTGATCCACGACGCAGTCGGCCTCGTCGGTCGGGGCACGCTCGATCGTGCCGACTTCCCACACCGTCTCGCCGGCCGCGGTCAGCTCCTGGGCCACGCGCGCCGCGTCGCCGGCGGCCGTCACCACGATCATGCCGAGGCCGCAGTTGAAGGTGCGCAGCATGTCGTCGGTCGGCACGTCTCCCGTGGTGCGCAGCCAGCGGAAGACTTCGGGGGCCGTCCAGCGCCGGGCATCGAGGCGCGCCCGCAGGCCGTCGGGCAGACAGCGCGGCACATTGCCGGGCAGGCCGCCACCGGTGATGTGCGCCAGGCCCTTGATGGCCTGTGTGGCACGCACCGCCTGCAGGAGTTGCTTCACGTAGATTCGCGTCGGCTCCAGCAGCGCTTCGCCCAGAGGCATGTCCGCGAAGGGCGCCTTGTCGCCGTACTTCAGGCCACTGCGCTCGACGACGCGGCGCACCAGGGAGTAGCCGTTGGAGTGTGCGCCGCTCGAGGCGAGGCCCAGCACCACGTCGCCTGCGGCAATGTCGGGTCGCGGCAGCAAAGCATCGCGCTCGGCCGCGCCCACGGCGAAGCCTGCGAGATCGTAGTCGCCGTCGGTGTACATGCCGGGCATTTCGGCCGTCTCGCCACCGACCAGCGCACAGCCTGCGCGCCGGCAGCCTTCGGCGATGCCGGCTACGAGGCGGCGTCCGACATCGACCTCGAGCTTGCCGCTGGCATAGTAGTCGAGAAAGAACAGCGGCTCGGCGCCCTGCACGACGATGTCGTTGACGCACATCGCCACCAGGTCAATGCCGACCGTGTCGGGTATTGCCGCCTCGATGGCGACCTTGAGCTTGGTGCCCACGCCGTCGGTGCCCGAGACCAGGATGGGGTCGTTGAAGCCCGCTGCCTTGAGATCGAACAGCCCGCCGAAGCCGCCCAGCCCGCCCATGACTCCGGGACGGTTCGTGCTGCGTGCGAGCGGCTTGATGTGCTCGACGAGCTCGTCGCCTGCATCGATGTCGACGCCCGCGTCCTTGTAGGTGAGGGGTGGCCGATTGTGGCCACGATCGTCGGCAGTGGCGTCGGGGGGCGTGTTGGGCTTCAAGCCGGGCTCATTCGTGCTAGATAGGTGGCGCGAACATAGCCAAAAACCGGACCCCCGCAATGCCGATAGGCCGCTGGTTTTCCACGATCGTCGCCGCCTTCCTGGCGACCCTTGCTGCCGGCGCCCTGTCGGAACACGCTTTTGCCCAGACTCCTGGAGTTCAGGCGGGTGGCAATGCCTATGCCGTCGACGGCGTCGAGGTCGATGCCTCGGGTGCCGACGCCGTGAAGGCGCGCGAGCAGGGTATCCGCGACGCCCGCCGCAAGGCCCTGCAGATGCTTGTGGATCGTATGGTGGCGCCGGAGGACCGCGCCCGCTTGCCGCAGGTGGACGATGCCAGGCTCGAGAGCATGACCCGCGGCGTCGAGTTCGTGAACGAACGTTCCGCCCCGGGCCGCTACATCGCCACGCTCAATGTCGTCTTCGCTCCGGACCAGGTGAAAGCCTGGATGAGCGGGGCAGGCGCCAAGACGGTCGAGACGGTGCAACGTCCCGCGCTGGTCGTGCCGCTCTGGAAGGGACAGGACGGCGTCCAGCCGCTGGACGACCGCAACTCCTGGCGGGACGCCTGGCAGCAGCTCGGCAGCGGCGGTGCCGTGCCGGTGACGGTGATGCGCGGCGACCAGACCGATCAGGGGGTGATGACGCCTGAAGAGGCCTATGTCGGCGACCTCTCCGCCTTGTCGCGGCTCAACGCGCGCTATCGCGTGCCGATCATCATCGTGGCCACCGTCGAGGGCGACAAGGCGAAGGGGACTCTGACCGTGGGCGGCCTGCGCTACGACACCCAGACCGGTCAGCGCAGCGAGATTCCCAAAGTGTCGGTCCCCGATGCTGGGCAGCTTTCGGACGCCGCCAAGAAGATGCATGCCAAGGTCGAGGAGGATTGGCGCGGCATCGCGACGGTACGGCGCGATGCGCAGGATTCGCTCGATGTCGTGGTGCCGATCCGCGCCCTTGCCGACTGGGTACAGGTCCGGCAGCGCCTCAGTGCCGTGCCGGCGGTCAAGAACGTATCGGTGAAGCAGCTGGAATCGGATCGGGCTGAATTGCGGCTCGACTATTTCGGATCGCCCGAGGAACTGCAGCGCACCCTCGCCCAGGCCGGCCTGCAGCTCGACAAGGACGCCGACCGGTGGCGCCTGCAGCCGCGGTGACGGCGTGACCGCCTCGGTGCGTTGGCGTTTCTGGGGCATTGCCGCTGCCGTCTTCCTGGTCCTTCTGTGGTTGCTGAACGATATCTTGCTGCCGTTCGTC
The DNA here is from genome assembly GCA_001897995.1 of Alphaproteobacteria bacterium 65-37. Taxonomy (GTDB): domain Bacteria; phylum Pseudomonadota; class Alphaproteobacteria; order Reyranellales; family Reyranellaceae; genus Reyranella. The sequence continues at coordinate 3,079 of MKRV01000020.1, read as the reverse complement.
GTCGGCATGGTCGTGGCCTATTTCCTCGACCCTGTCGTCGTTCGCCTGCAGCGGATGGGCCTGTCGCGCACCATGGCGACGACGGCTGTCACCATCGTCGCGGTCCTGCTGGCGGTCGGCGTCACCATGGCGATCCTGCCGCCGCTGTTCGGCCAGGTGCAGGCGCTGATCGTCAAGGCGCCGGAATATGTCGTGAAGGCGGTGCAGCGCATCCAGCCGCTGATCGAGCCGCTGCGCGAGAGGCTCGGCCTGCCGCCCCTCACTTTGCACGACCTGCAGGCCGAGGCGACGCAATGGGCCGGCAAGGCGCTGTCGGTCGCTGGCGGCGTCGCCGGCACCATCGCCCAGCGGGGCGTGGCCATCATCAACCTGCTCGGCCTTCTGTTCATCACGCCGGTCGTGACCTTCTATCTGCTGCGCGACTGGGAGAAGGTGGTGGAGGCGATCGACGATGCGTTGCCGCGCGATCATGCCGATACCATCCGCAAGCTCGTCCATGAATCCAACGCCGCAATCGCGGGCTATGTGCGCGGCCAGGCGCTGGTCTGTCTGGCGCTGGGCTCGATCTATGCCATCGGCCTGAGCCTGGTCGGCCTGCAGTTCGGCCTGGTCATCGGTCTGGTCGCCGGCGCCATTTCGTTCATCCCCTTCGTCGGCACCTTCGTCGGTGCGGTGATGGCGCTCGGCATGGCGCTGGCGCAGTTCCCGCCGGACTGGATCGGCGTGGTCAAGGTCGCTGCGGTCTTCCTGTTCGGCCAGGCGATGGAAGGCAATGTGCTGTCGCCCAAGCTGGTCGGCGACAGGGTCGGCCTGCATCCCGTCTGGATCATGTTCGCCCTGCTGGCCGGCGGCACGCTGTTCGGTTTCGTCGGCATCCTGGTGGCCGTTCCCATTGCCGCGGTGATCGGGGTCATCGTGCGCCATCTTCTCAGCCGCTATCGTGAAAGCGATATCTACCGCGGCACGGCCGCCTGATCGGTCCGCCTGACAGCTATGGCCCGCCAGCTCACGCTCGATCTCGCGCTTCCGCCGCCGACCTACGCGCGCGAGGATTTCGTCGTGGCCGACGGCAATCGCGAGGCGCTGGCCTGGATCGATCGCTGGCCCGATTGGCCGGCGCCGGCCCTGGCGCTGAGTGGGCCGGCCGGCTGCGGCAAGACCCATCTCGGCCGGATCTGGGCGGCACGGAGCGGCGCCCTGGTACTGGCGGGGCGAGACCTCGAGGGCAAGGGCGTGGCCGATCTCACCGAGCTTGCCGCCTCGCAGCCCACGATCGTGATCGAAGGCGCCGAGCAGGCGCCTGAGCGGGGACTGTTCCATCTCTACAACCTGATCCGCGAGCGCCGCGGCTTTCTGCTGCTGATTTCGACGGAGCCACCGGCGCGCTGGTCGATTGCGCTGCCGGATCTCGCCTCGCGCCTGCGCGCGGCACCGGCAGTGGCGGTGGCCCCGCCCGACGACGAACTGCTGGGCTCGATCATTCTCAAGCAGCTCGCCGACCGGCAATTGCACGCAGGCGCGGGTGTCGTGCAATATCTCGTGTCGCACATGGAACGTTCCGCACAAGCGGCACGGCTGGTCGTTGCCGCGCTCGACCGGCGGGCGCTCGTGGAGCGGCGCGAAATCGACCGCCGTCTGGCGGCCGATGTGCTGACGGAGCTTGCCGGCTCGTCGTGAGGCGGGAGTTCCTGGAGCGGGGGAGGATGCGATGAAGAAGATCGTTCTGGCAGCGGCGCTCGCCTTGCTGGCGTCGTCGGCATCGGCACAACAGGGCGTGGCAGGGACCTGGCTCACGGCGTCGGGCGTGGCCCAGGTCAAGATCGGCCCCTGTCCGGATGCCGGCAGCGGCCCGATCTGCGGCTTTGTCGTCGGGCTGATCAATCCCAAGGGACCGGACGGCAAGGTGGTGCCGCCCGACGTCGCCACCGACTATCGCAACGAGAACCCGTCGCTGCGCAGCCGCAAGGTGATCGGCATGCCGCTGATCTGGGGCTTCAAGGCGACGTCCGATCCCAACGCGTTCGACGGCGGCCAGATCTACAATGGCGAGAACGGCAAGATCTACAGCGCCAATATCAGCCTGCAACCGGACGGCAAGCTGCGCCTGCGCGGCTATGTCGGCACGCCGATGCTCGGCGAGACGCAGATCTGGACGCGCGTGAATTAGTCCGCATGAACTAGGGAAAGGGACGCTAGATGGATATGGGCATCAAGGGCCGCAAGGCGATCGTCTGCGCGGCCAGCAAGGGCTTGGGCAAGGGCTGCGCGATGGCGCTGGCCGAAGAGGGCGTCGATCTGGTGATCAACGCCCGCACCAAGTCGGAGCTCGAGGCGACGGCCAACGAAATCGCCAAGAAGTTCGGCGTCAAGGTGACGGCGGTCGCCGTCGACGTGACGACGGAAGCCGGCCGCAATCAGGTGCTGGCCGCCTGTCCGGAGCCCGACATCATCGTGAACAATGCCGGCGGTCCGCCGCCGGGCAACTTCCGCGACTGGAACCGCGACGACTGGATCAAGGCGCTCGACGCCAACATGCTGACGCCCATCGAGTTCATCAAGGCGTCGGTCGACGGCATGATGAAGCGCGGCTTCGGGCGCATCGTGAACATCACCTCGAGCTCGGTGAAGGCGCCGATCGACATACTGGGCCTCAGCAACGGCGCGCGCTCGGGCCTCACCGGCTTCGTTGCGGGCGTGGCCCGCACGACGGTGCGCCACGGCGTCACGATCAACGGCCTGCTGCCCGGGCCTTTCGATACCGATCGCCTGCGCGGCACCATGCGGGCGCGCGCTGCCAAGACCGGGACCGACTTCGACGCCGAGTATGCCGCGAGCGCCAAGGCCCATCCCGCCGGCCGGTTCGGCACCGCCGAGGAGTTCGGCAAGATGTGCGCCTTCCTCTGCAGCACTCACGCCGGCTACATGACGGGCCAGAACATCCTGATGGATGGCGGCCAGTATCCCGGCACCTATTGAGCGCGGACGATTTCCCCACGTTTTAGTTGCATTGAGCGAGACTCTTTGCAGTTGAGGTGCTAGGTACTCCCCAAAATCTGTGGTGGGTTTGGGGAGCGGTGGG
>MKRV01000019.1:2776-11162 GCA_001897995.1 Alphaproteobacteria bacterium 65-37 | reverse complement strand
CCTGCCAGGACGGCAAGAAGTACGACCTGACCTTCGCCCCCGACTTCAAGCTGCTCACCAAGAAGCTCGATTAGGCGCTGCCCTCCGACACCGGGAGGACGTCCTCTTCTCGGGTGGGGCCGCAACCGACCGGTTCGGGCCCCATTGCATCCATAGGCGCCGGCTCCCGCCCCACACCGCCGGCGCAGTCCCGGAGCGAACGGGACGGAAAGGGCCTGCTCCCCACAGGCCCTTTCTAATGCGGAATCGAGTGAGCAGGAGCGCGGGAGGGGCGCGCGGGCTTCGTCGCGCCGTGGCTTTTCAATCCTCACTTGGTGTGTCGTGCCCTATAGTGCTCCCGATACGTTCATGGTGACGTGAAGAGCCGGCCGTGCGCCGGCGATCGGGAGGTGAAGGTGCTTATCGTCGAACTGGCGGTCGTCGTTGGATTGATTGTGCTGAACGGCTTTCTGGCGATGTCGGAGCTGGCGTTGGTGTCGGCGAAAAGGCCCCTCCTCGAACAGATGGCGCGCAACGGATCGCGCGGCGCCGGCATCGCGCTGGAACTGGTTCGCGACCCCGGCCGCATGCTGTCGGCCGTCCAGATCGGCATCACCCTGGTCGGCATCGTCGCCGGCGCCTTCAGCGGCGCGACCATTGCCGGGCGCGCCGATGCCTGGCTGGAAAGCCACGGCATGCCGACCCGCATCGCCGAGCCGCTGGCCTTCGCCGTCGTCATCGTGACCATCACCTACTTCTCCGTGGTGGCGGGCGAGCTGGTGCCCAAGCAGCTCGGGATGCGCAAGGCCGAGCGTATCGCGACCCTCGTCGCCCGGCCCATGCAGCTGCTCGCCACGATCGCCGCTCCCGCCGTCAGCCTGCTCGATTGGTCAGCCCGTCTTGGCTTGCGCCTGCTCGGCCAACCGCCGCAGCAGGAGCCCGGCCTGACCGACGAGGAGATCAAGACGATGATCGCCGAGGCGCGCCGCACCGGCCTGGTCGAGCCCGAGGAAGGCTCGATGATCTCCCGCGTGATGCGGCTGGGCGATCGCTCGGTGCGCGGCGTCATGACGCCTCGGATGGATGTCGAATGGCTCGACCTGCAGGCCTCCGACGAAGAGGTCAGCCGAACGATCCGCAAGGCGGCCCACGGCCGGATCCTGGTGGCCAACGGCGACATCGACGAGATCGTGGGCGCGATCCCCGTCCGCACGGCGTTGCTCGCCTTGATGGACGGCGGCGCGCCGGCGGTCCGCGCCCTGGTGCAGGCGGTGCCGGTGGTGAGCGATCACATGGGCGCCATCGACGTGGTCGAGCAGTTGCGCCAGTCGCCGCTCAACATGGTCGTGGTGATCGACGAGCACGGCAGCCTGGAGGGCATCGTCACCGAGGGCGACATCCTGCGCACCATCGTGTCCGACATCGAGGTCGATGACGGCCCCCGCATAGTGGCGCGCCATGACGGGTCGCTGCTGATCGACGGCGGCTATCCGATCGACGAGCTTGCCGACCGGCTGGGCATCGCACCGCCCAAGGGGCATGCCTATCACACGGTCGCCGGCTTCGTGCTCGACCGCATGCGCCGCCTGCCGCAAATCGGCGAGTCCTTCCAGGACGGCGCCTGGCGCTTCGAAGTCGTCGACATGGACGGCACGCGCATCGACAAGGTGCTCGCCTTGCCCCAACCCACGCTGCATCGCAGCGTGTAGGGCCGGCGCGCAACGCTGCGCATGCCCGGTCAGCTCAATGCGACGGGCATGTCTCTCGCTGAAACGATACCCGAGCAGAAAATCGTCGATCAAAGACGATCAAGGACGTGGTCAGCACTGTCCGAATTCGCCCACGTCCCGAGTGGCCCAAAGTCCCGAGCGGCCCAAAGTCTCGAGCAACCCGAAGTCCGCGTCTTGTCAGTTCCCTGCCACGAGGAGCTCGGACGAAGCTACATCGATCGACGACGCGACAATGATGTGCCTGGTGAGGCCGGTCCATTGCTCGCAAATATCATCGAAGGGCAGCCGTTGGTGGTAGCGAAGGAATTGCCAATTCTCGAGGCTGGTGACGGTTTCGACGAGCGTCAGCCAATTCCTCCGATCGGTCTCACCGCAGCCTGCGAACGCGTAAAGGCAGGAATCCCCGATGCGATTCGCCAGGACGCTGGAGCGAAGCCGCTCCAGGCGGAACCTGATATCCGCATGGTCGCGATAGCGTATCGCCATATGCCAAAGCGGCCCCCACTTCTCGTATTCTTCAGCCTGATGTCTGACGATCGTGCGGAGGCGGGCGTCCCGATCGAGATCCACCGAAAGCACAGGCGCGCCGCGAGGGGGATGACCAAGGGCATGGTCGAGCACCGCCAGCTGCAGGGCGTGAGTGTCCGTCATGCGCTCATAGATGGACCGCAGGGAGCATTTGGCGATCTTTGCGATCTGCTTCAGGGTCGGCTCGTGAAGAGTCTGGCGAATGAGGAGCAGATACGCCGTTATGATGTTGTGGCGCGTTCGTTCGCTTCGAAGGGCGCGACCGTCGCCAATTATCGCACGCACCGGATCGACGGACCGCTTGTCTGGTTGCTTCATGAACAGAAAATCCGGAATAGGCGGCTAGATCCCCGACAACGCTGCCGATAGGCCCTCGAGCGGCGCCTGCACCGTCACGGCCTGCAGCTCAGCGGCCACGGCGGCCGGATCGCGATGTGTCACCAGGGGCGGCAAGGCGACATAGAAGACTTCGGCGATGGCCCCCTTCTCGACGCTGGCCCTGAGGCGCCCGTCGACCGGCAGCATGCCGATGCAGACGCGCTGGTCGCAGTCGGCTGTCCTGATGACGATTGCCGAGACCTCCTTGCCGAAGGAGAAGCGGATCGGCTGATTCTTGCCCACCGCAGCCGGCACCCGGGCGATCATCATCGGCGCGCCGCCCGCGGTCGCCGCAAGACTCCAGCTGAAGACCACGGCGCCCGTAGCGTCGACGATGCTCTGCGAGACGTTGCAGATCCGCTGTTTCTGCTTGAGGTTCTCGTCGCAGATCAAGGTCCAGTTCTTGTACGGGCGGATGATGCGGCGGTACTCGCCGAGCGGCACGTCGTCAGGTACCGCGACATCCGACGGTTTGATCGAATAGGCCGAAGCCTGCTGCTGGTCGGCGTGCGCGACACCGACCAGCAGGGCCAGGAAGAGACATGCCAAGACGATGTAGTGGGCATGGGGTGTCCTGGTCACGAACTTCTCCCTAGTTCAAGGTGAAGGAGAGGCCGGCACCGATGCCCCAGGCGTCGCCGGTCGTCGTCGCCGACACGTTGGCGCGCACGTTCTGGTCCCTGCTGGTGTAGCCAAGGCCCATCGAGCCCGCGGCATAGCCCTTCCAGACACCGCCCCCGACGGCGGCGCTCAACTTGCCCGGCCGCTCGTCGTAGCGCAGCGACGAGGCCGCCAGCCCGATTGCCGCCGCCTGGCGCGCTTCCTTCTGCACCTCGCCGATCTGCTGGCTGAGCTGGCCAAAGCGCATGTCGGTATAGGAATTGGCCTGTTGCAAGGTCTGGGCGGCTACCTGGTTGGTGTAGCTCACCGCCGTCTGCAGCGCCGCCCCGACCTGTATGTCGGTGTAGGTGTTGGCGACCGTCGTCGCCGCCGAGCTCACTGCCTTGACCTGGCCGACATTGGCCGCGTCGCTGTCGGCGACGCCGGTCGCGACATTCTTGATCAGCACCGGCGCATTGGGATCGCCGCCCAGCAGGGTAACGGTGTTGGTCTTCTGCCCGCTGCCGTCGCGGTCGTAGCGCACGGCATTCTGGCCGCCATCGCCCAGACTTGTCGCCAGGCTGTTCACGGCCGAGTTGGTGGCGAAGAGCTGGCTGCCGTTCACGGCATCCGTGCTCATCGCCGTGACCCGACCGGCCGCCACGTTGGTGACCGTGCGCTCGCTGCCGGCGCTGCCCACGCTCACCGTGCTGGTGGGGTTGGCGCCGGCGTAGCTGTAGACCGTGCCGTTGACGGTGCCGCTGGCCGTGCCGACCGCGGCCGCGGTGGTCGAGCCGCTGCCCAGCGCCACGTCACCGGCATTGGTCGCCGCCGCACCATTGCCGAGGGCGACGCTGCTGGCGCCGGTCGCCACGCTCTGCGGCCCCGCCGCCACGCTGCCGACACCGACCGCCTGACTGTCTGCCGCCGTCGAATTGGCGTGGAAATACTTGATGCCCCCGCCGTTCTGGATGTTGGAGAGGCTCTGGTTGGTGGCATGGAGCTGGCTGCCGGTCACGGCATCGGTGCTGGTGGCCGAGAGGGCGCCGGCCGCCAGGTTGGTCAGGGTCTGCGCCGCACCCGGCGCCGCGGCGCTACCGCCCGGCGCCACCAGCACGAGCTGGTTCGCCGTGCCGGTGCGCTGCACCGGGCCTGCGGCGCCGTTGTTGATGTTGGTGACCTGCGTGTTGAGTTGGTCGACGGCACTGTTGGTGGCGAAGAGCTGGCTGCCGTTCACCGCATCGGTGCTGGCGGCCGAGAGCCGACCCGCCGCCACGTTGGTGACCGTGCGCTCCGCTCCGACACTGCCGACGCTCACCGTGCCGGCCGGATTGGCGCCGGCGAAATTGTAGGTCGTCCCGCCGACCGCGGTGCTCGACGTGCCGACCGGATTGCTCGCCACGATCGAGCCCTGGCCCAGCGCCACGTTGGAGCCGGTGAGGCCCCCCACGATGCTGGCGCCGTTGCCCATCACCGTCGAGTTGGCAACGCCATTGTCGGTCGCGTTGTTGCCGATCACCGACGAGGCCGCGCCCGTCGCCGAGGCGCCGAAGCCGCCGGCCAGCGCGTCGGTGCCCGACGCCACCGGCTGCGCCTTGGTCGTGGCCTGGTTGGACCCGAAGGCGCCGACCTGGCCGTTGCTGATGTTGGTCACGGTCTGGTTGGTCGCGTAGAGCTGGCTGCCGTTCACCGCATCCGTGCTCGTGGCGCTCAAGGTCCCGGCTGTGAGGTTCGTGATCTTCACGCCGCCGGCCGGTCCGCCGCCCCCACCGGTTGCCCCCAGGGTGATCGTGTTGCCGCCCGCCGCATCGTACTTCACCGCAATGTTGGCCAGGTTCACGGCGTTGGCGTTCAGCGCCGCGAGCGCGTCGCCCACCGTCGTTTGGTTGGCCGCCACCCCGACCGCGCCGGTCGTGCCAATGCCGGTGATCGGCTGGCTGAAGCCCGCGACCTTGCCGGTCGCCGGATCGTAGGTTGCGCCGCCGCCCAGAGTGCTGGCCGTCGTCGAGCCCAGATTGTTGGTGTTGGTCGTGAGGGTCGTGACGCTGGAGTTGGTCGCGAAGAGCTGGCTGCCGTTCACGGCATCCGTGCTGGCGGCGTTGAGCGCCCCCGGTGCGAGGTTGGTCAGGGTCTGGGCTGCGCCCGGCGCGGCCGCCGTGCCACCTGGAGCGACCAAGGTCAGCTGGTTCGGCGTGACGGTGCGTTGCACTGGACCGATTGCCCCGTTCGTTAGGTTATTGGCGAGGTTCGTCGTATTGACGTCCAGCGCCGTCAGCGCGCCTGCCACCGTCGTCTGGCCGATCGTCGTGCCGATCGTGCCGTTCGGATTGATGTTGGTGATCGACTGGCTGAAACCGGCGACCTTGCCAGTCGCCGGATCGTAGGTCGCGCCGCCGCCCAAGGTGCTGGCCGTCGTGTTGCCCAGGTTGTTGGCGTTGGTCGTAAGCGTCGTGACGTAGGCGTTGGTCGCGAAGAGCTGACTGCCGTTCACGGCATCCGTGCTCGTGGCGTTGAGCGCTCCCGGTGCCACGTTCGTCAAGGTCTGCGCGGCCCCCGGCGCCGCCGCCGTACCGCCCGGTGCAACCAAGGTCAACTGGTTGGGCGTGACGGTGCGTTGCACCGGACCGATCGCGCCGTTCGTCAGGTTGTTGGCGAGGTTCGTCGTATTCCCGTCGAGCGCCGTCAGCGCGCCTGCCACCGTCGTCTGGCCGATCGTCGTGCCGATCGTGCCGTTCGGATTGATGTTGGTGATCGACTGGCTGAAACCGGCGACCTTGCCAGTCGCCGGATCGTAGGTCGCGCCGCCGCCCAAGGTGCTGGCCGTCGTCGAGCCCAGATTGGTGACGTTGGTCGTGAGAGTCGTGACGTTGGTGTTGGTCGCGAAGAGCTGGCTGCCGTTTACGGCGTCGGTGCTGATGGCGTTGAGCGCTCCCGGTGCCAGGTTCGTCAGGGTCTGGGCAGCGCCCGGCGCGGCCCCCGAGCCCCCCGGCGCCACCAGGGCAAGCTGGTCGGCGGTCGTCGTGCGCTGCACGGGGCCGGTTGCGCCGTTCGCGATACTGGTGACCGCCTGGTTGGTCGCGAAGAGCTGGCTGCCGTTCACCGCATCGGTCGACGTGGCCGAAAGCTCGCCCGCCGCCAGGTTGACGATCTGCCGTTCGGTTCCCACGCCGCCGACGCTCACCACGCCGTTGGCCGCCGAGCCTGCGCCGGCAAAGCTGTAGGTCTGCCCCCCGATCGTCGCGCCGGTGACCGTGGTCGCCGCCCGATCGGCGGAGGCATTGCCCAGCACCACGCTGTTGGCCTGCGTGGTGGTCACGGTGTTGCCCAGCACGAAGCTGTTGTTCTGGGCGATGGTGTTGTTGTTGCCGATCGCATAGGACCCGGAACCCGAGACCGTGTTCGGATCGCCGATGGCTGCGGAGCCGATGCCCGACACGATGTTGCCCTTGCCGATCGATATCGCGCCGCTGGCTGACGCAATGCTGCCGGTACCGATGGCAACGGCGTCGGCGGCGCTCGCCATCGCCAGCCGACCGATGCTGATGGTCCTGTCCGCCGTGATGTCCGAGCCCGCGTTGGTGCCGAGCGCGACGTTGTCGCTGCCGGTCACGAAACGGCCGGCGAACGGACCCATGGCGCTGTTCCGGTCGCCCGCAACGTTCTGCCCCGAATTGGCGCCGCTGGCCGTATTCAAACTGCCGGATACGGTGAACCCCGCGTTGGTGCCCATAGCGAGATTATTGAAGCCGACGACTATCGAACCGGACTGCGATCCAAATGCCGCATTGTAGTCGCCCGTCACGCTCAGGCCGCTGGAGGTGCCAGTGGCAACGTTGCCCGTGCCGTTTACCGTCGTGCCTGCTGCATAGCCGACCGCCGTGTTGACCTGGCCCGACACATCGCGCCCGGAATCGGCGCCGATGGCCACGTTGGCGATCGACCCTGGCGACGAGCTGCCCGAGCCGGCCGACATGCCGATGGCGACGGTATGGCTGCCCTGCGCCGCGGCGTCCTTGCCTATGGCCACGCCGGCCACACCGATCGAGGCGGCATCGACGCCGATTGCTATGCCATAGATGCCGGTCGCACCCTTGTTGTCGTAGTTTCCTCTGACCTGGTTGCCGTCGTTGACACTGAGATAGTGAGGCGTGATCGCCTTGAGCTGCCCGACATTGACGGCGTCACTGTCCGCCGTGCCGGCCATGAGGTTGGCGATCTTCACTCCGCCGGCCGGCCCGCCGGCACCGCCGGTCGCCCCAAGCGTGATCGTGTTGCCGCCGACCGCGTCGTACTTCACGGCAATGTTGGCGAGGTTCACGGCGTTGCTGTTCAGCGCCGCGAGCGCCTCGCCCACCGTTGTCTGCGGCGTCGACGTCGCGACCGCACCGGTCGTGCTGATGCCATTGATCGGCTGGCTGAAGCCTGAGATCGCGCCAGTGGCGGAATCGTAAGCCGCACTGCCGCCCAGGGTATTGGCCGTCGTCGAGCCCAGGTTGGCGACATTGCTCGTGAGGGTCGTGATGGTGGCGTTGGCCGCGAAGAGCTGGCTGCCGTTCACGGCATCCGTGCTGGTAGCGCTGAGCGCCCCTGGCGCCAGGTTGGTCAGGGTCTGGGCGGCGCCCGGCGCGGCCCCCGAGCCCCCCGGCGCCACCAGGGCAAGCTCGTTGGCGGCCGGCGTGCGCTGCACGGTGCCGGTTGCACCGTTCGCGATATTGATCACCGCCGTGTTGGTGGCAAAGAGCTGGCTGCCATTGATGGCATCGGTGCTGGTGGCCGAGATCTCGCCCGCTGCCAGGTTGATGATCTGCCGTTCCTTGCCGGCCGCACCGACGCTCACCACGCCGTTGGCGACAGAGCCCGCACCGGCGAAGGTGTAGGCCTGCCCCCCGATCGTCGTGCCGGTGACCGTGGTCGCCGCCCGATCGGTCGAGGCATTGCCCAGCACAACACTGTTGCTCAGCGACGCCGCGCTATCGGTGCCGATGGCAATTGCACCGGCTGCGCTCGCCATCGCCTGCCGACCGATGCTGACGGTCCCGCTCGCCGTGATGCCCGAGCCCGCGTTGTTGCCGACCGCGACGTTGTCGCTGCCGGTCACGAAGCGGCCGGAGAAGGCGCCGAGAACGGTGTTGGTGTTGCCATTGATATTCTGGCCGGCCTGCATGCCGACA
>MKRV01000019.1:0-2765 GCA_001897995.1 Alphaproteobacteria bacterium 65-37 | reverse complement strand
TTTCCCGCCGTGTTCAGGCTGCCGACATAGGTGTTCCTTTGTCCCGACGAAGACGCACCTGCATTGACGCCCACGGACAGATTCCTGAGGCCGCTCTGGGCGTTTCCAGCGCTGGCGCCGATACCGATCGAGTTGTCGTTCCCTGTGGCGCTCTGCCCGGCGCCGGTTCCGATGTAGATGGCGCTTGGGGCATTGGCGACGGAACCGCTGCCGATGGCAATGCCGTTCAAGGCAGCGATACCCGTCGTCGCGCCGACACCGAGGGCAATCGAACGGTTGCCCGCGGCATTGGCCGAAATGTAGCTCGCCGGGCCGGACGGATTGTTGTCCATGCCGCCGATTGCCAAAGCGCCCGTCCCCGACGCGCGGACACCGACGCCGACGGCGATGGCATCCTGGCCGACCGCGCCGCTGTTGCTGCCATCGTTGGAGTTGGCGCCCGTTCGCACCGAGTTGATGTTGCGATAGGCGTTTCCGAGGGTCTGAACGGCCTGAAGCTGACTGACATTGACGGCATCCGTCGCCGCGACGCCCGCCGCCAGGTTGCTCAGCGTCTGCGCCGCGCCAGGGGTGCTGGCACTGCCGGCCGGCGCCACCAGGGTCAGCTGGTTCGGTGTCGCCGTGCGCTGCACCGGCCCGATCGTGCCGCTGGTCAGGTTGTTGGCCAGGTTCGTCGTATTGGCGTCCAGCGCTGTCAGCGCGCCGGCCACGGTCGTCTGGCCGACCGTCGTGCCGACCGCTCCGCTGGTGGTAATATTAGTGATCGGCTGGCTGAAGGCCGAGATCTTGCCAGTCGCCGGATCGTAGGTCGCCCCGGCGCCCAAGGTGCTCGCTGTGGTCGTGCCCAGGTTGTTCAGGTTGGTCGTCGCCTGCGTCCCCAGCGCATCGATCGCCTGGTTGGCAGCGAAGAGCTGACTGCCGTTCACCGCATCGGTGCTGGTGTTCGACAGCCGACCCGCCGCCACATTGGTGATCGTCCGCTCCGCACCGACTGCGCCGACGCTCACCGTGCTCGACGGCGTGGTGCCCGCGAAGCTGTAGGCCGTTCCGGCGATCGTCGTGCCGGTCGTCCCGACCGTCGCCGCCGTCACCGAACCTTTGCCCAGCGCCACGTCGCCGGCGTTGGTGGCTACGGCCTGCGGACCGATCGCCACCGAGTCCGTCCCCGTCGCCTGGCTGTCGGCCAGGGTCGAGTTGGCATGGAAATACTTGATGCCCGACGTGTTGATGGCGGCAAGCGCCGAGCCGACATTGCCGTAGGTCGTCGTGCCGATCGTGTAGCTCGGCGCACTCACTGTGCCGTCGGGATTGACCGCCGAACCGCCGCCCAGGTTGGTCGCCACGCTCTGCGACATACCAAACAGCTGGCTGCCGTTGACGCCGTCGGTGCTGGTTGCCGCCACCGCACCGGCCGCCAGATTGGTCAGCGTCTGCGCCGCGCCAGGGGTGCTGGCACTGCCGGCCGGCGCCACCAGGGTCAGCTGGTTCGGTGTCGCCGTGCGCTGCACCGGCCCGATCGTGCCGCTGGTCAGGTTGTTGGCCAGGTTCGTCGTATTGGCGTCCAGCGCTGTCAGCGCGCCGGCCACGGTCGTCTGGCCGACCGTCGTGCCGACCGCTCCGCTGGTGGTAATATTAGTGATCGGCTGGCTGAAGGCCGAGATCTTGCCAGTCGCCGGATCGTAGGTCGCCCCGGCGCCCAAGGTGCTCGCTGTGGTCGTGCCCAGGTTGTTCAGGTTGGTCGTCGCCTGCGTCCCCAGCGCATCGATCGCCTGGTTGGCAGCGAAGAGCTGACTGCCGTTCACCGCATCGGTGCTGGTGTTCGACAGCCGACCCGCCGCCACATTGGTGATCGTCCGCTCCGCACCGACTGCGCCGACGCTCACCGTGCTCGACGGCGTGGTGCCCGCGAAGCTGTAGGCCGTTCCGGCGATCGTCGTGCCGGTCGTCCCGACCGTCGCCGCCGTCACCGAACCTTTGCCCAGCGCCACGTCGCCGGCGTTGGTGGCTACGGCCTGCGGACCGATCGCCACCGAGTCCGTCCCCGTCGCCTGGCTGTCGGCCAGGGTCGAGTTGGCATGGAAATACTTGATGCCCGACGTGTTGATGGCGGCAAGCGCCGAGCCGACATTGCCGTAGGTCGTCGTGCCGATCGTGTAGCTCGGCGCACTCACTGTGCCGTCGGGATTGACCGCCGAACCGCCGCCCAGGTTGGTCGCCACGCTCTGCGACATACCAAACAGCTGGCTGCCGTTGACGCCGTCGGTGCTGGTTGCCGCCACCGCACCGGCCGCCAGATTGGTCAGCCTCTGCGCCGCGCCTGGCGCGCTGGCACTGCCACCCGGGGCGATCAATGCAAGCTGGTTCGGGGTCGCCGTGCGCTGCACCGGCCCGATCGTGCCGCTCGTCAGGTTGTTGGCCAGGTTCGTCGTATTGGCATCCAGGGCCGTCAACGCCCCCGCCACTGTCGTCTGGCCGGTCGTCGTGCCGATCGTGCCGTCCGGGTTGATGCTGGTGATCGACTGGCTGAAGCCCGCGACCTTGCCGGTCGCCGGGTCGTAGGCCGCCCCGGCACCCAAGGTGCTCGCTGTGGTCATGCCGAGGTTGTTCAGGTTGGTCGTCTGGCCTGTGAGGTTCTGATTCGTCGCGAAGAGCTGGCTGCCGTTCACAGCGTCCGTGCTCGTCGCGTTGAGCGCACCCGGCGCCAGGTTGGTGATGCCGGTGCTGCTAATCACCGGGCCGCCGTTGATGGTCAGGCTGTCGGCGGT
>MKRV01000018.1 GCA_001897995.1 Alphaproteobacteria bacterium 65-37 | reverse complement strand
ATGGTCGCGCGCAACACCACGGGGGTCTTGGCCAGTACGGTGCGATAGCGCAGGCCGAGATCGAGTGTCGCCCAGGCCGGCACCTGCTGCGTGTTGTCGGAACTCACATAGGCGTTGCTGGTAAAGAGGCCGCGCGCAATCCCTGTGAGGCCAGGCGCGAAGGGCATGTCCCATTCCAGGCCGAGATTGGCCTGGACCGCGGGGGCGCCGACCGCGACGTTGCCGTTGTATTGGCCGCCGGCGGTCTGTGTGAGACGGGCGTCGAGCAGGGCGACGCCGCCGAGCACGCGCAACTCGTTCCAGAGCTGGCCGAAGACACTGAGTTCCAGTCCCCGATTCCGCTGCTCGCCGTTGATGCCGTACATGTTGGTGAGCGGGTCGACGATGCCGTTCGGCTGGTTGATCTGGAAGGCCGCCAGCGTGGCGCCGAAGGTGCCGAAATCGAGCTTTGCGCCGACCTCGTACTGGGTCGTGCGGAACGGCGGAAAGACCTGTCCGGGATTGGCCACGCCGGGCGGCGGCGCGAAGCTGGGCGAAAGCCCCTGGATGTAGCTGCCATAGAGGGTCAGTTCCTTGATCGGCCGGACCAGCAGCGCCACCGACGGTGTGAGCGCGGAGTCGATGAAGCGGAACGTCGTCGCGCCGGTCGGCGCGTAGCTCGAGGATTCGACCTGCTGGTTCCGGGCCCCGACGATCAGCTGCACCTTGCCGTCGAGGGCGGACAGCGTATCCGCCAGGGCGATGCTGCTCATGAGGTTGGTGCTGGCGAGCGAGAAAGGGGTGTAGGCGGTCTGCGTGAGGCCGACGCCCAAGGTCGGCGCGTAGATGTTGGTCAGGTAGGCGTTGTTGTTCGTCTGACCCAGCCAGAACCGCTGCGACAGCAGGCTCGCCGAGACCGCCACTTCGTGCCTGATGGGGCCGGTGTCGAACTTGGTCCTGAGGCCCGCTTCGCCGGTGAGATTGCTCGTCTGGCCCGTCTGGTAGGTCGAGGTCGACGAGGCGGCGCCGGCAAAGCTCAGGATCGTCGCGCCAGGTGCCTCGCGCTTGTCGAAGTTGAAGAAGTTGGCGCCGAAGGCGCCATACACCACGGTGTTCGGCGATATGTCGTATTCGGCGCGCACGATGGTCGTCGTGCTCTGCTGATGGGCGTAGTCGTAGTATTGCGCCAGGTTGATGCGCTGGTTCGGGGCAGCGGGAACCTGAATGCCGGCAATCGGCGTGTAGCCGCGGGCGGATCCCGACATGTAGTCGTTCTGGTAGATCACGTCGGCAGACACGCGCAGCTTCTCGCCGCGATAGTCGAAACCCAGCGAGAGGGAGCCGTTCCTGACCCATTGGCGGTCGATCGGCGTGTCGCCATCGGTGAAGGTGCCGTTGACGCGAATGCCGTACTCCTTGTTGTCGCCGAAGCGACGGCTCACATCGGCCAGTGCGCCGAACGTGGTGTTCGAGAAGTAGTCGACCGCCACGCGCGTCAAGGGATCGTCTTCGGCCCGCTTGGTGACGATATTGACGTTGCCGCCGACGCCGCCTTGCGGCGCCATGCCGTTGAGGAAGGCAGCCGGTCCTTTCAGCAGCTCGATACGTTCGGCCGGCGCCGGATTGACGCGAAAATCCGGCACCAGGCCGTAGAGCCCGTTGATCGCGATGTCGCCATTGTCGACCCGGAAGCCGCGGATGGTCATTGCGTCGTATCGGTTGCCGATACCGATGGCGGCGCGGACGGAGGCGTCGTTGTTGGTCAGCACCTCGGCGACACTGCGGGCCTGCTGATCTCGGACGGTCTTGGCCGTATAGCTCGCGATGCTAAACGGTGTTTCCATGTAGTCCTTGTCGCCGAGCAGGCCGAGGCTGGCGCCGCGCGCCACCTGTCCGCCGGCAAAAACGGGCGGCAGGTTCTGGCCGAGCTGCGCGCTGACCATCACGGGAGGCAGGTTGAGGGCATTCCCGGGGAGGCCGGTTCCCGACGCCTGCTCAGGCATCAAAGTAACGATGCCGGTGGCGCTGACGCTGCCGGCAAGCCCCGTTCCGGCAAGCAGTCGTTGCAACGCTTCCATCGGCGTCATCACGCCACTGACGCCCGGCGTCGTGCGACGTTCGAGCAGGGCAGCGTTGACCGAAACCTGCAGGCCGCTCTGCTGACCGAACTGGGTCAGTCCGTCAGCGAGCGACTGGGGTGGTACGTTGAACGAGCGCGCGGCCTGCGCGACCAGTGTGGTGTCCGGCATGTCCGATTGCGCCATCGCCGCCGGAACGAAACAGGCGAGAAGCACACCCGTGCACGAGGCGATTTGCGCAAGTCGTATCGTTACGCAATGCCGAGGCATGCGTCGTGCCGTCCTGTCCATTCGTATCTCCGCTAATTCCCGAGTGGCTCAGGGCTTCTCGGGGCAATCCTTGAATCCGGAGACGAAGCGACAGGCAGGCATTTTCAAAAAAATGTTCTCTCACTCCTGACGTGCGGAAAGGATGAGCACCCAAGGCGAGATCTCGCGCACGGTGGCGCCCTCGGCACGCGCAATCGCGCGCAGCGCTTCGACGGGCTGAGCGAGGTCGTACACGCCGGTCAGGCGCGCGTCGGCAAGGCCGGCGCCACGCACGAAGATCATCCCGTCGAAATACGGCCGCAGCGCATCGACGATATCGCTCACCGGCCGGTTCTTCACGACGAGCCGCTTTCGCGTCCACGACGCGACGTCATCCAGCGGCATCTGCCCCCGCTCGATCGGGCGTTTGGCGACGGCGCGCAGCCAATCGCCTGCCTTCAGCCTCTCCTGTGCCGCGGGCATCGCCAACGGCGCACCGACATCCACGATCCCCTCCAGCACCGCAACGTCCGCACCGTTGGGCCGCAGGCGGACGTCGAAGGCCGTCCCGATATCGACGATCTCCACGCCGCCGGCCTCGACCGAGAAGGTTCGACCGGCCTGGTGGTTGACGGTGAACAGGGCTTCTCCCTTGAGAAGGCGGACATGTCGGCGCTTGTCGTCGAACGCCACGTCGATCGCGGATTCCGGCGCGAGCTGGGCACTGCTGCCGTCCGGCAACACGATCGTGCGCTGCTCGGCGACACTGGTCCGGTGATCCGCCTGAAGGCGTAGCCACAGGCCTGGTGTGAAGATTGCCAGCAGGGCGGCAACCACCACGGCAACCGCCACCGTCGTGCGGCGCCGGCCCAGAGCAGGGGCCTGTTTCGGCTCCGTTCGCGCCATGCGGTCCCGCCGCAGATCCTCGAGTGCGGTGAAAGTCGCGGACGTTTCCTGCCAGTCGAGCGCGTGGGCAGGATCGGCCGACAGCCAGGCGTCGAAGCGACGGCGAAGGTCCTGGTCGTTTGGCGCCTCGATCAGCGCGACCATCCATTCGCTGGCCTTGCGGGGCTGCGGCAACGCCGGACCGCCAGCTTCATTCATTGCCATCCTCCGGGCCCGGTCCACCCCCTCGCGAAGGAGCGGAGGCTAAGACGAGACACTCCTAGCCAACCGACGAATCAAAGGCATGGATTTTCAGAATGCTAGTGTGGGTGCTTCGGGCGGTGCAGCCGGGTTCGGCATTCCTCGAGGCCATCGATCACCAGCGCATGGGCGGTGCCGATCGCGACGCCCAGATGCTCCGCGATCTGCTTCAGGGTGTAGCCGCCGAAGCGGTGCATTTCGAGGGCGATCCGCGTCCGTTCGGGAAGGCCGGCAATGGCCTCTTCGAGCTCCCGGAGGTCGGCCCGACCCGATGCGACCTGCTCGGGGGAGCGCTCATCCGGGATCAGCCGGATCGCCGTTTCGCCGTTTGCCACGAAACGGCTCGCCTGCGCGATGAGGCGGCGCCGGCCGTCGATCGCGAGGTTGCGCACGATGCGATAGAGATACTTGACGGGTTCGTCGATCAGCGTGCCCTGCGCGGCGTCGGCGAACCGCAGATACGCCTCCTGCACGACATCTTCGGCATGGGCGTGGTCGCCGGTTATCCGACGGGCATAGGCCAGAAGGTCAGGCCGATGGACCAGGAAGAGACCGAGATGTTTCTGGTCGGAATACACGGATCAAGCTTCTCGCGCCGGTCCTGCCTGCTGACAGTCGACTTTCGCAGAAATGCGACTGACTCGCAATAGCATCTGTTCCCGCACGAGCCCCGCGCGTTTTCGACGATCACGCTTTGGGGCCGTGCCTGTCGGGTCGCGCGATCAGCCAGAAGATGGCGCCCATCGCACAGCCATAGAGGCTCATATAGGCGGCGTGCAGAAGACTGCCGCCAAAGCAGCTTGTGAAGGCGCACCAATAGACCGACGCCGCGATCCCGGGCAGCAGGACCGAGAGGCACCCCACGAACACGTGTTCGTTGACGCCGGTATGGCCAAGGTGGCGCACATAGAGATAGCCAGGGACGGCGATGGCCAATTGCGCCAGGTACAGCAAGCCGCCTATCCACCAAAGGATCGATAGTGACACCCGATCCGAAAAATCGACGACGGTCAGTGTCTTGACGATGGCGGGCAGCACGGGCGCCAGGCAGAAGGACAGAGCGAATCGCGTCAAGTAACCCCCCAGGGGCTCTTGCGCTGGTCTTGCGCCAGCTCATGTCGTCACCCCTTGGACATATGACGTCCGGGCTCGGCGAATTTTCAGCTACAACCCGCATTATTTATTCTCGAATAGAATTCGCGAAAAAAGAGAAGGCGGCCGCACCGCGAGCCGACGTCGCGGCAGACAGGACGGCATCGGCGCTGGCACACTCCGCGGCCAAGGAGGAAGTGTCGATGAGTAACGAGTTGTGGCGGCTCAGCGCCGTCGAGGCCGTGCGTCGCTTGAAGAAGAAAGAAATCACCCCGCTCGAGCTGGTCGAGGCCTCGGCCGACCGCATCGCCGCCGTCGAGCCGGCCGTGAACGCGTTGCCCACGCTGTGTCTCGATCGCGCCCGCGACCATGCCAAGCGCATCATGTCGGGCGCCGCCTGCGAAGCCGAGGGCGAAGCCGGCTGGCTCGCGGGTTTGCCGGTCTCGATCAAGGACCTGACGGATGTCGGGGGCGTACGCACCACCTACGGTTCGCCGATCTTCGCCAACCACGTGCCGGAAAAGTCGCACCCTCTGGTCGAGCGCATCGAACGCAAGGGCGGTATCGTCGTCGCCAAATCGAACACGCCCGAGTTCGGCGCCGGCGGCAGCACCTTCAACGAAGTGTTTGGCCGCACGCGCAACCCCTGGAATACGGCGCTGACCTGCGGCGGCTCGACCGGCGGCGGATCGGTCTCGGTCGCGACCGGCGAGGTCTGGCTGGCGCACGGCTCCGATCACGGCGGCTCGCTGCGCCGGCCCGGCACCTACTGCTCGACTGTCGGCCTGCGTCCCTCGGCCGGCCGGGTGACGCGCGGCACCTCGAACAATCTCTATTCGCCGCAGTCGGTGCAGGGACCGATGGCACGCAGTGTGGCCGACCTCGCGCTCTTTCTCGATACGATGGCCGGCTTCTGTCCGCAGGATGCCATGACCTTCGACGCGCCGGCGGTGTCGTTCAGTGAAGCCGTCGCCAGGCCCGTTGCGCCCAAGCGCGTTGCCATCAGCATGGATCTCGGCGGCCGCTGCGAGCTCGATCGTGAGGTTCGCGAGATCTGCTCCCGGATGGCGCGCCGCTTCGAGGAGCTGGGCTGCATCGTCGAGGAGGCGTCGCCGGATTTCGGACCAGTCGACGAGGTCTTCATGGCGCTCCGCAGCCAACAGTTCGTGGTCGACCGCGAGCAGCAGATCCAGCAGCATCGCGACCTGATCAAGCCGGACATCATCTGGAACACCGAGCTCGGCCTCAAGCAGACGGCGAGCCAACTGGCCTGGGCGGAGCGGGAGCGGGCTGCCCTCTACCGCCGCATGGGCGAATTCTTCAAGACCTACGACCTGCTGGTGACGCCGAGCGCGCCGACGGCCGCCTTCGACGTCAATCTGCGTGCGCCCGAAACCATCGCCGGCAAGAAGCTGGAAAACTACATGGCCGGTTCGACCCTGAACTCCGCGATCACGGTGACCGGCAGCCCGGCCATCGCCGTGCCCTGCGGCTTCGATCAGTTCGGCCGGCCGGTCGGCCTGCAGCTCGTCGGCAAGCCGCGCGGCGAAGCGGCGCTGCTGCAGGCGGCGGCGCTGTACGAGCAGCTTGTCGGTCTGGATCGGTTGCTGCCGATCGATCCCAAGGTCGGGACGGTGCCGCCGCCGCAGCTTTGACGCAGGCTCGGCAATCCGCCACGCTGATCCTCGTGCCTTTCCAGCATTTCGCGAGGATCGCATGGGCTTGTTGAGTGACGAGGAACGCAGCCGTCTGGTACCGGCTCGATCTGCCGGCAGTACGACGCCGGTGCCGACGGAAGTCGTCTCGAGCGACGAATTCGTGCCGGTCGGCCGCACCGACAGGCAGAAGCAAGTCGAAGCGCGGATGAACGCGCTGGGCGACGAATATGGTCGCCGCAACGGTCTGTCGCGCCGCCGTTTCTTTCAGACCGCGGCCGGCATGGCGACGGCCTTCGTTGCCATGAACGAGGTCTATGGGCCGCTTTACGGTGCCTCGCCGGCCGAGGCGAAGAGCATCGATCTCGCTCAGGCCCGAGCCGATTCGTTGAAGGATCAGTTCGTGATGGACGTGCATACGCACTTCCTGCGCGACGACACGCGGCTCGAAGGCTTCGTGCGCGGCCGTGAGGCCGTCGGCAAAGCCGGTTGGAACCCGGACTTGGCCGGCAAGCCGCAGACCATCGACGATCTCAAATATCCCAACTGGTTCAAGGAGATCTATCTCGACAGCGACACCAAGGTGGCGCTGATCAGCGGCTCGGCCTCGGAAGATCCGCGCGACTGGTTCCTGACCAACGAGATGAAGGCCGAAGCGCGCGAGAAGGTGAACCGCGAGGCGGGATCGCGGCGTCTCCTGTCGCATGCCATCTTCACGCCGGGTTACGACGGCTGGATGGACGAGGTCGACAAGTGCATCGCCACCCTCAAGCCCGATTCGTGGAAGGGCTATACGGTCGGCGACAACACCAACAAGGACCTGGCGCGCCATCCCTGGCGCATGGACGACGAGAAGCTGGTCTACCCCTTCTACGAAAAGATCGTGAAGGCGGGCTACGACATCGTCTGTGTCCACAAGGGCCTCTATCCGCCCTCGGTCGCGGCCCGCTGGCCGCATCTCACGGCCTATGCCACGGTCGACGATGTCGGCAAGGCGGCGAAGGACTGGCCGCAGATCCGCTTCGTCGTCTATCACTCGGCGTTCCGCTGGACCGGTGCACCTGGTGCTGCCGCCGACGGATATGCCCAGTTCGAGAAGACCGGCCGTGTCGAATGGACCAGCGACCTCGCCGAGATCCCGGGCAAGTACGGCGTCAGCAATGTCTATGCCGATCTCGGCCAGATCTTCGCCCAGACCACCGTGACCGAGCCGCGTCTGTGCGCGGCGCTGATGGGCATGCTGGTCAAGGGCATGGGCGCCGACCACGTCGTGTGGGGCACCGACGCCGTATGGACCGGGGCACCGCAATGGCAGATCGAGGCCTTGCGCCGGCTCGAGATCCCCGAGGAAATGCAGAAGAAGTTCGGCTATGCCCCGCTCGGCCCGGCCGACGGACCCGTGAAGCGCGCCATCTTCGGCGAGACTTCAGCCAAGATGTATCGCTATGACATCAAGAAGGCGGCCTGGCGCGACGATCGGTTCGCCGACATCAAGTCGCACTATGAGCGCGCGGGGCGCGATCCTTCCAATCTGAGATATGGATTCGTCGTTCCCGGCTGATGCCGCGCGCGTGTTCGCATGTCGCATTTTTCTTCTCCTCCCCCGTCTTTGCGGGGGAGGTGCCCGCGTAATCGCGGGCGGAGGGGGCGTTTCGACGCGAAGAAAGTGACTGGCATTTCGTCGAAACACCCCCTCCGGCCCTGATTACAGGGCCACCTCCCCCGCAAAGACGGGGGAGGAAAAGATTCATGACTCCGACAGCATTACCTCAGCAGAGCCGCGCCTAGACCCGGCGCGCATCACAGGCCAAAATCGGTCCAGAACAAGGGAGCCGTCATGAAACGCTGGGTCGGGCCGCTGATAGCGGTCTTTGCCGTTGCGTGCCTGGGAGTCTTTGCGCCTGTCCAGGCGCAGACTCCGGCCGCGATCAAGCCTGCCGTCGTCTTCAGCACCGGCGGCAAGTTCGACAAATCCTTCAACGAGGGCGTTTCGCAGGGCGCCGAGAAATTCAAGAAAGACACTGGCATTGCGGTTGCCGAGTTCGAGCCCAGCAACGAGACCCAGTTCGAGCAGGCGCTGCGCCGCTTTGCCCAGCGCGGCCAGGATCCCATCATCGCCGTGGGGTTCGCCCAGGCGGTGGCGCTGGAGAAGGTGGCCAAGGAGTTCCCCAACATCCACTTCACGATCATCGACAGTGTCGTGAACCTGCCCAACGTTCAGTCCGTCGTCTTCCGCGAGCAGGAAGGGTCGTTCCTGGTCGGTGTCCTGGCGGCGCTGGCCTCGAAGACCGGAAAGATCGGCTTCGTGGGCGGCATGGATATTCCGCTGGTCCGCCGCTTCCAATGCGGCTTCGAGCAGGGCATCAAGTACGCCAACCCCAATGCCGAGCTGATCACCAACATGACCGGCACCACGCCTGCGGCGTGGAACGATCCCGGCCGCGGCGCCGAGCTGGCGCGCGGCCAGATCGATCGCGGCGTCGATGTCGTCTATGCCGCGGCCGGCAGCACCGGTCTCGGCATCCTCCAGGCGACCAAGGATCGTGGCAAGCTGGGTATCGGCGTCGATTCCAACCAGAACCATCTGCATCCTGGCAACATGCTGACCTCGATGCTGAAGCGCGTCGACGTGGCGACCTATGAGAGCTTCAAGGCGGCCATGGATCACCAATGGAAGGGCGGCACCCAGGTGCTTGGCCTCAAGGAAGGCGGCGTCGACTGGGCGCTCGACAAGGACAACGAGAAGCTGGTGACGCCGGAGATGAAGGCCAAGGTCGAGGCCGCCAAGGCCGACATCATATCCGGCAAGATCGTGGTGCACGATTACATGAGCAACAATTCGTGCAATCGCTGACGGCCGGCGCTGCGGCCATCGAACTCAGGGACATCGACAAGTCGTTTGGCGCCGTGCACGCCGTGCGGGGCGTCTCGCTGGCCGTCGCGCGCGGCAGCATCACCGGTCTCGTGGGCGAGAACGGTGCCGGCAAGTCGACCTTGATGAGCATTCTCTATGGCCTCTACCGGGCCGATGCCGGGCAGATCCTGATCGAGGGACAAGCCGTCGACATGGCGAGCCCGCGCGACGCCATCGCTCATGGCATCGGCATGGTCCATCAGCACTTCATGCTCGTCGACACCTTCACTGTCCTGGAGAACCTCGTGCTCGGCGCCGAAGGCGGCCCGCTGCTGGCCCGCGGAATGGCGGCCGCCCGGGCTGAGCTGATGCGGCTCGGCCGCGAGTACGGTCTCTCGGTCGATCCCGACGCCCGGGTGGCCGACCTCTCGGTGGGCGAGCAGCAGCGCGTCGAGATCCTGAAGGTGCTGTTCCGCGGCGCGCGCATGCTGATTCTCGACGAGCCCAGCGCCGTGCTCACGCCGCAGGAGACCGATCGCCTGTTCGAGATCCTGCGGGCGTTGCGGGAGCGCGGCGTCACGGTCGTCCTGATCACCCACAAGCTGCGCGAGGTCATGGCCGTTGCCGACCGCGTGGTGGTCATGCGCCAGGGCGAGGTCGTGGCCGAGCGGCGAACGGTCGATACCAACACCGACGAACTCGCCGAGCTGATGGTCGGCCGCAAGGTCCGACTCGACCTCGACAAGGGCCCGCCTCTTCAGGGCGAGTCGATGCTGACGGCGCGCGGCCTGTCGCTGGTCGATCGTCGCGGCGTGCGGCTGCTCGACAGTATCGACCTCGATCTGCGTGCCGGCGAGATCGTGGGAATCGCCGGCGTCTCGGGCAACGGGCAGACCGAGCTGCTGCAGGTCCTCGCCGGGATTCGCGCGCCGACCGCCGGCCGGCTGGAGGTGTGCGGCCGTGCCGTCGATCCGGACCATCCCATCGATCCGGCTGAGATGCGTGAACTCGGCCTCGCCCATGTTCCGGAGGATCGGCTGCGCCAGGGGCTAGTGGCGGCCTTCGAGGCCTCGGAAACGTCGATCCTGGGCTATCAGGACCAGCCGCCTTACTGTCGCAACCATCTGCTCGATGCGCCGGCGGTCGGTCGGCATTGCGCCGAGCTGATGCGGCGCTTCGACGTCCGGCCGCAGGCGCCGGGCCTGCGGTCGTCGCATTTCTCCGGCGGCAATCAGCAGAAGCTGATCCTCGCCCGCGAGATGTCGCGCCTGCCCAAGGTGCTGCTGGTGGGGCAGCCGACGCGCGGCGTCGATATCGGCGCCATCGAGTTCATCCATCGCGAACTGGTGAAGAGCCGCGACGCAGGCTGCGCCATCCTGATCGTCTCGGTCGAGCTCGAGGAGATCCTGTCGCTGGCCGATCGTGTCCTGGTCATGTCCGGCGGGCGGATCGTGGGCGAAGTGTCGGCCGATCAGGCCGACGAGCGGACGCTCGGCCGCATGATGGCCGACGCATGAGTCTGGTCGCTCCGAAATCGGCGCGGCGGCCGCTGCCGGGCTGGGTCGAGATCGTCATCCTGCCGCTGGTCAATGTCGCGCTGGCCTTCCTGGTCGTCGGGGTCATCGTGCACATCATAGGTGTCGACTCCTTCCAGGCGCTGAAGCTCCTGCTGGTCGGCGCGCTCGGCTCCTCGGAAGCGATCGGCTATACGCTCTATTACGCCACCAATTTCATCTTCACCGGCCTCGCGGTGGCGATCGCTTTCCATGCCGGCCTGTTCAATATCGGCGGTGAGGGGCAGGCCTATATCGGCGGCCTGGGGTGCGGTCTCGCGGTGCTGGCGTTCGACCGCTATCTGCCGGGGCCGCTGCTGATCTTGCTTGCCGTCCTGGCCGCCGCCGCCTTTGGCGCGGCCTGGGCGGCCGTGCCGGCCTGGATGCAGGCGTGGCGCGGCAGCCATATCGTCATCACGACCATCATGTTCAATTTCGTCGCCTCGGCGCTGATGGTCTACCTGCTGAGCAACGTGCTCCGGCCGCAGGGCTCGATGTCGCCGCAGAGCCGTGGCTTCTCCGAAGCGGCGTCGCTGCCGTCGATGCAGGCCGTGCTGAAGTCGGTCGGCATCGCGGTGGCGCCGTCGGCCCTCAACCTTGCCTTTGCCCTGGCCCTGCTCAGTGCGGTTGCCGTCTGGGTCTTCCTCTGGCGCACCAGCTGGGGCTATGCGCTGCGCACCATGGGCCACAATGCCGAGGCGGCGACCTATGCCGGCACCAACCTCCGGCGCATGACCATGCTGGCGATGTGCTTGTCCGGCGCGCTGGCGGCCGGTGTCGCCGTCAACGAACTGCTGGGCGTGCATCATCGCATCGTGCTCGACTTCCCGGCCGGCTATGGCTTCGCCGGCATCGCCGTCGCTCTGATGGGGCGCAGCCACCCGTTCGGCATCGTGCTGGCGGCTCTCCTGTTCGGCGCTCTGCAACAGGGTGGTACCGAACTTTCCTTCGAGATTCCGGCCATGACCCGCGAGATGGTCGTGGTGATCCAGGGCCTGGTCATCCTGTTCTGCGGTGCGCTGGCTCATCTGCCGCGACCCTGGCTGCAGGCGCTGGTTGGCCGCCGGAGCTGAGCGATGGAGGAAACGCTCACCTTCGTCACCCTCACGCTCGCGGCGACGTTGCGCGTGGCGACGCCCCTGGTGCTCTGCGCCATGGGCGGGTTGTTTTCCGAGAAGAGCGGCATCATCGATGTCGGGCTCGAAGGCAAGATGCTGATGGCGGCTTTCTTCGCCGCCGCGACGGCCTCGCTGACCGGCTCGATCTGGGCCGGGGTCGGTGCGGGGATCGTCGCCGCCGAAGTGATGGCGCTGCTGCATGGCGTTGCCTGCATCACCTACCGCGGCAACCAGGTCGTGAGCGGCATTGCCCTCAACATCCTGGCGGCCGGCCTCACGGTCGTCCTGGGAACGGCTTGGTTTGCGCGCGGCGGGCAGACGCCGCCGCTCGGCGACAGCGAACGGCTGATGCCGATCTTCTTCCCGGTCGCACGCGACAACATCCTGGTCTACGCCGCCCTGCTGTCGGTGCCCTTTACCTGGTGGGCGATCGCCCGCACGCGCTTTGGCCTCCGGTTGCGCGCGGTTGGCGAGATGCCGCTCGCGGTCGATGGGGCCGGTGTGTCGGTCGGCTGGCTGCGCTACCGCGCCGTTCTTCTATGCGGTTTGTTCGCCGGCCTCGCCGGGGCTTATCTCTCGATGGCGCAAAACGCCGGTTTCAGCCGCGACATGACGGCAGGGCAGGGCTTCATTGCGCTGGCTGCCATCATCTTCGGCAAGTGGCGGCCGTTTCCGGCCTTCGGTGCCTGCCTGATCTTCGGCCTGCTCGACGCCGTGGCCATCCGCCTGCAGGGCGTGTCCGTGCCGGGCGTCGGCGAAGTTCCGGTGCAACTGATCCAGGCCTTGCCCTATCTTCTGACCTTGTTCCTGTTGGCAGGTTTCATCGGCAACGCCGTGGCGCCGAAAGCTGCCGGCATTCCCTACGAGAAGGAGCACTGAGATGGACGATCTGCTCCAGGTGGCGCGACGGGCGATGCTGCATGCCCACGCGCCCTATTCGAAATTCCATGTCGGCGCCGCGCTCAGGGCCGAAGACGGCTCGATCCATGGCGGCTGCAACGTCGAGAATGCCGCCTACCCGCAGGGCACTTGCGCCGAGGCCGGCGCCATCGCCGCCCTCGTCGCGTCAGGCCGCAAGCGCATCCTCGAATGCCTGGTGATCGGCCCTGGTCCGGAAACGATCACGCCCTGCGGGGGCTGCCGCCAGAAACTGCGCGAGTTTGCGGCTGACGACACGCCGATCCATCTCTGTGGGCCGGACGGGCTGCATCGGACGATGACCTTGGGGCAATTGCTGCCCCTGTCGTTCGGCCCCCATCACGTGTCCCCGGCATGAACGACGTCGTGAACGAGGCGATCGCGCGCGCTGCGCCGGGCTTTCGTCCCAGGGTCGCGGTGATCCTGGGCTCCGGTCTCGGTGGTTTCGCCGACGAGGTCGCCCAGGTTGCCACCTTTCCCTATGCGGATCTGCCGGGCTTTCCGCCCACGACGGTCGGCAGCCATGCCGGCTGCCTGGTCCTGGGGCATGTCGGCCCGACGCCGGTCGCCGTCCTGCAAGGCCGAGCGCACTATTACGAGCGCGGCAGGGCCGACGAGATGCGGGCGGCGATCCGTGCCGTTGCCGATCTCGGCTGCGAGACGCTGTTGCAGACCAACGCGGCCGGCAGCCTGCGGCTCGACATGCCGCCGGGCTCGGTCATGGCGATCAGCGACCACATCAATTTTGCCGGCATCAATCCCTTGTTCGGCATCGGGCCCGGCGACAGCCGCTTCGTCGACATGGTCGATGCCTATGATCCGGCCCTGCTCAAGAAGCTGCTGGCGGCCGCCCGTGAAGCCAATGTGACCTGTCACGAGGGCGTCTACATCTTCTTCAGCGGGCCAAGCTTCGAGACGCCGGCCGAAATCCGCGCCGCCCGCGTGCTGGGTGCCGATGCGGTCGGCATGTCGACCGCGCCGGAGACGATCCTGGCCCGCCATGCCGGCCTCAAGGTCGTGGCGTTCTCGCTGATGACCAACTATGCCGCGGGCCTGGTGCCCGGCGCGCTCGGCCATGAGCAGACCCTGGCGGTTGCGGGCACGGCGTCCGCCACCGTGCGCCGCCTGTTGCGCACGTTCCTGGAACAGTACGATTAGCCGCCATGCTGCCGCAGGAGATCATTCGCCGTAAGCGTGACGGTCACGAGCTCTCCGCCGATGAGGTCGCCTTCATCGTGCGCGGCATCCACGACGGCAGCCTGAGCGAAGGCCAGGTTGCGGCTTTCGCGATGACCGTCTTCTTCCGCGGCATGACGACGGCGGAGCGGGTGGCGCTGACCCTGGGCCTGGCACGGTCCGGCCTGGTGCTGGACTGGGCGGATCTCGACCTTCCCGGCCCGGTCCTCGACAAGCATTCGAGCGGTGGCGTCGGCGACAAGGTGAGCCTGATGCTGGCGCCGATCGTGGCGGCCTGCGGTGGCTTCGTGCCGATGATCTCCGGCCGCGGGCTCGGCCATACCGGCGGCACCCTGGACAAGCTTGCCTCGATTTCGGGTTACAACGTGCAGCCCGACATCGCCACCTTCCGTAAGGTCGTGCGCGAGGTCGGCTGCGCCGTGATCGGCCAGACCGACGATCTGGCGCCGGCCGACCGCCGCCTCTACGCGACCCGCGACGTGACCGGCAGCGTCGAATCGATCCCGCTGCTGGTGAGCTCGATCCTCTCGAAGAAGATCGCCGAGGGCCTCGACGGGCTGGTGATGGACGTGAAATGCGGCTCGGGCGCTTTCTGCGATACGGAGGAGATGGCGCGCGACCTTGCCCGGAGCCTGGTCGACGTGGCCAACCGCGCCGGCCTGCCGACGGTGGCACTCATCACCGACATGGACCGCGTGCTGGGCCGCGATGTCGGCAATGCGCTCGAGGTCGCGGAGACGGTCGCCTACCTTACGGGAAACGGCACGCGCGAGCCGCGCCTGCACGAAGTGACGATGGCGCTGGCCGGCGAGATGCTGGTCCTCGGCAAGCTGGTGCCGGATGCGGCGACGGGGCGGGCCCAAGCCGAAGCCGCGCTGGCGGACGGCCGGGCGGCCGAGACGTTCGGGCGAATGGTCGATGCGCTGGGCGGGCCGTCGGACTTTCTCGAGCATTCCGCCCGCTACCTGGCGCATGCGCCGGTCGTCCGTCCCTGTACGGCCGAGCGCACGGGCTATGTCGTCGGCATGAACGCCCGCGACGTCGGCATCGCGGTGGTCACGCTCGGTGGCGGCCGCACCCACGCCGACGATGCCATCGATCCCTCGGTCGGCCTCACCGACGTGGTCGACCTCGGCACCCCCGTCCGGGCCGGCAGTCCGCTTTGTGTCGTTCATGCCGCGACCGACGCCGCCGCCGACCAGGCGATGGCGGAGGTCCGGCGGGCGATCCGGATCGGCGACGGGCCGCCGGCGCCGAAGTCCGTCCTGATGGAGCGGGTGGCATGACCGCGGTCGATCTCGACGCCTATGCCCGCGACGGCTTTCTCGTGCTCGAGGACTTCGTGGCGCCGTCGGACTGCGACGCCCTGCAGGAGAGGGCGGCCAAGCTGGTGGCGGCCTTCGACCCCGGGCCGACGCGCACCGTCTTCTCGGCGCGTGACCAGGACCATGCCCGCGACCGCTATTTCCGCGAATCGGGGGAGGCGATCCGGTTTTTCTTCGAGGAAGGGGCGACAGACCAGTCCACGGCGCAGGCGCTGAACAAGATCGGCCATGCCCTGCACGATCTCGATCCGGTCTTCGATTCCGTTTCGCGCCGGCCGCAATTCGCCGATCTGGCCCGGACCCTGGGCTTCCGGCAGCCGTTGCTGCTGCAGTCGATGTACCTCTTCAAGCAGCCGCATATCGGCGCCGAGGTTGGCTGGCACCAGGATGCGACCTACCTCTATACCCGGCCCTCGACGGTGACCGGTTTCTGGCTGGCACTGGACGATGCAGACCGGGACAATGGCTGCCTGCTGGCCCTGCCGGGCGGCCATCGCGGCCCGCTGCGGCAGCGTTTTCGGCAAGTCGGGAACGATTTGGTAACCGAGATACTCGACCCGGCCCCCTGGCCGGCGGTCGAGCCGGTCGCCCTGGAAGCCCGGCGCGGCTCGTTGGTTGTCCTGCACGGCCTGCTGCCCCATGCCAGCGCGCCCAACCGGTCGCCTCGACAACGCCATGCCTATGCCTTGCACCTGATAGATGCTGCAGCCGAATATCCGGCGGACAACTGGCTGCAACGGCCGGGGCGACCGCCTCGAGGTTTCATGTGACGACCAAGATTCTGACCCCCAAGGCGGAGATCCATTGCCATCTCGAAGGGTCCATTCCGCCGGCCCTGGCGCGCGAGCTCGCGGAACGCAACGGCATCGCGCTGCCTTCCAACCTGTTCGATGGCAACGGCCACTACGCCTGGAAGGATTTCCTGAGCTTCCTCGACTCCTACGATCGCGTCTGTACCGCGCTCAAGACGCCGCGTGACTTCAGCGACGTGATCTACTCCTACCTCGCCACGGCGGCGCGCGAGGGCGCGACCTACGTCGAGATGTTCTGCTCGCCGGAGCGGCCGGCCAAGCTCGGCATCTCCTACGCCGACTGGCTCGCGGCGCTGGCGAGCGGGATCGATCGCGCTGGTCGCGAGTTCGGGATCGTGGGGCGCATCATCATCATCTGCATCCGCCATCTCGGTCCGGAGCGTGCGCTCGCCATGGCGAAGGTGATGGTGGCCGAACCGCATCCCTATGTCGTGGGCTTCGGCATGGGTGGCGACGAAGCCCGTTTCGCTCCCATCGACTTTGCGCCGGCCTATCGGCTCGTCCACGAGAAGGGTTACGGCTGCACCGCCCATGCCGGCGAGGTGGTCGGGCCGGAAAGCGTCTGGGCCGCCATCCGCGACCTGCCGGTGACCCGCATCGGCCATGGCGTGCGCTCGGCGGAGGATCCGGCGCTGATGGCCGAGCTGGCGCGGCGCGGCATCGTGCTGGAGGTCTGCCCCGGCAGCAACGTGGCGCTGGGCCTCTATGCCGACCGGGCGGCGCATCCGCTGCATCGGCTGATCGACGCCGGCGTGCCGGTGACGCTCAATTCCGACGACCCGCCGTTCTTCCATACGTCGCTTGGCCTGGAATACGAGATGGCGGGGCTCGGCGAGCAGGAGCTGCGCGTCATCGCACGGCGGACGATCGAGGCCTCCTTCGTCGACGCCGATACCAAGCGCAAGCTGCTGAAGGAGATGGTGGCATGATCGCACGAACCAGCTGGGCGCTCGCCGCCGTGATGGTCGCTCTTTTCGGGATCAGCGTGACCGGTGCGACCGCCCGCGCCCAGGAGGCCAACGACCTGCTGCTGGCGGCGCTCTGGACGCAGCGTGCCGTCGAATACAAGGCCAATGCGCTCTCGATCTATGCGCTGGCCCGGATCCGGCTCGACGAGGCGCTGGCCGACAAGGGCTGGACGGCGGCGCCGGCGGAGCAGAAGGGCGACTATCAGGCGCTGCCGACGGCGGTCGTCCTCGATGTCGACGAAACCTTGCTCGACAATTCGACGTACCAGGTCTGGATGATGAAGAACAACCAGACCTTCAGCACCCGGACCTGGAACGCGTTCTGCGCGGCGCAGATTTCAACGGCGATCCCGGGCGCGCTGGAGTTCGTGAAGTACGCCGATGCCAAAGGCGTGAAGGTCTTCTACATCACCAACCGTGCGGCCGAGACCGAGAAGGACACGCGCGAGAATATGCAGAAGCTCGGTTTCCCGATGGGCGGCAATGTCGACACCTTCCTGATGCAGAACGAGAAGCCGGAATGGGGCGGCGCCAAGAGCACGCGTCGGGCGGTGGTCGCCAAGGATTATCGCGTGCTGCTGAACATCGGCGACAATCTCGGCGACTTCGACGACCGCTATCGCAGCAGCGAAGCCGACCGCATGAAGGCCTTCGAGGCCGGCATGCCCTATTGGGGCAAGCAATGGCTGATGATCGCCAACCCGACCTACGGCTCGTTCGACACGGCGCCCTACGGGCACGATTTCAAGAAATCGCGCGAGGAGCAGCGCAAGGCGAAATGGGACGTGCTGGAGAGCTGGGGCGGACCGGCAAAGTAATCGGCACGATACTGGAGGCGACGTGACGCGCGAACTCAGGGTCTTCAGCACGATCGCCGTGCAGAGCGTGCTCGAGGAACTCGCCCCTCGGTTCGAGATCGCGAATGGGATTCGCCTCGAGGTCACCTGGAACACCGCGCCCGTGCTGGTGAAGCGCCTGCAGGGCGGTGAAACGGCGGACGTGCTCATCCTCAACCGTGCCGGCATCGACACCATGACCCGCGAAGGACGCGTGCTGGCGCACTCGGAAGTCACCTTGGCGAGCTCCGCCACCGCCATTGCGATCAAGGCTGGTGCGGCCCGACCGGACATCTCGACTCCCGAGGCGCTGAAGCGGACCTTGCTCGCGGCACGGGCGATCTCCTACACCGATCCCGCGGCCGGCGGCGCCAGCGGCATCTATTTCGCCAAGCTGCTGGAGCGCCTGGGGATCGCCGAGGCCGTCAATGCCAAGACCAGGTTCCCGCCGCCGGCGGGGCTCAGCGGCGATTTCCTGCTAACGGGAGAAGCCGATCTCGCCGTCCAGCAGATCCCCGAACTGCTGCAGGTCCCCGGCATCGAGATCGTGGGGCCGCTGCCGGGTGACCTGCACATGGTCACGGTTTTCGTTGCGGGGATCGAAGCGCAAACGCCTCAACGCGGGGCGGCAGCAGCGCTCATCGATTTCCTGCGGACCGACACCGCCAGGGACGTCTTTCGTGCCAAGGGGCTTGATCCCTAGAGCAGCGCCCGGGAAGAAGGAGCCGCCTGCGGCTCCCTCTTCCCGGGCATAAGCTGCTCTAGAATCAATAGAATCTAGAGCACGACCTTCCGCTCGACTGAGTCCAGTCGAGCGGAACGTGCTCTAATGTGTGTTTGACGTTAACGACGTCACGTTTGTCGAGCAGCGCGGCCTTGCAAGGGGCGACGTTCCAAGTGGCGTTAAGTATCGGCGGAAGGGTGCCAGACCGGGGAGAAGCCTTGGCGCAGCACTGCAATGGTGGTCGCCGGCGTCAGCAGACACAGCGGCCGATCGGCAAGGCAGTCGAAAGCGACCGGTTCGGTATAGCCCGTGAACGACCAGCCGCGCGCTTTGCCGGCACGCAGCGTATAGGCTCTGCTGCCATCTGCGACCATCACCCCATCCGGGAAGCCATCAAGCTCCGGCAGCGTCACCGCAGGTGGGCGTCCCCCGGATGCCATCCGTTCCCTATGCAGCCGTTTGTCGACCATCGGCGCGCGAGGCTCTGCGATGCCGAACGCCTTGCCGAATCGGGCGACGAAATCGATCGCCCGTTCGCGCCGACAGAAGAAGCAGGGCCGATGGCCTGCGGCCAGAGCCGTCACTTCGTCGAGAAAGAAAAGCTCCGTCCAGCCGGCCTTGCCGCCGGGCCTGTTCCTGCCCATCGGCACGCGCCGCCAGTCACGGAATTGGCAAACGCAGGTGATCCAGGCCGGCGAAGCCCAGCGCTTCTTGAGGAGTGCCTTGGTCTCCGGATCATGGATGATGCCGCGGTTGCCGGTGAACAGGCCGCGTGTCGGCACGGCATGGATGGCTCCGAACGGGTCGACCCGGTTCTGCAGGGGCATGGTCTTTCTTTCCCCTCACTCCGTTTTGGCTGAGGCACCCGATGCCGCCCGCGAACGGGAGAGGACGGTTGTCGCGTCAGCCGGCAAACTATGGTCGATTCATCAGAACTTGAACCCACCTTGAGCCGATGGCGCCGGTTTGCCGGGCTTCGGCTCGCTGACCTCGACACCCTCCAAGCGCAGCATTCGAATCTTGGAGGTCGCCCCGCCGGGGGCGGAGAAGCCACCGACCTTGCCGCCCGCCGCCAAGACGCAATGACAAGGGATGATCAACGGCACCGGGTTCGTTGCCATCGCGGCACCGACGTCGCGCGCCATTTCGGGTCCCGCTCCCAAATTCCGTGCCAGGGCACCATAGGTCGTGGTTTCACCGTACTTGACCAGGCGCAGGGCTCGGTAGATCTGCGTGAAGAATTCGCTTTGCCCGCTCAGGTCGACGGGCACCTCGGAAAAATCGACGAACACGCCCTCGAAATACCGGGTCGCGGCATCGATCACCGCCGTGACGCGCTCGTCGGGCGTATCACGCCGAGCTTCGGGCACTCGACGCTTGCGCCATCGCTCGACGTCGGCGGGATAGTTGGTGGGAAGGAGGAGGTTGGCGATGCCCTTGTCGTTCCAGGCGATCGAGCACTCGCCGTTTGCCGTGAAAAATGTCGTATAGCTCGGAGCGATCAGGCCAGACATTTGTACCCTCAAATCTCGACAGCGCCGTCGACGTCCCTGCGGATCGCTCGACCTGCTCTGTGTTTTCCCTTCTCCGACAAGCCGCGAAAGGTGATGGACCACCTCGTTGCGATGCCGGGGGCGATGCTGTGCTCCCATCCGTATCTGACATCACCGTCGAGGTGATAGATCGAGCGCGGCGGCAGAAAGACCGAGGCGCGGTCGAAACCGGTCTTGGTCCGCCGCCGGAAGCGCATGGTCGCTGGCGACCCGAGGGAGATGCCGATGACCGCATCGAGCTCGGGCCGGTCCTTGTGCCAACCGATCCCGGCGCCGGGCTCGTACTTGATGACTGAGGCCTGGACCACGTCTTGGACTGCAACGCCCGCGAAAGCCGCAGCGCGAGATTTCAGCGGGAGCAAGAAGGGCGGGATCGGATCGGTCGGCCCGAAGTCGGAGCTGTTGAAGTCATAGAGCCAGCCGAACGAGCGCGAGCGACGCTTACTGGTCCAGCCCTGAAACGGAAAATGCGGCAGGTCGATCCGGTCGATCTCACGGATGAGCTCGCGCTCTTCCGCAGGAGAAATGATCTCCTCCCGGAAGCCCAGGCCCAAAACGACCGGGGCGAGATCGAACAGCTCGACTTGCATTCCGGTGTCCTCAGGATCAAGCGGCGGCCGGCTGATAAGGCTGAGAGCCGGCACCAATATCCGTCATCGTTTTGTCTGGATAGGACGCGCCGTCACTATTGTCTGGCGATTTTCGGACATGGTCACCGTTTTCGTCGCCGGCATCGAAGCGCAAGCGCATCAGGCCGGGGCGGCAGGCGCGCTCATCAATTTCCTGCAGACAGGCGCGGCCCGGGAAGTCCTTCGCGCTAAGGGGCTCGACCCCCTAGATCGCTGCTTCCGACCCTGCATCGAACAGGTGCAGGCGGGCCGGGTTCATGGCGAGCTTCAGCCGATCGTGCACTTTCATACGCAGCGACGGGTCGACGCTCGCGACGAAGGCCGAGCGACCGACCCGCGTGTCGAGCACGATTTCCGATCCCAGCTGCTCGATCACCTCGACTTCGGCCTCGAAGCAGAGGTCGTCGGCGTCGGTTGGGCTGGCGAGATGGATGTCCTCCGGCCTGATGCCCAAGGTGGCGTGGGCTCCGTTGCGGCCGTTGGCGCGGCGGGCGATCGGGTCGGGCAGGCCGATCCGCAGGCCCTGGGCTTCGGCCCACAAGCGGCCGCCGCTCTCGGCCAGGGTGACATCGGCGAAGTTCATCGCCGGCGAGCCGATGAAGCCCGCAACGAATTTGTTGGCCGGCGTATTGTAGAGCTCCAGCGGTTCGCCGACCTGCTGGACGATGCCGTCCTTCATCACCACGACGCGATCGCCCAAGGTCATGGCTTCGACCTGGTCGTGGGTGACGTAGATTGCCGTGGTGCCGAGCCGTTCGTGCAGCTTCTTGAGCTCGACCCGCATCTGCACGCGCAGCTTGGCGTCGAGGTTGCTGAGCGGCTCGTCGAACAGGAAGACCTGCGGATGACGCACGATGGCGCGGCCCAAAGCTACCCTCTGGCGCTGGCCGCCGGAGAGCTGACGCGGCTTGCGGTCGAGCAGGGTCTCGATGCCCAGGATGGCGGCGGCATCGCGCACGCGCTTGTCGATCTCGGGCTTCTCGAATTTCCGCATCTTCAGGCCGAACGCCATGTTGTGGAACACGCTCATATGCGGGTAGAGCGCGTAGTTCTGGAACACCATGGCGATGTCGCGGTCCATCGGCGGCAGCTGGTTCACCACCGTATCGCCGATCACGATGTCGCCCGAGGTGATCGATTCGAGGCCGGCGACCATGCGCAAGGTCGTGGTCTTGCCGCAGCCTGACGGGCCGACGAAGACCATGAACTCCTTGTCGCGGATCTCGAGGCTGACGTCCTTCACGGCATGGACGTTGCCATCATAGACCTTGTTGACGCTGCGGATGCTGACCAGTGCCATGGTGCCAAATCCCCGGGCGCTAACCCTTGACCGAGCCGGTGAGGCCCGAGACGTAGTGTTCGACGAAGAAGGAGTAGACGATCGCCACCGGGATCGAGCCCAGCAACGCACCGGCCATCAGCGGCCCCCAGAAGAAGACGTCGCCGCGGATCAGCTCCGACGTGACGCCGACCGGCACGGTCTTCTGGTCGGGCGAGGAGAGGAAGACGAGGGCGTAGATGAACTCGTTCCAGGAGAGCGTGAAGGCGAAGATGCCGGCCGACAGGATGCCGGGCACCGCCACCGGCAGGATGATGTAGACCATGGCCTTCCAGCGCGAGGCGCCGTCGATGCGGGCGCATTCCTCCAGTTCCTTCGGGATGGCCTTGAAGTAGCCCATCATCAGCCAGGTGCAGAACGGGATCAGGAAGGTCGGGTAGGTGAGGATCAGCGCCCAGGGCGTGTCGCCGAGCTGAAAGTTGCGGATGATCTCGGCGAGCGGGATGAAGAGCAGCGTCTGCGGCACCAGGTAGGTGACGAAGATCACCGTGCCCAGCCCGCCGGCAAAGGGGAAGTTGAGGCGGGCCAGCGCATAGCCCGCGAACACACCGCAGATCAGCGAGATCACCGTCGAGACAGCGGCGATGAACATGGTGTTCAGCATCCATCGGCCGAACGAGGTTTCCTCAAACAGATAGAGGACGTGATCCAGGGTCGGATTGTTGGTCCAGAACGGCTGGTAGTTGGCCGCGTTCCACGGCCGGTAGAGCTCGCCGTCCGGCCGGAAAGTCGTGATGATCATCCAGTAGAACGGGAAGAGCAGCACGAACACGAACAGGATGAGCGGGATGTTGTAGAAGACCCACTTCCGCCAGACCGCACCTTCGATCATTTGCGCGCCTCCGCATCACAGATCATCACCGTGTCTCCACGCGACGGATGTAGAGGAGCTGCACCACCACGATCAGGAACAGGAAGGGGAACATGGCGAGCGAGACCGCCGCGCCCTCCGAGAGCAGGCCGGTGCCGATTCCGAGCTGATAGGCGTAGGTGGCGAAGAGATGCGTGGCATTGGCCGGGCCGCCACCGGTCATCACATAGACGAGCTGGAAGTCGGCGAAGGTCTGGATCACCGAAAACAGCACCACCACCATCGTGACCGGCAGCAGCAATGGCCAGGTGACGTGCCAGAAACGCTGCCACGGCCGGGCGCCGTCGATGGCCGCCGCCTCCTGCAGCTCGGGGCTGATGGTCTGTAGGCCGGCCAGCAGGCTGATGGCGAAGAACGGCACGCCGCGCCAGACATTGACGATGATGATCGAGGTCATCGCGAGGTCGGGATCGCCCAGCCAGTTGATGCGCTGGGTGATGAAGCCGAGCTGGAACAGCGTCCAGTTGATGACGCTGAAGGTCGGATCGAACATCCACTTCCAGGCGAAGGTCGACAGCACCGTGGGGATGATGAAGGGCAGCAGGATGAAGGCGCGGACCAGCGCCTTGCCCTTGAAATGCCGATTGAGCAACATGGCCAGCCACAGGCCCAGCGCCAGCTTGAATACCGTCGTGACGCCCGTGTACCAGAAGGTGTTCCACACCGAGGTCCGGAAGATGCTGTCGTTCCAGATCTTGTCGAAGTTCTTCAGCCCGACGAAGTCGCCCTTGACGCCGACGCGCGTGCTGTTGAGCGACAACAGCACGCCTTCGATGAAGGGATAGGCGATGAACAGGCCGAGCAGCACGGCTGTCGGCACGAGCAGCGCGAAGGCGAGCCAGCGCTCGTCCTCCATGCGCCGCAGTCGCGGGGTTGGTCGGGCTACTGGGCCCGAAACTGCGGTCACCGCCATGATCCACTCACCGGTTGGACTACGCGAATGTCGTCGTGAACCTCGCCCCTGGCTTCAGACCGAGTAGATCTTCTTCAGCTCCGCGTCGGCCCACTTGACGGCTTCCTCGGCCGCCATGCCCTGGACGGCCTTGGCGTACATGTCGGTGATGATGTACTTCGACAGCGCCTCGGCGGCCTTGCCGTTCGGAGGGCCGGCATGGCCCGGCGCCTGGCCGAGCTTGGCTGCGACCTTGAAGGGCGCCATGACCGGATCGTCGGACCACACCTTGTGGCCTTCCCATTTCTCCGTGCAAGGCGTCGCGAAGCCCTTCTGCGAGACGAACCACTTCTCGAAGTTCTTCTCGGTATGGATCCACTTCAGGAATTCCTTCGCCGCATCCTGATTCTTGGAATACTTCATCAGCATGTGCGACTGCAGGAGATGCATGCCGAACTGCCCCGCCGGTCCCGACGGCAGCGGCGAGTGCAGGATGTCCTTGTTCATCGGCTCGCCCTTCTCGGTCTTGTACTGGTCGGGCTTGCGCAAGGTCTCGATGTAGATCGAAGCGCCGTTCAGGGTCGCCGAGATGGTCTGCGACAGGAAGGCACGGTTGTTGTTGGTGTCGTCCCAGGCGAGTCCGCCTTCGTCGCAGCCTTCCTTCCAGAAGCCCTGCATGAACTTCACCGATTCGATCGTGGCCGGCGAGTTGAGGACGACGGTCTTGCCGTCGGCGTCGACTTCCATGCCGCCCCACGACCAGAGGTAGGGGTAGGTGAAGGTCGGGGCGTCGCCGAACGTATGGCCAAGCGTCTGGCCGATTGGCCGGCCCTTGGCCTTCAGCTTCTTGGCGGCGTCACGATACTCGACCCAGGTCTTGGGGAACGAGGTGACGCCGACATCGTCGAACCACGACTTGCGATAGGCGATCATGGCGCCGATCACTGCCCAGGGCATGCCCATGAACATCTTGCCGTCGCTGCAGATCGCGCGGGCATATTTGTAGATGCCACCCTCGGCCTTGCCGACGGACTCGGCGAGCTCCGAGAGATCCACCACACTGTTGGCGTAGAGATAGGTCTGGTTGTTGAAGGCCATGATCAGGTCGGGGCCTGCCCCCGACTGGATGGCGGCGGTGGCGCGCGGCTGCAGATCGTTGCCGTTCACCGTTTCGAGATTGACCTTGATGCCGAGCTGCTTCTCGGCCTCGGGCAGCAACTCGCGCCGCAACAGGGTGTCGGACGCCGGAACGAAGTCGACCCACTTCAGCCAGTGGACGGTCTTCTGCTGCGCGTAGGCGGGAGTCCGCCCGGTGGCGAGAATGCCCGCCAAACCTCCCAACGAAACGGCGGCTGTGCCGCCGGCAAGCTTAAGCACGCTACGACGCTTGGTCTTGGCCATGCTGTCCTCCCAGGACTGCCGTCTCGTTGGACGGCTTCGTTGTTGCCGTCATGGTAGGCAGCTGGGAGGAACGGGCGCAAGCCGGGATCCGGAATTTTTACAAGCGAAAGTTGGATTCGCCTGGCGGTTTCTACTCCAACAGCGATCGCAGCATCCATGCCGCCTGCTCGTGCACCGTCAGGCGCTGGGTGAGCAGGTCGGCAGTCGGCTCGTCACTCGCCTTGTCGGCCAACGGGAAGACCCCACGGGCGGTTCGGGCCACGGCCTCGTGGCCGTCTACGAGGATACGCACCATGTCGAGCGCCTTGGGCGGCTTGGCCGGCGCGTCGGCGAGCGAGCTCAGCTTGCCGAACTGGCCGTAGGAACCCGGTGCGGGATAGCCCAGCGAGCGGATGCGCTCGGCGATCGGATCCACGGCGTTCCAGAGTTCGGTGTACTGCGTCATGAACATGGTGTGGAGCGACGTGAACATCGGTCCGGTCACGTTCCAGTGAAAATTGTGCGTCGTGAGATAGAGCGTGTAGGTGTCGGCCAGCAGATGGCTGAGCCCATCGGCGATCTTCTTGCGGTCCGCTTCCTTGATGCCGATCGAGATGGTGGGGGCGGTGGGCGTCTTTGCCATGAGCTGCTCCGATGTTGTCCGGCGGCGAACCTATCAGGCCGGCCGAGTGGAACAACCATACCAAAGGCTTACAGCAGCTCCGGGTCGAGCGTGAAGAGCTCCTGGGCACGGCCGACGCCGCGCAACGCGAAGCGGCCGACCGAGACCAGCATGGTCCGCTCGGTGGCCGACAGGGAGGCGGCGAAGGCCGAGGAGACCAGGACCGGCCGGTCGACCGATCGACACATCGAGGCGATGCGGCTGGTCTCGTTGACCGCCGGGCCCACCACTGTGAAATCGAGCCGGTCGACGCTGCCGACATTGCCGTAGAACACCTCGCCGACATGCAGGCCGATATAGACGGAGGTGATGGGCCGCTCCTCGGCCTTGCGCCTCTCATTCAGCTCCCCGATTCGCACGCGGAGATTTTCCTCGGCCTGCAGCGCCCGGCGGCAGGCTTCGGCCGGATCGTCGGCACGGAACAGCGCCAAGGTGCCGTCGCCGATCAGCTTCAGCACGTCGCCGCCCGCCTCATGAATCGCCGTAATGACGACTTCGGCATAGTCGTTCAGCAACGGGATGATCTCGCCGGGTGAGGCGGTGTCGGTGATGGTTGTGTAGCCGCGCAGGTCGGAGAACCACAGGGCGGCCTCGATGCGATCGGCGACGCCGCGCTGGGTCCGGCCTTGGATCACCCGACGGCCGGCGTCGCGACCGAGATATGTCTCGACCAGCGTGTGCGCAACATTGGCGAGCCCGGCGCTCTTGATCGCGAGCCCCAGGGCCGGCACGAGCAGGCGAAGCGCGGACATGCCCGCGTCGCTGAAGCCGTCGGGGCTGCGTGTCGACCAGCCGGAATAGACGCAATCCATCTCGCCGATCGTGGCATCGGTTGCAAACCGATAGACGAAGACGACGTAGTCGGTGTGCCCCTGATCCTTCATGTCCTGGATGATGGAAAAGTCGGCCGGCTCACCCTGGCCGATACGCCGGCGCAGCTCTTCGCCGCCGGTCTGCAGCACGTGATAGAAGGGGCTGCGATACCAGGTGTCTGCGGTGGCGCCTTCGACCGTGCGGCCATAGTTGGTGACGGCGTTCTCTTCGACATCGTCGTTGCGCCAACGGAAGACAGTGCCTTCATGCACGGGGTGCAAGGTGTCGATGACGACGAGTGCCCGCGCGATCGGCAGGCCGGCCGCATTGCATTTCTCGCAGAACTCGCGCAGCAGGTCGGCCTCCTGCGCGCCTTGCAGGCCGCGACGGACGATCCAGTTGGTGATGCGGTCGACGTCTGACGACTTCATGGAGCTTTTGCCCCATCAATTCACGCGGTCGCGAAAATGGCAAGCAGCGCGATGGCCCTCGGCGACGGCGGCCAGGGTCGGATCCTGTGACACGCAGATATCGGCCTTGAGGGGGCAGCGCGGGTGGAAATGGCAACCCGGCGGCGGGTTGAGCGCGCTGGGGATCTCGCCGCGTGCCTTGGCCTTGTCGCTGATGGCGGCGCGATGGAACGGATCGGGGATCGCGGCGATCAGGGCGCGCGTATAGGGATGGCGCGGATCCTCGAAGATCTCCTGCCAGCCGCCCTGCTCGACGATGCGGCCGAGATACATGACCGCCACCCGGTCGCTGACATGTTCGACCACGCCGAGATCGTGGCTGATCATGATGTAGGCGAGACCGAGCTCGTCCTTGAGCTCCAGCAGCAGATTGATGATCTGGGCGCGGATCGACACGTCGAGAGCCGAGACCGGCTCGTCGCAGATCACCAGCTTGGGTTTCAGGATCAGGGCGCGGGCGATGCCGATGCGCTGGCGCTGGCCGCCGGAGAATTCGTGCGGATAGCGGTCGGCCTGCTCGGGCCGGAGTCCGACCTTGGCCATCATGTCGATGACGCGGCCTTCGACCTCGGCCTTGTCGGTGATGCCGTGCAGGCGCAGCGGATCGGCGAGCGTGCGGCGCACGGTCTGCCGCGGATTGAGCGAGGCGTAAGGATCCTGGAAGACCATCTGGACCGTGCGGGCCATTTTCATGCGGTCCGCGGCCTTGCTGTCGGTGATCTGCAGGCCGTCGATGCCGACCGAACCGCGGGTCGGCGACAGCAATCCCATGATGGCCAGTGCCAGAGTGGACTTGCCGCAGCCCGATTCGCCGACCAGGCCCAGGCACTCGCCCGGCTTCACGTCCAGGGTGACGCCGTCGACGGCCTTCAGGGTCTTGATGCCGCCGCCCAGGGCGTTGCCGATCTTGAAATGGACGGCGAGGTCGTCGAGGGAGAGCAGCGAATCAGCCATGGTGATGGCACCTGACGAGGCCGTCGGCCGGCAACGGGGTCGCGTCGGGCGCGACCGTGCGGCAGATATCGGTGACGGAGGAACAGCGCGGATTGAAGCGGCAGCCGGCGGGATAGGCGGCGATCGAGGGCACCACGCCCGAGATCTCGCGCAGTCGCTGGCGTCCGCGCTTGGACCGCTCGCCGAGGCGCGGCAGGGAATCGACCAGGCCGCGGGTGTAGGGGTGGCTGGGCGTGGCGAAGATGGCGTCGGCCGGCTGGCTTTCGACGATGCGGCCGGCATACATGACGGCGACGCGCTTGCACATGTTGGCCACCAGGCCGAGGTCGTGGCTGATCATCAGGATGGCCGTACCCTTGGCGGCGCAGAGCTCGGCCATCAGGTCGATGATCTCGGCCTGCACCGTGACGTCGAGCGCCGTGGTCGGCTCGTCGGCGACCAGCAGG
Source organism: Alphaproteobacteria bacterium 65-37 (assembly GCA_001897995.1). Taxonomy (GTDB): domain Bacteria; phylum Pseudomonadota; class Alphaproteobacteria; order Reyranellales; family Reyranellaceae; genus Reyranella. The sequence goes on along the minus strand of MKRV01000018.1, from coordinate 13,736 downwards.
TCGGGCCCGCAGGCCAGCGCAATGGCGATCATCACCCGCTGGCGCATGCCGCCGGAGAGCTGATGCGGGAAGTCCTTGATGCGCCGTTCGGGCGAGGGCACGCGAACCTGCCGCAACGCGTCCTCGGCGCGGTCCATTGCCTCCTTCCAGCCCATGCCCTGGTGCAGCACGAACATCTCGGCGATCTGGCGGCCGACCGGCGACAACGGATTGAGCGCCGTCATCGGCTCCTGGAAGATCATCGCGATGCGCTTGCCGCGCAGCCGGCGCATCTCGGCGGCCGAGACGTCCTGGATCTCCTGACCGTCGAGCACGATGCGACCGCCGCCGAGCGACAGCGGCCGGCGCAGCAGGCCCATCACCGCCAGCGCCGTGATGCTCTTGCCGCAGCCCGATTCGCCCACCAGGCCGAAGGCTTCGCCGCGGCCGATCTCGAACGACACGTTCTCGACGGCGCTGTAGGTGGCGTCGTGCCCGGCCAGCGCAATGCGCAGATTCTCGACCTTGAGAAGCGGCGTGCTCATGTCCGCCCTCATGCCCGTCTCGAGGTCGATTGCGGGTCGAGGATGTCGCGTAGCCCATCTCCCAGCAGGTTGAGGCCGAGCACGGTGAAGAAGATGGCAAGCCCCGGGAACACCGAGAGCCAGGGCGCCGTCGTGATCTGGTCGCGCGCCTCGGAGAGCATGCTGCCCCAGCTCGGGAAGGGCGGCCGGATGCCGAGGCCGAGGAACGACAGGGCGGCTTCTGCCAGGATAGCGCCACCCATGCCCAGCGTGGCGATCACGATCAGCGGTCCCAGGATGTTGGGCAGGATCTGGGTGAACATGATGCGCAGGTCGCCGTAGCCCAGGATGCGGGCGGCCTGGATGTAGCCCTGGCTCTTCAAGGACAGGACCTGGGCGCGGGCGATGCGGCAGGAGTAGGACCAGCTGGTGAGGCCGAGCGCGATGATCAGGCTGGTCAGGCCGGGCCCGAGGATCGCCATGATGGCGAGCGCAAAGACCAGCGACGGGATCGCCAGCATCAGGTTGGTGAGGCCGCTCACGATATCGTCCCACCAGCCGCCCCAGTAGCCGGCGGTGAGGCCCAGAGTGACGCCGATCAGGCTGTTGCAGATCTGGCTGATGATGCCGACGCTCAACGAGATGCGGGCGCCGTAGAGGATGCGCGAGTAGATGTCGCGGCCCTGGGCATCGGTGCCGAAGGGAAATTCCCAGCCGGGCGGGATCTCGGCATTCATCAGGTTGGCGTCCATCACCGGGTCGGTAAGGGCGAGCCACGGCGCCAGGATGGCCGAGGTGATGGCGATGGCGACCAGGCCGCCGCCGATCCAGAGGGACGTCCCGCCCTTCAGCCGGAGGCGGGGCAGCTTGACGGCAATGCTCATCGGTAGCGGATCCGGGGATCGATCACGACATAGGCGAGATCGACCAGTGTGTTGATGGCGAGGAAGAACAGCACGATCATCAGGATGCAGCCCTGGACGGTCGGCATGTCGCGCTGGAACACCGAATCGACCATCAGCGAGCCGATGCCCGGCCAGGCGAACAGCTTCTCGACCACGACCGCCTGGCCCATCAGCGAGCCGAACTGCAGGCCGACGATGGTGATGACCAGGACCAGGGCATTGCGCAGCACGTGCCATTCCACGACGCGCCGCTCGCTCATGCCCTTGCTGCGCGCGGTGCGGACGAAGTCGGCGTTGAGCACGTCGAGCACGGCGGCGCGCGTGGTGCGGGCCAGCAGGGCCATCGGGCCGACCCCCAGGGCGATCGCTGGCAGGATGAGGTTGCGCAGGCCGCCGTCGCCGTAGCCGAAGCTCGGCAACCATTGCAGCTTCAGGGCGAACAGGTACATCAGCATCAGGCCGAACCAGAACTGCGACAGTGACAGGCCTGAAATGGCGCCGACCATGGACACGGTGTCGATCAGGCTGCCGGGCTTCAGCGCGGCCAGGAACCCCAGGGTCACGCCGACCGCGATGGCGAAGGCCATGGCCGCCAGGACCAGCTTCAGCGACGGCCAGATGCGGATGGCGATCATCTTGGTGACCGGCTCGCGGGTGCGGAACGAGATGCCGAGATCGCCGGTCGCGGTGGCCGCGACGTACTTGGCGAAGCGTTCGGGCAGGGGATCGTCGAGGCCCATCTCCTTGCGCATGCGCTCCATCACCGCCGGGTCGATGGTCGAGCGCCCATCCTCGTTCATGCCGGAGATGAAGCTGCCGGGCAGGACGGAGAACAGCAGGAAGACGAGGGCAATGACGGCAAGCAGCGTCGGGATGACGTTGGCGAGGCGGCGGCCGAGGACGAGAAGCATTACCGACTATTCAATGATGGAGAGAAAGGTCCCTCGCTGCGCTCGGGATGACAACGATGGTGTCATCCCGAGCCATGGCGAGGGATCCTTGTTCTGGGCTACTTGGCGGGCGAGCTTGCGTCGACCCAGATGTCTTCGGGATATTGGTGCGTGATCTCGGTCGGGTTGGCCTGCAGGCCGTGCACCCACGGCTGATGGGCGAGCACCGCCTTGTTGTAGTTGAAGAACCAGACCGGCGCTTCCTCGTAGACCAGGTTGTTGGCCTTCTTGAGGATCTCGTCGCGCTTGGCCATGTCGCCTTCCTTGCCGGCATCCTCGAACAGCTTGTCGAACTCGGCGCTCTTGAAGCTGGTGTAGTTGCAGGCGGTTCGCGGCGTCTTGGAGTAGTAGCACTGCAGCGTCGCGAGCGAATCCGGGCCGGTCAGGCTCGAGCCGATCAGCGAGGTGTACTCGCCCTTCATCAGGAGCTCGGTCAGCACCGTGGCTTCGGTCATCTTGGGCTTGGCCTTGATGCCGACCTTGGCCAGCATCGGCAGCACCGCCTCGACGATCGGCAGACCCCAACTCTCGTTCTGGCTGGTCGTCCATTCGAACTCGAAGCCGTTGGGGTAGCCCGCTTCGGCCAGCAGCTTCTTGGCCTTCTCCGGATCGTAGGGATAGGGCTTGGCCGTCTTGTCGAAGGCGGCGGCCGACGGCGGCAGCCAGCTCGTCGCGCGATAGGCCTTGTCCTTGACCAGGCGCTTGATGATCAGATCGGAGTCGATCGCATAGTTGATCGCCTGACGGACACGCTTGTCCTGGAACGGCTTGATCGACTCGAGGTTCATGAACATCGAGCGCGTGAACATCTCGGCGACTTCGAGGATGCCCTTGGAAAGCTGCGGATCGGCCCGGTAGGCGACGTACTGCGCCGGCCCCAGGATCGAGGTGTCGATCTCCTTGTTACGGAAGGCGACGTCGCGGGCGGCAGCCTCCGCCATGATCAGGATATCGACGCGGTCGAGATAGGGTTTGCCGGGCTTGTAGAACTTGTCGAAGCGCTCGGTGACAACGCGCGAGCCCGGAACGTGCTCCTTGAATTTGAAGGGGCCGAGACCGACCGGATTGGAGGCGAAGTTGCCCTTTTCGACCTCTTCCTTGGGCAGGATGGCCGTCGAGCCGGGGAAAAAGTAGTAGCCCGGATCGACCCGGTCGGTGAGCGTCATCTGCAGGGTGAAGTCGTCGACCTTCTTGAGGCCGGAGATCTCCTTGGCCTGGCCCTTCTCGACGTCGACCGCGCCCTTGATGATGCGGACGTAGCGGGCGGCCGGGTAGCCCTTGCTGCCGTCCATGATGCGCGTATAGGACCAGATGATGTCGTCGGCCGTCATCTTGCGGCCGTTATGGAAGTAGGCGTCGTCCCGGAGCTTGAAGGTGTAGGTGAGGCCGTCTTCGGACACGGAGACCGATTTGGCCAGCTCCAGCGCCAGCTTTCCGGCCTTGGTGTCCCAATTATAAAGTGTGCGGTGGATCGCCTTGTTGACGATGTCGTCCTGGGCGCGCGGCGTCGCGTGCGGATCGAGACTGCCGAAACTCGCGGCATAGGGCGCCGTCATGCGCAGGACACCGCCCTTGCGCGGCGTGTCCTGGGCCTGGACGGTTCCGACCGCGAGGACGGCCAGCGCCGCACCTGCCAGCCAACTCCAAGGTTTCATTACTCCATCCCTCCAATTCTCATTGGGACGATCTGACCATCGCACGCCCCCTGCCGCAAGAGCCCAGCGCGTCAGTCCGCGTGATGGACGCGGGCGCCGTCACCGATCATGTTGCGCCGATGACTTGCAAGGGAAGGGCCAAAGGGTGATCGGGCAATCGACAAGGTGGGCGATGGCGGCGTTGTCGGCGGCCGTTCTGGCGGCGGCGCTGCCCAATGCAGCGCAGGCCGAGAGCACGCTCAAGATCGTCATGTCCTCGGACCTCAAGATCGTCGATCCGGTCTGGTCGTCGATCCAGATCAGCCGCACCCATGGCTATCTCGTCTACGACACGCTGTTCAGCGTCGACGCCGATCTCAAGCCGCAGCCGCAGATGGTGGAACGCCATACCGTCAGCGCCGACGGGCTGGAATATACCTTCGTCCTGCGCGAAGGCCTGGCCTGGCACGACGGCACGCCGGTGACGGCGGCCGACTGCGTGGCCTCGCTGCAGCGCTGGATGCCGCGCGACACGATGGGCCAGAAACTGCTGGCCAACCTCAAGGAGCTGGTCGCCGTCGATCCTCGCACCATCCGGCTGACCTTGTCGGGCCCCTATGCCTTCGTCCTGGAATCGCTCGCCAAGCCCGGTGGCGTCGTGCCCTTCATGATGCCCGAACGGCTGGCAAAAACGCCCGGAAACCAGCAGATCACCGAGTCGATCGGCTCCGGCCCGTTCAAGTTCAAGGCCGACGAATGGAAGCCCGGCGAGAAGACGGTCTATGTCCGCAACGCGGCCTACAAGCCGCGGCCGGAACCGCCCAGCAACTTCGCGGGCGGCAAGGTCGCCAAGCTCGACCGGATCGAATGGGTGGCGATCCCCGATCCGCAGACCGCCATCAGCGCCCTGCAGGCGGGCGAGATCGATGCCGTCGAGCTGATCTCGGTCGATCTGTTGCCGCTGGTCGAGAAGGACAAGTCGCTGGCCGTCGTGCGCAACACCTTGCCCAACCAGTTCAGCCTGCGGCCCAACTGGCTGCATCCTCCCTTCGACAATCCCAAGGTCCGCGAAGCGCTGGGTTACCTCGTGAACCAGCCGGACTACGTCGTCGCGGCCATCGGCGATCCGCGTTACTACCGGACCTGCAAGTCCTACTTCGTCTGCGGTACGCCCTTGGCCAGCGACGCCGGGATGGAGGGCCGCCTCGAAGGCAATGTCGCCAAGGCCAAGGAGCTGCTGGCGGAAGCCGGCTACAAGGGCGAGCCGATCGTCCTGCTGCATGCCACGGACGTGCCGGCCATCGCGCGGCTGGCGCCGGTCGCCAAGGCACAGCTCGAACGGGCCGGCTTCAAGGTCGACATGCAGTCGATGGACTGGCAGACGCAGATCAGCCGCTTCGTGCGCCGCGACCCGCCCGACCAGCGCGGCTGGAACCTGGTGACGGCGAGCTGGGGCGCCCTCGACGTGATCGATCCTGTGGTCTCCGCCTTCCTGAATGCCGCTTGCGACAAGGCGACCGGCGGCTGGCCCTGCGACAAGACCATGGAAGAGCTGCGCGACCGCTTCGCGCGCGAGCAGGATCCCGCTAAGCGCAAGGCGATCGCCGCCGAAATCCAGACCTTGGCCGTGCGGGCCGGGCTCTACTTCCCGCTCGGCGAATGGTTCACCATCGGCGCCTACAGCACCAAGGTGCACGGCATCCTGGCGACGCCGGCAGCGACCGTCTTCTGGAACATGGACAAGACGGCCCGCTGAGTGCTCTCCCCCTGAAACTGGGGACTGTTGGATTCACATATCGTTCAGGCGTCCTCTCCGCCCATGTAGCGGCTTGGCACAAGCCGCGGAGTGGGGGGAGAGGAAGGGGCCCCATGCGCAGCATGGGGTAGGTGAGGTGGGTCAGAGACTTCTCAACCTGCACACCCTTGCCGTGATCCACGCCCTCACCTCCCCGTTGCTGCGCAACGGGTCCCTTCCTCTCCCGCTACGCGGGAGAGGACAGATGAGCGCGATGTGCGAATCCGACAGCGCGCGTCAGGCCGGAACGCAGTAGCCGTCGCGCCGGGGGTCGCAGCCGCCGGTGAAGATGCCGGTCGCCGGATCGACCGCGACGGCCTGCATGCCGCCCACCTTCATGGTCCAGTCGGGACCGGTCGTGACATTGTGGCCGAGCTTGCGGAGATCGGCGTGGATCTCCCCCGGCACACGTGACTCGAGCAGCACCTCGGCGCCGTCGGTCAGGCGTGCCCGCGGGGCCTCGATCGCCTGCTGCAGCGGCAGCCCGAAATCGACGTGCTGCACCATCGCCTGCACCTGGGTCTGCAGGATGCCGTAGCTGCCCGGCGTGCCGAGCGCCAGGACGGGGGCGTCGTCCTTGAGCGAGATCGACGGCGCCATGCACATCGGCAGCTGCTCGCCCGGCCGCACCCGGTTGGGACTGTCGGGATTCACGTCTGCCCAATAGAGGAAGTTGTTGAGGCAGAGGCCGGTGCCGGGCACGACCACGCCCGACCCGAAGACGCTGCCGAGGCTCTGCGTCAGGCAGATGAGATTGCCGTCGCTGTCGGCCACCGAGAACGACGTCGTGTGGCTTTCGTCGACCGCGGACGCCGGCTCCTTGGTCGGCGTCCATTGTTCGGTGGGGCCGATCACCGGCTTGCCGTCGCGCACCCGCGCCCGCAGGGCCTCGACGTGGCCGTCGGACAGGATTTCCGCGAGCTTCTGCGGCGCCGGGATGCCGGTGGCGATGCGCACGCCTGCCGCCACGCGAATGGCCCGCAGCACCGTGTCGAGATGTTCGGTCGAGTTGCGCTTCATCCCGGCGAGGTCGAAGCCCTCGAGGATGCGCAGGCTCAGCAGGAACTGGAAGCCCTCGCAAGGCGGCGGCGGCACATGGATGGTCCGGCCGCGATAGGTCACCGCCACCGGATCGCGCCACGTCGCCTTGGCCGACATCAGGTCGTCCATGACCATGCAGCCGCCCAGTTCGGTCAGCCGGTCCAGGATCTTGCGGCCGAGTGCACCGCCATAGAGCAGGCCGGGCCCTTCGGCCGCGAGCGCTTCCAGCGTGCCGGCAAGGTCCGGCTGCTTCAGCACGAAGCCCGGCGCCACCGTGCCGGCACCGGCGGTGTAGACGCGGGACCATTCGGGATGCAGCGCCTTGTAGCCGGCCAGCTCGCGCGCAACGCCCTGGATTTCCTCGAGATTGAACTCGATCAACTGGAAGCCGTCGCGGGCAATGGCGATCGCCGGCGCAAAAAGTTCCGGCAGCTTCTTCTTGCCGTGCGCCTTGTTGAGTTCGCACCAGCCGGCAAGGTTGCCCGGCGCGCCGACGGCGACCGGCCCGCGCTGCAGCTGCTCGCGGTTGCTGAGCTTGTCGATGGGGAAGTTCTTCGAGATCTGTCCGACGAAGTCGAGCGTGCGCACGCGCCGCTCCTTGGCGATGTAGCAGGTCGCCACGCCGCGGCCGGCCAGGCCCGACATGTAGGGTTCGACGACATTCAAGGTCGCCGCCGTCGCCACGGCCGCGTCGAAGGCATTGCCGCCGTTCGACAGGATACGGGCACCTGCAGCAGCAGCGAGCGGATGGGCGGCGGCCACCATGCCGTACCGCGAGGTGATGGTCGGACGTTTGCCGTGCTGCAACATGTCTTCGTGTCTCTCCCTTCGCGCATAAGGGACGGATCGTGCCGATTTCGGAACGCCGTCACCAGCGCGAATTGCGCGATCAGTCCTGCGCTTGCTTAAATGCAGCCATGTCCTTCACTCGACGCGCCGCCGTTCGACGGGCCGCTCTCGCCACCTTCGCTCTCGCCTCGACAGGGCTTGGCGCCCGCGCCCAGTCGCATCCCACACCGCCGTGGCCGACCAAGCCGGTCACGATCGTCGTGCCCTATACGGCCGGCAGCGCCACCGACGCGCTGACACGCATCGTTGCAGAACGGCTGTCGCCCCGGCTCGGCCAGCCGGTGATCGTCGACAACAAGGCCGGCGCCAACGGTTCGATTGCCGGCGGAGTCGTGGCGCGCGCTCCGGCCGACGGCTACATGCTGATGATGGCGACGGCGGCCACCCATGCCGGCAATCCCAACCTGATGAAGACCGTGCCCTACGACTCGCTGGCCGATTTCACGCCGACGGGCTACTGCGGCTCCATTCCGTTCACCCTGGCGGTGCGGGCCGATGCCGGCATCGCGACCCTGGCGGATTTCGTAGCGCGCGCGAAGGCGGCCAAGCCGCCGCTCACCTACGGCGCCGGCACACCGTCGGCGCGGGTGATTTCCTCGACCCTGGCGCAGCGCATCGGGGCCGAGCTGGTGCATGTGCCCTACAAGGCCGCGCCTCTGGCGCTGGCCGATGTTCTTTCCGGCCAGATCGACATGACCTTCATCGACGTCGGCACCGGCCTGCCGCAGTTCAAGGCGGGCAAGCTGAAAGCCTTGGTCGTGGCGTCAGAGAAGCGCTCGCCGTTGATCCCGGACGTGCCGACCTTCGCCGAGGCGGGGCTGGGTCCCTTCGCTCTCGATGCCTGGTTCGTCGTGGTGGCACCGGCGCGGACGCCGGCCGATGTCGCAGGCCGGCTCCGCCAGGCGATCGCCGAGATCGTCGCCGAGCCCGAGACGGCGGCGCGGCTGCGGGCGATTTCGATCGAGCCAGAACCGATGGCGCCGGATCGAATTCCGGCGTTCATGAAGGCCGAGAAGGAAAAATGGGCGATGCTGGTGAAAGCGGCCGGCATCGATCCCGAGTAAGCAATTGCCAAGATTCGGGACGCTAGGGCGGCCGGCCACCTCGAGCAGATGTCCATTCGGCCCTCCCAAGGATCAGTTGACGTCTCGACGACATCAACTTCCTCAGCTTCAGGCGGATGGACAACCTATCGAAAGCTCACATCTAGTGCCCTGTTCGCATATTCCTGTAGGATTGTGTTTAACGCACCTTGGAAGATCTTTTCTGACAGCGCGTTGAATTGTACTCAATCTTTGGAATCGCCAATGTCTTGGCGCCGTCTGCCTCCACTTCATGCCATCCGCGCGTTCGACGCCGTCGCCCGGCACCTCTCGGTTACTCGCGCAGCCGAAGAACTCAGTGTCACGCCGGGCGCGGTCAGCCGGCACGTTCGCGCGCTCGAAGAGCATCTGGGAAAACCGTTGTTCCTGCGGCGCGCTACTGGGATGGCACTGACCACGGCTGGAGAAGCGCTGGCGCAGGCGACGCGAGAGGGACTCGACCGCATCGCCGACGGCGCAAGCGGCGTAAAGCTGAGGCGACTGCGCAGGCTTTCAATCGGCGTCTATGCCGTGATCGCTTCACGGCTCCTGCTGCCGCTATGGGCAGAGTTGCAGAAAGCCCATCCGGATCTTGAGATCGATCTACATACGAGCTCCAACCCGTTGGACCTCCTGCCGGGCCGCTTTGATGCCGTCATCATTGTGTCCGATGCCGCTCCAAGGGCGGGGCTGATAACCCGCCGTTTGATCCCGATCTCAACAGTGCCGGTCTGCGCACCCCATTGGTTGAAGCGCGGACCCCCCGATTTCGCCAAGGTACCGCTGTTGCACGCACGCCCCCGACCAGATGATTGGCGGCGTTGGCTCGACCATGCAGGCTTCAAATCGGTGCCGGTGCAGGGCGGCAGCAGTTTCCAGAGCATGGGGCTCGCGATTCAAGCAGCTGCAGCAGGTGTTGGCTTCGCGATTGCGATCAAGGAGCTTCCGCCGGTTGATCTAGCGCGCCGCAAGCTCGTGATCGCACACCCGACAGTGCGACAGACACGACGGCACTTCGTCCTGCAATACGAGGCGCGACTCGCGGACGAGCCGGCCCTGGCAGCCTTTGCGGATTGGATCACCAAGCGTCTCTCGACAGCTCTGTCTTGATCTATCGCACGCTGCGCGTAGGCCAATTGCGATCTCCGGTCGTTCAGGTCCCTTGAGTGCCGCTCAAAGCTCGGTGCGGACAAGTCGTTTGCTGTGCTCCAGGAACAATCCTAAGGAGGAAAGCCGCTCAGGTGTCCGGCCGAGACCGCTGGCATCGAAAGGGAATGAAGGAGAGTACAGATGGCTGCCGAAAAGCGACTTGAGTTCGGCTGGTTCCTGCCGACCGCCGGCGACACCACGGCCTATGGGCTGGCGAGCGCCCAGGTGGCGCCGTCGATGCCGCTGTTCGACAAGATCGTCGCCGCCGCCGAAGCGGCCGGTTTCGAATACATGCTGGTGCCGGTCCAGACCGCCTGCTGGGAGGCCTGGATCGCCAGCGCCATGATGGTGGCGCGCTCCAAGTCGATGCGCATGCTGGTGGCGGCGCGGCCGAGCTACATCAACCCGGTGCTGCTGGCCAAGATGATCACGACCTTCGATCAGCTGTCGGGCGGTCGCATCTGCATCAACCTGATCGCCGGCCAGAGCGAGGCGGAGAACGCGGCCGAAGGGATCAAGTGGGGCAAGGAAGAGCGCTACGAGATCATGGAGGAGGAGGTCTCGATCCTGAAGGCGCTGTGGACCACGCGCGGGCCGCTCCATTTCGACGGCAAGTTCTATCAATTGAAGGGCGCGCAGATCCGGCCCTATCCGCTGCAGAAGCCCTATCCCAAATTCTATCTCGGCGGCGGGTCGAAGCAGGCCTGGGAGATTTCGGCCAAGCATTCCGACGTCCATCTCTTCTGGGGCGACACCTACGAGCGCATCCGCGCCAACATGGCCGAGATCCGCTCGATGGCGGCGCAGCACGGCCGCGAGAAGGAGATCGGCTTCGGCATGCGCCTGCAGATCGTCTGCCGGCCGACCGAGAAGGAAGCCTGGGAGTTCGCCCATGGGCTGGTCGAGCATGCCAGCGAAGGCCAGAAGCAGTTCGTGAAGCAGCATTTCGCAACCTCGGAGGCGAACCGCCGGGTGCGCGAGCTGGCAGCGATCGGCGAGACGATCGAGCCGCATCTGTGGACCGGCATCACCCAGGTGCGGCCCGGTGCGGGGATCGCGATCGTCGGCGATCCCGAACAGTGCGCCGACACCTTGCAGAAATTCATCGATCTCGGCTGCCATTCTTTCTGCCTGTCGGGCTATCTGCACGACGAAGAGGCGGAGCGCTTCGGCAAGTGGGTGATGCCGATTCTGCGCGAGCGCAACCGCGAGCGCATGCTGGCGGCCTGAGGCGGGGCACCGCATGCGACGGCCGGCTCTTCCCGACGTCAGCGCCCGCCAGCTCGAGGCGGTCCTCGCGCTGGCGGAATACGGCAGCTTCGTCGCGGCGGCCGCCCGGCTGCGCCTGTCGCAGCCGGCGCTGACACGGGCGATCCAGCGGCTGGAGACGGCGCTCGGTGTCCGGCTGTTCGACCGCAGCACGCGGCGGGTCCAGATCACTGCAGCCGGCCGCGAATTCGCCGCCGTCGCCGAGCGCATGCTGAACGATTTCGGGATCACAGTGCAGAGCGTCCGCGAAGTCGCCGAGGAGCGGCGCGGCCTGGTCGTGCTGTCGACCATCATGTCGGTGGCGGGCGGCGTGCTGCCGCGGATCGTGGCGGCCTATCGTGCCGACCGGCCGGGCGTCGAGATCCATGTCCGCGAAGGCGTGCATGCGACGGTGCTCGAGGATGTGAGGAGCGGCGTCTCCGACTTCGGCATCGGCTATGTCGACGAATTGCCGGACTATGCCGTGGGCACGGCGCTGGGGCGAGAGACGCTCTGCGCGGTCATGCCGGCGCGCCATCCCCTGGCCAGCCGTCGCCGGATCGGCCTCGCCGACCTTGCCGGCGAGGCGATCGTCGCCCTGCCGACGGGCTCGCGGACCCGCCGCACCATCGATGCCGCCGCCGCGACCGTGGGCGTGCCGCTGCGCCAGATGGTCGTGGTCACCCAGCTTGCCACCATGCTGGCCTTCGTGGGCGCCGGCGTCGGCGTCGGCCTGGTACCGACCGGCACCATGCGCGGGCCGCTGGCACGCGGCCTGCGCGCCGTGCCGCTCAGCGAGCCGCGGCTGGTCAACCGTCTCGGCCTGATCGCGCTGCGCGAGCGCGAACCCACACCGGCGGCGTCGGGCCTGCTCACCTTCTTGCGGCGCGAGTGGTCGCGCGCTCATTGATGCTATTTCTGCAACAATCCTGTCTATCAGCTTGATCTTGGCATAGAGGCCGCGGCGGCTATGCTGGGGGTGGAGGATATCGTGCAACTCGCCTCACGCACCCACGACGTCGACGACATTTCGGCTGTCCAGGAACTCTACCATTCCAACGGCTGGACCGACGGGCTGCCCATCGTGCCGCCGACCCGGGAGGCCGTCGAAGCCTGCCTCGACTGGGTGATGATGCCGCCCGACCAGCTGATCGGCATCGAGCCGGTGCGTGGTCTTGCCATCACCGCCGAGAAGCTCGCGGTCAACGCCGTCATGGCCGGCTGCCTGCCCATGCACTTCCCGGTCGTGGTGACGGCCTGGACGGCGATGATGCAGGAAGAGTTCCTGATGCACGGCGCCACGGCCAGCACCGGCGGCTGCGCCGTGCTGGTGGTGCTGAACGGGCCGATCCGGCTCGAGCTCGGCGCTTCCGGCGGCTTCAATGCGCTGGGCAATTCCGACCGCGCCACGGCGGTGATCGGGCGGGCCATCCGGCTCTGCCTGATCAACCTGATGGATGTGCGCCCCGGCGCCATCGACCGCTCGACCTTAGGCCATCCCGGCAAGTTCTCCTACTGCGTCGCCGAGGACGAGGAAGATACGACCTGGCTGCCGCTGGCCGAGCAACGCGGTGCCCCCAAGGGCGCCTCGTCCGTGACCGTGATGGCGGCCGGCGCGCCGCGTCAGCTCATGAACGAATGGACGACCAAGCCGGAGGAGATCCTCGAGACCTTTGCCGCCGAGATGCGCGCCAACCTGCGGCACTACTCGATCCATCCCGGCAACTATGCGCTGATCATTCCCAAGCAGTTGCGCGAGCATCTGCAGGCCGGCGGCTGGAGCAAGAGCGACATTGCGACCTTCATCCACGAGCGGGCGCGCATCCATCGCCGCGAATGGGCCGAGGTCGGCAAAGGCGCCGTGGTGCGTGACCGCGGCGACAGCATCTATCCGGCGATGGACTCGCCCGACCAGCTCCTGGTCGTCGCGGCGGGCGGGCCGGCCGGCGGTTTCGGGGCCGTCATTCCGCCCTGGCTCGGCAACAAGAGCCATGCCGTGACCGTGCCGATCGGCGTCTGCGTCGATTGCGAACCGCCCAAGAAGTAGCAGAGGATTTACCCATGACTTTCCGTGTTCTCGATCCGACTCCCGGCACGGCGGCGCCGGCCGGCCAACTCGCGCCGCGCCTCGATACACTGCAGGGCAAGACCGTCGGTTTCATCTCCAATGGCAAGGAAGGGACCAAGGGTTTCTTCATGCACCTGGATCAGATCCTGCGCGACGAGTATGGCGTCGCCAATGTCGTCAGCCGCACCAAGTCGAACTACAGCGCGCCGGCCGACCCGCACATCGTCGCCGAGATCAAGAGCTGGGATGCCGTCGTCTCAGGCCTCGGGGATTGAGGAAGCTGCTCATCGTGCAGTCTGCACGACTCCGTAACGGCTGAAAGACTTCAAGTCCCCGCCTTCAGCGTGATGACCAGCCGCTTTGCCAGCGCGGCCGAGATGATGAGCCGTGTGCTCGGCATGCCCGACTACCGCTTCGCTGAGATCGGCCACCCGGTCAGCAGCGCCACCGACGACGAGCTGCGGGCGATGGCGCGCACCGCCATCGAGCAGGGGATCACCATGCTGGTCCGC
>MKRV01000017.1 GCA_001897995.1 Alphaproteobacteria bacterium 65-37 | reverse complement strand
CTCATCGCTCTGTCGGAAGCGACCGTGAAGCTCGACGTCGCCGGCCGCCGCGCCATGGAGGTAGGCGAGGGCAACGGCCCGGTGAACGCGCTCGATGCGGCGCTGCGCAAGGCGCTGGTGCCGATCTATCCCGAGCTCGAGGACATGCGCCTGGTCGACTTCAAGGTGCGCATCCTCGACGCCGCCGGCGGTACGGCCGCCACGACGCGCGTCATGATCGAAAGTGCCGACGCCAAGGGACGGCGCTGGAGCACCATCGGCGTCTCGCCCAACATCGTCGACGCCTCCTACAACGCGCTCTATGACGCCATCACCTACAAGCTGTTCCGCGACGGCGCCCAGCCGGCCGAGCCGGCGCGCGCCTGAGGGTACGGGGCGGCTCCTTCCAACGATCCTCGCGGCGCTCTATCGTTCCAGGCAGAGGTGACTGATCCGGGGAGGAGCGCGATGCCGGAAGCCTTCGATGTGCATCGTGGCCGCGGTGTCTTCCGGGAAACCAGCGCGGACGAAGAGTCTGCCCTGGCGCTCGGCCGGCTGCTCGACAGGTTCGAGGGGCGGCGCGTCACCTGGCCGAAGCGCTTTGCGGCGCTCGAGGCGCTCGTTGCGGCCAATCCCGGGTTCATCGACGGACACGTCCATGTCGGCAATGCGCTCTTCGCATCCGCGCGTGCTCGCCGAAAGGGCGGTGCTGCACGGCTTCCAGGAAGCGCTGCTCTGGGAGGATGACTTCGAGAGGCGCAAGCGCCTGGTGACCGAGAGGGAGGCGGCAAAGGCTGCGATCGACGACAAGCTGTCGAAGGAGATCGTGAAGACCCGAACGAGCAAGACGGGGCGTCCGATCGAGCCGTGGCTCCATTTTCTCCGGCATATGCCCTTGCCCAATTGATGCGTCGGGCGGCGGTAATTGTGGCGGCACCTCCTGCAAAGACGCCTTTGGATTCACACTTCTCCTCCAGCCCCATCTTTCTCTTTCATTCTCCTCTCCCCCGCTTCGGGGGAGAGGCAGGGTGAGGGGGCGTGAAGGACGCAGAGATCATACGACTGTGCGGTCGCGGCCGCCCCCTCACCTAACCTCTCCCCCGAAGTCGGGGGAGAGGAATATGAAAGCCAAGACAGTGGCTTGGCGATGAGTCGCAAAGTGACGGAAAGGGCGTCAAAGCGAAGTGTGAATAGGACAGCTGCAAAGACGGAGGAGGAGACAATCAAGTCATCCGATCCGCCGCGTCCCGGCCGCCTGCAGTGGCTTCATGAGTGGCCGCACCTGTCGGTTTGACGACGGTTGCTGCATTGCGGTCGGCCTCGCGCAACGGAACGCGTCGCGGCCACGCCCGCGCGGCGGGCCTATCAGCCATGACGCTACCGTCAGTTGACCTAGAACCGGTCAGGGCTGACCATACCTCTTGTGCGAGACGGAGAGCATCTGGAGACCCAGGCCCCGCCAATCGCGGCCGCCGTCGCCAGGCGCCCGCGGCTGGAGAGGCGCGTCGTCGCGCGCGCCGTCATGTGGCTGCTGCCCGCCGTCGTGCTGGCTGTCACCTTGTATGTGTGGCTGTCGTCCGGCCGTATCGTCACCACCGACAATGCCTATGTGAAGGGCGACCGGGCCCAGATCGCGACCGAGCTCAGCGGCCTCATCGTCGAGGTGCCGGTGCAGGAGAACCAGCGCGTGTCGCGCGGCCAGCTGCTGTTCCGTCTCGACGATCAGGCCTATCGCCATGCGCTGACCAGGATCGAGGCCGAGATCGAGACGACGCGCGCCGAGATCAGGGGCCTGCGGGCGCAATGGCGGACCAAGCGCGAGGAAATCAAGGCGGCACTCAGCCAGCAAACCTTCGCGCAGGCCGAATTCGACCGGCAAGCGGAACTGGCGGCCAAGAAGGTCGCTTCGACGCAGAAGCTCGAGGAAGCGCGGATGGGGCTCGACGTCGCCCGCCAGCGCATCTCGGCCGCGCAGGAGGACCTCACCCGCATCGAGGCCGCCTTGGCGGGCGATCCCAAGATCCGCGCCGACGATCACCCGAAAGTGCGCCAGATGATGGCGGCGCGCGAGGAGGCGCTGCTGCAGTTGCGCCGCACCATGATCGAAGCGCCGCTCGACGGCATGGTCTCCAAGCGGCCGGTGCCGGGCAGCTACGCCACTGCGGGCGTCCCTGCAATGGTGGTGGTCGCCGACACCGACCTATGGGTCGAGGCGAACTACAAGGAAACCGAGCTGACGCGCGTGCGGCCGGGCCAGACCGCCGCGATCCACATCGACACCTATCCCGACTCCGAGTGCACGGGCACGGTCAGCAGCATCGCCCAGGCGACCGGCGCGGAGTTCGCCGTGCTGCCGCCGCAGAACGCCAGCGGCAACTGGGTGAAGGTCGTGCAGCGCATTCCGGTGCGGGTGAGCGTCACCTGCCGCGAGGGCGATCCGCCGCTCAGGGTCGGCATGAGCACCACCGTCGAGATCGACACCGGCTACAACCGCTCGCTGGGCGGTCTGGTGAGCAGCGTGGGCCGCGCGCTCGGCCTGTCGAGCGCGACGGCCAGCGCCAAGCCCTAGCCGTATGGCGCCCGCCGTCGACCGGGCGACGCTCCGGCGCCGCAACCTCATCACCTTCACGGTGATGGCCGCCACCATCATGCATGCGCTCGACGGCACGATCGCCAACGTCGCGCTGCCCTCGATCCAGGGATCGCTGTCGGCGACGCAGGAGCAGGTCTCCTGGGTCGTCACGTCTTATATCGTGGCCTCGGCCATCATGACGCCGCTCGCCGGCTTCTGTGCGCTCCGCTTCGGCCTGCGCCAGACGCTTGCGACCTGCGTGGTGGGCTTCACCATCGTGTCGATGCTGTGCGGGGCAGCGCAGACCCTCGACCAGCTGGTGCTGTTCCGGGCCCTGCAGGGCGGCTTCGGCGCCGCCCTGGTGCCGGTCTCGCAGGCCATCATGATGGACACCTATCCGCGCGAAGAGCAGGGCAAGGCGATGGCGCTGTGGGGTGTCGGCACCATGCTGGGGCCGATCGCCGGCCCCTCGCTCGGCGGCTGGCTGACCGACGAATTCAGCTGGCGCTGGGTGTTCTACGTCAACCTGCCGGTCGGCATCCTCTGCGCCTTCGGCATCCTCACCCTGGTGCGCGACAGCACGCATGGCGGGGCGCGACGCTTCGATCTCCTGGGCTTCACCTTGCTGGCCGTGGCGATCGGGTCCTTCCAGCTCATGCTCGACCGCGGCCATCAGCTCGACTGGTTCGACTCGGTCGAGATCATCGGCGAGACCCTGGTGGCGGCCGTGGCCTTCGCCATGTTCCTGATCCACATGCTGACCGACCCGCAGCCCTTCCTGTCGCGGGCGCTGTTTCGTGACCGCAATCTCTGTGTCGGTCTCTGCTTCACGGCGCTGGCGGGCCTGGTGCTGATCGTGACGGCGACCCTGATGCCGCCCTTCCTGCAGCAGCTCCTGGGCTATCCCGTGCTCACCACCGGCATCGTGCTGGCGCCGCGCGGGGCCGGCATGATGGTGGCGATGATGCTGGTGGCGCGCCTGATCGGCCGCGTCGACGCCCGCCTGCTGATCGGCATCGGCTTCGGCCTGTCGGCGCTCTCGCTGTGGGACATGACGCAGTTCAACCTCAATGTCAGCGAGGCGGAAATCATCTGGAACGGCGTGCTGCTGGGCTTTGGCCTCGGCCTGGTCTTCCCGCCGCTCACCGTGCTCACCTTCGCCACCCTGCCGCAGCGGCTGCGCACCGAAGGGGCGGCGATCAACGCCCTGCTGCGCAATCTCGGCGCCAGCATCGGCATCGCCGTCCTGGTCTCCAAGCTCGCCAGCAACACCCAGCAGAACCGGGCCGAGATCGTCGAGCGGTTCACGCCCTTCCATCCGGGCTGGCCGATGGGCCACAGCCCCTCGGGGCTCGATCCCACCATGCTCGCGATCTGGGACGGTGAGATCACGCGCCAGGCATCGCTGATCGGCTATCTCAACGATTTCCGGATCATGATGATCTGCACCGTGGTGCTGATCCCGCTGCTCTTCCTGATGCGGCGACCGGCCCTTATCCCGGCGCGCTAATCAAGTTATACGGCGGCATGGGACGCGCATCGAAGGGCCGCGCCGTCGCCGCCGTGACGCCGGTGGTCATCCTGGTGCGCCCGCAACTCGGCGAGAATATCGGCATGGCTGCACGCGCCATGCTGAACTGCGGGCTGTCGACCCTGCGGCTGGTGGCGCCGCGCGACGGCTGGCCCAACCCCAAGGCGCAGCGGGCGGCCTCCGGCGCCGATGTCGTGCTGGAGACGGTCGAGGTCTTCGACACGGTGGCCGATGCCGTCGCCGATCTCGGCCGCGTGGTCGCCACCACGGCGCGCAGCCGCGAGCTCGCGCAACGCATCGTGACGCCGCGCCAGGCCGCCGGCGAGATGCACGGCTGGATCGGGCAGGGGGAGCGGGTCGGCATCCTGTTCGGGCCGGAGCGCACCGGCCTAACCAACGACGACATGGTGCATGCCGATACGGCGCTCTCGATTCCTCTCAACCCGCAGTTCTCATCCTTGAACATGGCGCAGGCGGTCCTGCTGGTCGCCTACGAATGGACGAGCTGGGGCGACGCGACGCCGGCTGAGCGCATGTCCGACCATTCGACGCGGCCGGCCGACAAGGAGGAGCTCGCCAACCTGTTCGAGCATCTCGAGCGGGCGCTGGATCAATCGGGATTCCTGCGGCACAAGGCGATGCGGCCGGCCATGGTCAACAATCTGCGGGCCCTGCTGCAGCGTGCGGCGATGACCGAGCAGGAAGTCCGCACCTTCCACGGCGTCATCAAGTTCCTGTCGAAGAACAAGCACGAGGAGTAGCCATGTCCACGACCGCCAAGATCTCCTGGGTCGACGGGGCCCTGTTCGTCGCCGAAGGAGGCAGCGGCCACACGATCACCATGGACGGCGCCCCCGATGTCGGCGGCCGCAACCTGGCGTCACGCCCGATGGAGGTGCTGCTGATGGGCATGGGCGGCTGCACGGCGATTGACGTGGTGTCGATGCTGAAGAAGCAGCGCCAGGATATCGAAGGGATCGAGGTCTCGCTGGTCGCCGAGCGGGCCGACGACCATCCCAAGGTCTTCACCTCGGTCAAGCTCGTCTACACGGTGCGCGGCCGTAAGCTCAGCCGCGCCCTGATCGAACGGGCCGTCAGCCTGTCCGACGAGAAATATTGCTCGGCGACCGCCATGGTGAAGAGGTCGGCCAAGGTCACCAACGAGATCGTGCTGGTCGAGATCTGAAGCGGACCAAGCCACTGTCTCGGCTCTCATATTCCTCTCTCCCGAGTGGGGGAGAGGCTAGGTGAGGGGGCGGCCGCGACCGCAAGGGCCTGTGATCTCTGCGGCCTTCGCTTCCCCCTCACCCGGCCTCTCCCCCCGAAGCGGGGGAGAGGAGAATGAAGGAAACGGCCCTGTTTGCGTCTTAACTCCTTGATTTTAAACAAAGAATGCGCACTTGACTGGGCGTTTTTCGCCAGTATGTTCCGCGCTTCCTCCGGAGAACGTGGTTGCAGGGCCCTTCGGGCCGGCATCCCGCCCCAACTCATGTTGGACCAAGGCCTATCCGGACAAACGGCGCCGTAACACGGTGCGCAACAACAGGAGTGTCGCGTGAGCAAGCGCGAGAATTCGAAGTACAAAATTGACCGCCGCCTCAGGGTCAACCTGTGGGGCCGTCCCAAGAGCCCGATCAACAAGCGCGAATACGGTCCCGGCCAGCACGGCCAGGGTCGTACCAAGCCGACCGACTACCGCCTGCAGCTCATGGCCAAGCAGCGCCTCAAGGGCTACTACGGCTCGGTCTCGGAGCGTCAGCTCCGCCGCTACTATCTCGAGGCGGTCCGTCGCAAGGGCGACACCGGCGAAAACCTGGTCGAGCTGCTGGAGCGCCGGCTGGACGCGGTCATCTACCGCATGAAATTCGCCATCACCGTGTTCGCCAGCCGCCAGCTGGTCAGCCATGGTCACGTCAAAGTGAACGGCCGCCGGGTCAACATCGCCTCCTACCTGGTCCGCGACAACGACGTCATCGAGCTGACGTCCAAGGCCAAGGAAATGGCCCGCGTCATCGAGGCCACGCAGACCGCCGAGCGCGACGTGCCGGAATACGTTTCCGTCGATCATAAGGACATGAAGGGCACTTACGTGCGCGGGCCGAAGCTCGCCGACGTGCCCTATCCGGTCCAGATGGAGCCGTCGCTGGTCGTCGAGTACTACAGCCGCTGATCGGTCCAAAGACCAACTTGTGACGAAAAACCCGCCCGATTGTGGCGGGTTTTTTGCATTGAGGTCGCTAGAAAACACTGCTTCTGTCTGTCCCGAAAGGCGGGGCCGCTTTATAATCACCGCCGGGGCTTGGGGTCTGGAGAACAAGAAATGCGGATTGGCCGGTTGGCAGCCTTCGCGACGGTCGCAATCGTGATCTGCGGGGTTGCCTACAACTATCGGGGTCAGATTGCCCAGCAGCTGGGCATCGGGACCACGGCCAAGGCTGCCGAATCGGCCAGCCCGGCCGCGCAGGCCCAGCCGCAGGGCCGGCGCGGCCGCGCCAACCCGGCCGGCGCCGTTCCGGTCGTGGTGACCACGGTCGCCAAGAAGCCGATGCCGGTCGTGGTCGATGCTGTCGGCACGGTGCAGTCGATCGCGTCCGTGCAGATCAAGCCGCGCATGGACAGCCAGATCATGAAGGTCAATGTCGAGGAGGGGGCCCTCGTGAAGGAGGGCGACGTGCTCTTCGAGCTCGACAGCCGCACCCTGCGCGCCCAGCTCGGCCAGATCGAGGCGCAGATTCGCAAGGACCAGGCCCAGGTCGTCCAGGCCAAGCGCGACCTGCAGCGTTACGAGGAGCTGTTCGCCAAGAATGCCGGCACGCAGGTCCAGCGTGACAACGCAAGCACCGCCCTGAAGGCGGCCGAAGCCCAGCTCGAGGCCGACGAGGCCGCCAAGGCGAGCGTGCAGACCCAGCTCACCTTCACCGAGATCCGCGCGCCTGTATCGGGCCGCATCGGCTCGATCGCCAGCAAGGTCGGCACCGTCGTGCGCGTCGGCGACAACACGGCCACCAGCATCCTGGCCACCATCAACCAGATCGATCCGATCTATGTCAGCTTCGCCATCCCGCAGGTCATCCTGCCGGACCTGCGCGCCGCCATGGCCGCCGGACCGGTCAAGGTCACGGCCATCGTCAGCGACCAGAAGAAGCAGTCCGGCGAGATGGCCTTCATCGAGAACAACGTCGATCCCAACACCGGCACGGTGACGGCCAAGGCGCGCATCGGCAACGCCAACGAGCTCCTGTGGCCCGGCCAGTTCGTCAAGGTCGAGATCACGCTCGGCGTCGAGCAGGACGCCATGTCCGTGCCGGCCGCCGCCGTGCAGCTCGGCCCCAATGGGCCGTACCTCTATGTCGTGAAAGACGGCGTCGCCGAGCTGCGCAACGTCGCCGTCAAGCGCACGCAGAGCGGCGAATCGGTGATCGGCAAGGGCATCGAGGGCGGCGAGCACGTGGTCATCGACGGCCAGCTCCGCCTCGCCAATGGCGCCAATGTGAGCATCAAGCCCGCCACCAACGACCCGGCAACGGCCTCGGCGCCGCCGCCGCGGGGTTAGGCGCCGTCAAGCAGCAGGTCGAGGCCGGGACATGTCGTTATCAGCGCTTTGCATTCGCCGTCCGGTCATGACCATCCTGCTGATGGCGACCTTCGTCATCGCAGGTGCCTTCGCCTACAAGCAGCTCCCGGTCGCCGCCATCCCGCGCGTCGACTTCCCGACCATCCAGGTCACCGCCCAGCTTCCCGGCGCCAGCCCCGAGACCATGGCGGCCTCGGTCGCCTCGATCCTGGAGCGGCAGTTCTCGACCATCGCCGGCGTCACGACGATGACCTCGACCTCGTCGCTCGGCAACACGTCGATCGTGCTGCAGTTCGACCTCAACCGGTCGATCGACGGCGCGGCGCTCGACGTGCAGTCGGCGATCTCCTCGGCGATGCGCCGATTGCCGCCCGAGCTGCCCACGCCACCCAGCTTCCGCAAGGTCAATCCCGCCGACTTCCCGGTGATGTTCCTCGCCCTGAAGTCGAGCCAGGTCCGCCTCTCCGACGTCGATGCCTTCGCCAACCGGGCGATCCTGCCGCGCATCTCGACCCTGCCGGGCATCGCCCAGGTGCTGATCTTCGGCACACAGAAATATGCCGTGCGGGTACGTGCCGACCTCGACCAGCTCGCGGTCCGCGGCCTCACCCTGCAGGAACTGCAGAACGCCATCGTCGCCGCCAATTCTAGCAAGCCCGTCGGCTCGGTGGCCGACCGGCGCCAGAACGCGATCCTCGACGCCACCGGCCCGATCAACAAGGCGTCCGACTACATGCCGGTGATCGTCACCTGGCAGAACGGCGCGCCGGTGCGCATCTCCGACGTCGCCTCGGCGATCGACAGCGTCGAGAACGACAAGGTGGCGAGCTGGCTCGACGGCACCCGCGCCATCATCCTCGCCGTCTATCGCCAGCCCGATGCCAATACCGTCGAGGTGTCCGACCGGGTCAAGGCGATCCTGCCGCAGATCCAGGCCGAGCTGCCGTCCGGCGTCGAGGTCGTCTTGCTGAACGACCGGTCGATCTCGATTCGCGACGCCATCGACGACGTTCAATTCACCCTGGGCCTGGCCGGCCTGCTGGTCATCGTCGCGATCTATTTCTTCCTGCGCAGCTTGCGCGCCACGCTGATTCCCGCGATCGCGCTGCCGATCTCGGTGATCGGCACCTTCGCCGGCATGTATGCCTGCGGCCATTCGATCGACAACATATCGCTGCTGGCGCTGACCTTGGCGGTCGGCTTCGTCGTCGACGACGCCATCGTCATGCTGGAGAACATCGTCCGCCACATCGAGGCCGGCGAGAAGCCGATGGACGCCGCCTTCAAGGGCTCCAAGGAGGTGGGTTTCACCATCATCTCCATGACGCTCTCGCTGGTGGCGGTGTTCATCCCGGTGCTGTTCATGGGCGGCGTCGTCGGCCGCATGTTCAACGAGTTCGGCCTGGTCATCAGCTTCGCCATCCTGATTTCGGGCGTGGTGTCGCTGACCCTGACGCCGATGCTCTGCTCGCGCGTCCTGAAGCCGATCGACCACCACGAGAAGCACAATTTCCTGCTGCGTGCCTTCGAGTGGAGCTTCACCAAGATGACCGAAGGCTACGGCTGGGCGCTGCGCCGCACCGTTGCCCTGCCGCGCCTGGTGCTGGCAATCACCCTCGGCACCTTCGTCCTGACCGCCGTCCTGTTCCAGGCCATTCCCAAGGGCTTCTTCCCGATCGAGGATATCGGCCAGATCTCCGCCTCGACGATCGGTCCCGACGACGCGTCGTTCGACGCCATGGTGGCCCGCCAGTCGGCTCTGGCGGAAATCCTGAAGCGCGACCCCGATGTCGTCTCCGTGGTCTCGACGGTGGGCGGCGGCAACGCCGCCAACACCATCAACTCGGGCCGCATCTTCATCACCTTGCGCGACAAGTCGCAGCGCACCGACAATATCCAGCAGGTGATCGGGCGCCTGCGCCGCGCCACCGCGACGGTGCCCGGCATCAACATCTATTATCAGCCGATCCAGTCGATCAATATCAGCACGACCCAGAGCCGCGCCCAGTATCAGTTCGGCATGCGCTCCAGCGACCTCGCGCTGCTGCGCGAGTATGCGCCGGTGATGGAAGAGCGGATGAAGAAGATTCCGCTGATCGCCGACGTGAACTCCGACCTGCAGGTGCGGGCACGCTCGGCGCTGATCGACGTCGATCGCGACACCGCCTCACGGCTCGGCCTCTCGGTCGACCAGATCCGCCTGCTGCTCTACTCGGCCTTCGGCACGCGCCAGGTCTCGACGATCTATGCGCCCGACGACACCTATCAGGTGATCCTCGAAGCCGATCCCAAGTACGCCGACATCAACGACGTGCTGCGGCGAATGCAGATCCGCACGCCGAGCGGCGCTCTGGTGCCACTCGACACCGTGGCCAAGCGCATCGACAAGCCGACCTCGCTTACCGTCAACCACATCGCGCAGCTGCCGTCGGTCATCATCTCCTTCAACTTGCAGCCGGGCGTGGCGCTCGGCCAGGCGGTGGCCGAGATCCGGGCTGCCGCCATCGAAGTCGGCCTGCCCGCCAGCATCGCCACCAGCTTCGAGGGCAGTGCCCAGGTCTTCGAGCAGGCCGTCGCCAACCAGGGCATGCTGCTGTTCGCGGCGGTGCTGGTGATCTACATCATCCTCGGCATCCTCTACGAAAGCTTCATCCACCCGCTCACCATTCTGTCGGGCCTGCCGTCGGCCGGCATCGGTGCGCTGATCACCCTGATGCTGTTCGGCATGGATCTCAGCGTCATCGCCCTGATCGGCGTCGTCATGCTGATCGGCATCGTGAAGAAGAACGCCATCATGATGGTCGACTTCGCAATCGAGCGGCGCGGGCAGGGCGCCACGGCGGAACAGGCGATCGTCGAGGCGGCGCTGCTGCGCTTCCGCCCGATCATGATGACCACGACCTGCGCGTTGCTCGGCGCGTTGCCGATCGCGCTGGGCCACGGCGCCGGTGCCGAGCTGCGCCAGCCGCTCGGCGTCACGGTGGTGGGCGGCCTGCTGGTCTCGCAGCTCCTCACGCTCTTCATCACGCCGGTGGTCTATATGTGGTTCGACAAGCTGACCGGCATGCGGCTGAGCCCGGGCTGGGCCAAGCGCTGGCGGACCAAGGGCCGGGTCCCGGCAACGCCGGCGGAGTAGGCTCTCTTTCCCCCATCAGCGAGTAGCGTGCCATGACAGATGAGATCGGCGCCTTCGTGCCTGGCCCCCGTGTGCGGATCGAGGGCCGCGCCGGCGGGCCGCTGTCGGGCCTCACCTTCGCGGCCAAGGATCTGTTCGACGTCGCAAGCGTGCCGACGGGCGGCGGCAATCACGACTGGCCCACGGGCCGTCCGACGCCGACACAGCATGCCTGGGCGGTGCAGACCTTGCTCGATGCCGGCGCCACTCTGATCGGCAAGACGATCACCGACGAGGTCTCGCTGGGCATCCTGGGCGAGAACGCCTTCGACGGCACGCCGCGCAACGTGGCCGCGCCCGGCCGCGTGCCCGGCGGCTCCTCGTCGGGCTCGGCGGCGGCGGTCGCGGCAGGCATTTGCGACACCGCGCTCGGCACCGACACCGGCGGTTCGGTGCGGGTGCCCGCGAGCTTCTGCGGGCTGTACGGTATTCGCCCAACGCACGGCCGCATCGACGTGGCTGGCATGATGCCCCAGGCGCCGACCTCCGACACGACCGGCTGGTTCGCGCGTGATGCCGAGACCTTTGCCAAGGTGTCCTCGGTGATGCTGGGCGAGGCGATCCCGGCGGCCTTGCCCGGCAAGCTCGTCATCGCCGTCGATGCCTTCGGCTTTGCCGACACCGACGTCGCCGAGGCGCTGCAGCCGATGGTGAAGCGGCTGGCGGCCCTGGTCGGTGCGAGCCGCGAGGAGCCGATGGCGCCGCAGGGTCTCTCGGTCTGGGCGCGGGCGCAGCGCGCTCTGCAGCCTGCCGAGGCCTACAACACCTTCAAGGGCTGGCTCGATACGCGCAATCCGCGCTTCGCCTTCTCCGTTGCGCGGGCGCTGGTGATGGGGTCGCTGATCTCCGAAAGCGATCGCGCCTGGGCGAACCTGATGCGCCAGGAAGCGCGCGCCCGCATGAGGTACCTGCTGCCACCCGACACCATTCTCTGCCTGCCGACGACGCCGTTTCCCGCGCCGCTGGTCGGCCAGCCACTGCACGTTCTCGAACCGCTGCGCGATCGCATCACCTGTCTCTGCGCCCAGGGCGGGCTGGCCGGCCATCCGCAGGTCAGCCTCCCGGGCGCGACGGTTGACGGCCTGCCGGTGGGTCTGTCCATCATCGGCGCGAGAGGCAGCGACGCGAGCCTCGTCGCCGTGGCGCGTGCCCTGGCGGGAGCCCGATAGGATAGAGAGACCGTGACACCTGAGTCTGCGAAGGATCTGACGCCCAACCTCCCCGAAATCGTCGCCGAAGTGAGTGCGCTGTTCGAACGCTACGAGCAGGCGCTGATCGACAAGAACGTCGACGTGCTCGACGCCACCTTCTGGAACAGCCCGCACACGATCCGTCTCGCCAACAACGAGCACGGCTACGGCTTCGACCGCATCCACGCCCATCGCATGGCCCGCCCGCCGGGGCCCGGCACCAAGGAGAAGCGCTATCGCGTCGATATCCTGACGCTCGGCCGCGACATCGCCACCGTGAACCTGGTCTACAAGGTGCGCGGCAAGGAGATGACCGGCCGGCAGAGCCAGACCTGGGTGCGCTTTCCCGACGTCGGCTGGAAGGTGGTCTCCGCGCACGTCTCGATGATCGGCGAAGAGCCTGTTCTTTAGGTGACAAACGCGGTGTCATCCCGAGCGCAGCGAGGGACCTTTACTGATCAGCAAAGGTCCCTCGCTACGCTCGGGATGACACTGTTTGTGGAGCGCAATTCAAGAAGAAGGAAACGCCATGACCGGATCTCCCAAGCTCGGCAACGTCATCGATCCAAATCCCGCCTGGGTGGCCAAGGTGACGGAGGAGGCACTGGAGCCGGCGCTGCCGATCGTCGATCCGCACCATCACCTCTGGCAGCGCGCCGGCAACGACTATCTGTTCCACGACCTGCTGGCCGACACGCAGACCGGCCACAACATCGTGGCGACGGTGTTCGTCGACTGCCATTCGATGTACCGCAAGGAGGGGCCGGCCGAGCTGCGCTGCCTCGGCGAGACCGAGTTCGCCAACGGCGTCGCCGCCATGAGCGCAAGCGGCCTCTACGGCAATCTGCGCGCCTGCGCCGGCATCGTGAGCCATGTCGATCTGCGGCTGGGCGCCCGCGCCGGCGCGGTGTTCGACGCGCAGATCGCGGCCGGCAACGGCCGTTTTCGCGGCATCCGCTACCAGACCGGCCTCGACAAGGATCCCGGCATCCGGCCGGTGCGCACCAACCCGACTCCCGGCCTGATGGCCGATGCGACCTGGCGCGAGGGCTTCAAGGAACTCGACCGCCGCGGCCTCAGCTTCGACAGCTGGACCTATCATCCGCAGCTCGGTGAAGTGGCCGATCTGGCGGCGGCGTTTCCCAATACACAGATCGTTCTCGACCATGTCGGCGGCCCGCTGGGCTATGCCTCCTATGCCAGCCGCCACGACGAAGTGTTCGCGACCTGGAAGAAATCCATGGCCGATCTGGCCCGCCGGCCCAACGTGACGGTGAAGGTGGGCGGGCTCGGCATGGCGATGGGCTGGTTCGATTTCTACGAACGGCCGACGCCGCCGGGATCGACCGAACTGGCCGCCGCCTTCAAGCCCTGGGTCGAGACCACGATCGAGATCTTCGGCGCCGACCGCTGCATGTTCGAGAGCAACTTCCCGGTCGACAAGATCACGTCGGGCTACGGCGTGCTGTGGAACACCTTCAAGCGACTGGCCGCTGGTGCGTCGAGTGCGGAAAAGACTGCCCTCTTTTCGGGCACAGCGGCGCGTGTCTACAAGCTGGCGTTGGGGTAGCACTGAAACGTCCTCTCCCGTGTAACGGGAGAGGAAGGGGACCCATGCGAAGCATGGGGGAGGTGAGGGTGCACGCGACGGAGAAGGTGTGCGTGTTGAAGTATCCCCCTCACCCAGCCTCTCCCCCAAGGGGGAGAGGAGAATGAGAGCGTGAAGCTTCGACACGGTGCGCGATGACAGACATCGCTTCACTCCGGGTGACACGCGCCAACCGACTGACCTAGACTTCCGTCCTCATCGTCGGAGGTTTGATATGCGTCGTTTCGTGAGTACCGTCGCCGCTCTTGCAACACTTGCAGTGGCCTCGGCCGCATCGGCGCAGACCCTTAAAGTCGTGATGCACTCCGACGTGAAGGCGCTCGATCCGATCTGGAGCGGCGCCTATATCACGCGCAATCACGGCTACATGCTCTACGACACGCTGTTCGCGGTCGACGAGAACCTGCAGGTCAAGCCGCAGATGGTCGACAGCTGGACGACCAGCGACGACGGCCTCACCTGGACCTTCAAGCTGCGCGACGGGCTGGAGTGGCACGACGGCACGCCGGTCACGTCGGAGGACTGCATCGCCTCGCTGAAGCGCTGGTCGGCGCGCGACGCAATGGGCCAGAAGCTCGCTGCCTCCGTTCAGGAATACAAGGCGGTCGACCCCACGACCTTCCAGATCGTGCTCAAGCAGAAGTTCGGGCCGCTCTTGTCGGCGCTCGGCAAGCCGTCGGTGACGGTGCCCTTCATGATGCCCAAGAAGGTCGCCGAGACCGACGCCTTCAAGCAGATCGACACCTACATCGGCTCCGGTCCCTTCGTCTTCAAGAAGGACGAATGGAAGCCCGGCGAGAAGCTGGTCTACGTCAAGAACCCCAAGTACAAGCCGCGCTCCGAGCCGATGTCGGGCCTGGCCGGCGGCAAGGTCGTGAAGGTCGACCGCGTCGAATGGCTGGCGATCGCCGATGCCGAGACGCAGCTCAATGCCCTGCTGAATGGCGAGATCGACATGATCGAGGGCGTCGCTCACGACCAGCTCGGCATCCTGGAGAAGGAAAAGAACGTCCGCCTGATCCGCGGCAGGACGTCGAACCAGTACGTCTTCCGCATGAACTGGCTGCACCCGCCTTTCGACAACCAGAAGATCCGCCAGGCCGCGGCCTATGCGCTGGGCCAGGAGGAGATGCTGCAGGCCAATGTCGGCGACAAGCGCTACTACCGCGTCTGCAAGGCGATGTTCACCTGCGACTCGCCGCTTGCCACCACGGCCGGCATGGACGGGCTGGTCGAGGGCAACGCTGCCAAGGCGCGCGAGCTCCTGAAGGAAGCGGGCTACGACGGCACCGTGGTGGTGATGCCGCAGCCCACCGACCTCGGTGTCATCAAGCAGATCGCGCCGGTCGCCAAGGCGCAGCTGGAGCGCGCCGGCTTCAAGGTCGATGTCCAGCCGATCGACTGGCAGAGCATGAATGCGCGGCTCGCCAAGAAGGATCCACCGAGCCAGGGCGGCTGGAACGCCTTCGGCACGAGCTGGGCGCAGGTCGACATCCTCGATCCCCTGATGACGCCGTTCCTCGCGGCTACCTGCGACAAGGCCCGCGCCGGCTGGCCGTGCGACGAGGCGCTGGAGAAGCTGCGCGACAAGTTCGTGGCTGCCAACAGCGAAGCCGAGAAGAAGGCGGTGGCCGAGGAAGTGCAGCGCCACGCCTTGCAGGTGGTGACCCACGTGCCGCTCGGCGAATGGTTCAGCGTGTCGGCGGTACGGACCAACGTCGAGACCCGGCCGGTGCCGCCGCCGATCACGACCTTCTGGGGCATCTCCAAGAAGTAGGGCTCAAAGCCGCGCGCCGTCGTCCCTCAGCCGTTCGCGCAAGGTCGCGGAATCGAAGGCCGCGGCCGGCTGGCCGGAGGCGGCAAGCAATGCCGCTGCCACACCGACGGCATGGGCGCCCGCGATCGCCAAGCCGGCCGGCACTGCGTCGCCGCGCGGCACGGTAAGCGCATTGTCGAGCGCCGGGATCAGTGTCGCGCCGTAGGGCAGGGCGCAGCGGCCGCTCGCTGTGTCGTAGACCGCGATCGTGTCGATGTACTCGCGGTCCGGCGACGGTTCGTACACAGGCAGGGCCCTCGCCGGGATGCCGGCCTTGGCGACGACCTCGCAGCGTTCCGACGCATCGATGAAAAAGCGGGCTTCGATTTGCGCGTGCTCGCAGACGACGGCCACCAACGATCGGCCGCGACGGACGACCCGCTGGACATCGCAGTGGGCGAGGCGCCGCACGCCGGTTCGTCGTGCCTGCTCGGCTAGGATGGCGGCGAGCAGAATATCTTCGTCGACGCCCTCTGCGCCCAACAGGAGCGCATCAGCACCCGCGACGGCTGCGGCGGTTGCGGCAACCAGGGCCATCGGCCCGTCACCCAGGACGGCCACGTCGCAGATCGTGGACCTCATCCTGGATCTATTCCGAAGGCGTCCATACTCCGCTTGCTGCGACTCATTTTTGGACCGCGGGTCTGGAGACCCGTGGTCCAATGAAGCCTTACTCCGCCGCCTTCAGCTCGGCGGCGGCCGCGCGCATCGCGCGATTGGCAGCATCCTCGGTTTCCCAGCGCGTGCCGATCTCGGCGAGGCGTCCCATGACGTCGTCGAGCTCATGGCCGCGTTGGGTCAGCGAGTAGGTCACCTTGGGCGGGATGGTCGCCTCGTAGTCGCGTTTCACCAGCGACGCGCCTTCGAGGGTCCGCAGGCGCTCGGTCAGCATCTTGGCCGAGATGCCGGTGACGCGCCGCTTCAGCTCGCCGAAGCGCTGCGGGCCGTGCGTGCGCAGGTTGTAGAGGATGTATGTCGTCCAGGGCCCCATCAGCATGCGCAGGATGAAGTCCATGGGACAGGTCACGCTCTCCTTGGCTTTGGCCTTGGAGGCGGGAGGGCTGGCGACGGAAACGTCGCTTGCGGGAGTGGTCATTGGAAAAAACCCGAAGTTACGAATTGGTACCTACTGGTGGAGATATAGTTCGCCTCCCAACTCTTTCCAGTTACTTCGTGAAATCAGATTAACTGAGGAAACATATTCTGTTTT
>MKRV01000016.1 GCA_001897995.1 Alphaproteobacteria bacterium 65-37 | reverse complement strand
TCGGCCGCCTTGCGTTGTCCTGTACTCCCGGCTTCGTTCAGGTGTCGTTTGAGAAACGGCACCAGCTTTTCGAGCGCGAGGCCGACAGGCACTGGATTGTCATAGAGGTCGTAATGCGACCAGCCTTGGATCACGACCATTTCCTTGTTCTTCGAGGCGGCGCGACCATAGATTTCCATGCCGTCACGGTAGGCACCAAAGCCGCCAGGCTTGTCACCGAACACCACCATCATCGGCTGAGTCAGCAGCGTTTCGGCGAAGGCAAAAGCATCCCACGCAACTGCCGATGCGGCGTGTGAGACCAGCATCCGCGTACCCGATCCCTTGGCCGGGCAACGGTTGCGGTAGTAGTCGGTCGCCTCCAGCACATCAATGTCGGTGATACCGGCGGCCTTGCCCTCCTCGACGCTGGCGGGCAGGAAGATGTTGATCCGCTCGTCTGCCCCGCCGTTCTCGGCGGTTCTTTGGGTGGCCATGTCTTCGAGCGCGCCGACTGGATCGAAATTGCTGAATCCTTCGCGCATCAGGCGCCCGAAGTTGACGCCGGTGATGCTGACCAACGCCTTGATCCGTTTGTCGATGATCGTCGCCTTGATCGAGTAGCCGCCCCCGCCGCACATGCCGAGGATGCCAATTCGGTCAGGGTCGACATAAGGCAGAGACTGCGTGTAGTCGATGACGTCGCGATAATCCTTCACCCGCTGCTCGGGATCTTCGATCCAGCGCGGTTCACCGCCGCTGCCGCCCTGGAAGCTGGCGTCGGGCACGATGACGACGAAGCCGGCCTTGGCCAGCGCTGCACCATAGACATTGCCAGATGTCTGCTCCTTGCAGCTACCGATGGGGTGGTTTGAAACCACCGCCGGATAGCGCTTGCTGGCATCAAAGTCGGGCGGGAAGTGAATGTTGGCGGCGATATCCCAATACATGCCGGGATTGCGAATGCTGGCGGTTTCCATGTGTGTCTCCTTTGGAGGTGGAGCGCTGCGTCCCAGTTGCTTCCGTATCTCTGTCACTCGGCGGCTCGTGTCATGGCAGCGTCGGCCGAGAGTCTCGTCCGGAAGAAGGGTGCCAGGACCGAAACGGCCTCATCGACGAATTTCTGGCCGTCGTAGAGGTCCATGTGATTTGCACCCTCGACGATATGGAAGGATTTGTCGGTGCTGGCGGCACGGTCGAACAGGTCGTCGCTCATCCACTTGCTGCCTGCGACGCTGCCAGCGACGATCTGGATCGGCTGGCTGAGATAGACGTCGGCCATGTGGTAGGCGTCAAAGGTGATGATCTGGTTCAGGCTGCGCAGCGTCGCAAAGCCTGGCGCACTCGCGCATTCGGTACGGGGCGTATGGTAATATTCCCAGGCTTGGCGAAGCTCCTCGTTCGGCGCGTCCTTTTCGGTCAGCGGCGCGAGCGGCATCGTGGCGTATCCATTGCCTTCGGCGTCCGAGGTGCGGGCATTCGAGCCGGCCTCGACATAGGGCAGCGCGTCGATCGACTTGACGTTGTTCTCCCAGCCGTTGCGGAACATCGAACCGATGTTGACTGCGCTGACCGTGCCGATCGCCTTGATGCGACGATCCTGGATCGCGGCATTGGCCGTATAGCCGGCACCGGCGCAGATGCCCATCGCGCCGATCCGCGCCTTGTCGACATAAGACAGCGTGGTGAGGTAGTCGATGACTGCGCTGACGTCCTCTGTGCGGATATGGGGGTTTTCGAGCTGGCGCGGCACGCCACCGCTTTCGCCCTGATAGGAGGCGTCATAGGCGATCGTGATGAAACCCTCCCCGGCGAGCTTCCTGGCGTAGATGCCGGCGGTCTGCTCCTTCACGCCGCCGCCCGGATGCGACACGACGATGACCGGATAGCTCTTCCTCTCGTCGAAGCCGTCGGGGAAATTGATGACCGCCGACATGGTGATCGTGTTGTTGTTCGAGTTGGCGAAGCTGATCTTGCCCATTTCCAGCCTCCATTGTTGAAGCCTAGCGGCCCGGTGCGAAGACCATCGCGGTTCGAGCCTTGCCGATGGGCGTAACCTAGGCCAGAAAGATTGCGTGGATTAGGCAGGTAATCCTTATTGGGCTTATCATTGAGGTGATGAATGCGGCGAGACGAAATCGCCGATCTGGCGGCTTTTGTCGTGGTCGCCGAGGAGCGCAGTTTCACCAAGGCGGCCGTTCGCCTCGGCATGGCGCAATCTGCGCTCAGCCAGATCGTGCGGCGGATCGAGGAGCGGCTAGGCATGCGGCTGCTGTCGCGCACGACACGTAGCGTAGCCCCGACCGAGGCCGGCGAACGACTGATCGCGACACTCGGACCGATGCTGCACGATCTGGACACTGCGGTCGCCTCGCTTGGAGACCTGCGCGATCGGCCTTCAGGCACGATCCGTATCACCACCGTCGAGCATGCCGCCAAGACGATCATCGTTCCAGCCATGAAGCGGCTGCTTCCCGACAACCCGGATATCACGGTCGAGATCACCATTGACTACGGCCTGGCCGATGTCGTCGCCGACCGCTTCGACGCGGGGGTCCGGTTGGGAGGAGACATCGCCAAGGACATGATTGCCCTGCGGATTGGACCGGACACCCCGATGGCGATCGTCGGGTCGCCCGGTTATTTTCGACTGCACCCGGTCCCGGCGTCGCCAGGGCAACTCATTGACCATCGAGCGGTCAATCTGCGGCTACCGACATCCGGCACGCTGAATGGTTGGCGGCTGATACGCGGCGGGCGCGAAACGCGGGTACGGATCGACGGGCCGCTGGTCCTCAACACCATAGACCTGATCCTCGACGCGGCGCTCGACGGGCATGGCCTTGCTTATCTGCCGCTCGATCAGGTTCAGCCTCATCTCGATGCCAAACGGCTGACGCGCGTGCTGAACAAGTTCACGCCCGACCTGCCGGGCTATCACCTCTACTATCCACACCGGCGGCACGCGTCCGCCGCTTTCAGCCTGTTCGTCGAGACTCTGCGCTTTCGTGGGTGAAGGCTGGCCGGGACGAACCAGCGAGCGCTGGGATAGGGATGCAGAGGAGAATCGATGGCGATCGGCGGAAAGCCATTCGACAAATTGGCCATGCTGGCCAAGATGGCGGTGAGTGCAGTCCACCACGAACCTTTCTCCACGGAAATTCCCTGCAAGCAGCGAATTTAACAGGGATTCCCGACCAGCCGCCGCTGGAGATGATGCCCAGAACGCCGGCAGCGTCAGCGTTTTACTGCAATGTTGCTCTGCAACGGCGTTGACTAGAACAGGGAGTATCTGAGGTCAGAACAGGGGAGATTTAGGTTCAAAACAGGGAATTTTACGCGCTGACCGGCTCTTTCGTATTCCTGACCTGATCTTCTAGGCGTGAGGATCGCTTGCTCGCCCCAGAGCAAGAAGGACGGTGATCAAGTGGTCGACGAGGTAGTCCTCGTCGTCGTGCCCAGAAGACGAAGCTGCCGCTGCCTACGTGGGCTATGGAAGGGCCAGGCTGGGCGCCACGTTGACGCGATCGTCGTCGCGCAAGTCGACAGCTAGGTTGAGTATCACGCGGTCGCCCACGTTGACACCGTCGCGCATCTCGATCTCAGTGTCCAGGTCGCGGGACCGTGATCTTCCGCAAGCGTGCAACACCGTTCTCAGCGCTCCTTGCTGCGGCGGTCTCTGCCTGACTGGTCGCGCCAGCCGTCGGTCTCAGCGTCCCGATAGGCGTGGCCGATGCCTCCCCGCATGACGAACAGGATCTAAATCAAGGTATCGCTCGCCCTATCCCTCGACCCAATCGATCGCACGGACGGCTGCCCGTAGCCTCGTCGAGCCGTGTGTAGAGCGGTGATCAGAAGGAGACAGATATGAGCTTGGATATCGCACCACACCCCGGTAGGCAGGGCACTGAAGAGCTGGTTCCGTCGCGCTACGCCGTGCGAATCGGCGAGGTAGACGTACTGGTGATCAGCGACGGCGTGCTACCGCTTCCAACCGAGATGCTGGGACACAATGTCGGCGCCGCCGTGCGCGCGACCTGGCTGAACGACATGTTCCTGCCGCCGGACG
Organism: Alphaproteobacteria bacterium 65-37; assembly: GCA_001897995.1. Lineage (GTDB taxonomy): Bacteria > Pseudomonadota > Alphaproteobacteria > Reyranellales > Reyranellaceae > Reyranella. Next base: position 12,618 of record MKRV01000016.1, on the reverse strand, counting down.
CTTTCGACTGGGCGCTCAACGTGCTCGTGGTCCGGAGCGGCAATCAGACTATCCTTGTCGATAGCGGGCTGGGGGCCGACCCGAACCTGAACCTGTCACGGGCCGGGAAGCTGCCCCAACGTCTGCAGGCCGCCGGGATCGACCTCGCCTCCGTAACAGATGTGGTTCTCACCCACATGCACATGGATCACATTGGCGGGCTCCTCGAGGACGACTTCAAGGAGCAGCTTCGTCCGGACCTGCGGATCCACGTGGCGGCCGCCGAGGTCAAGTTCTGGGAGTCGCCCGACTTCAGCCATGTCCATATGCCGCCCGGTTTTCCCGACGCCCTTCGTTCTGCCGCCAATCGGTTCGCGAAGGCCTACAGCAACCAACTCCGGCAATTCGATGAGGAGCACGAGGTAGCGCCAGGAGTAGTCGTCCGTCGCACCGGCGGCCACACGCCGGGTCACAGCGTCGTCCGCATCGCCTCTGGCGGCGAGGCCCTGACGTTCGCCGGCGACGCCATATTCGCGGTCGGATTCGATCATCCTGACTGGTACAACGGCTTCGAACACGATCCCGAGGAATCGGCGCGCGTCCGGATTCGGCTGCTGCAGGAACTGGCAGCTTCGGGCGAGCAATTGGTGGCCACCCATCTGCCGTTTCCGTCCGTCGGTCGGGTGGCGGTCGATGGCGATGCATTCCGCTGGGTCCCGGTCTTCTGGGACTACTGAGCCCCCGCGCGCCTAAGGCCGAACCGGGCGCAGCTTCGAAGCTGCGCTCGGCGAACCGATCAGCCGTACGCTTTGCCGGCTGGCCCTTTCTCGTCATTCGCAAGAAGCGCTATCGCGTCGGTTCCGAGCACCCAGCGATCCCATTCCGGGTCAGGCGTTGCACCGACGCCGTGATAGAATGCCTGGGCACGCGCATTGTCCTTCAGCACGAACCAGCAGAATTTGTCGTGGCCTGTTTCCCGCGCGTAGCGTGCTATGCGCTGCATCAATAGCCTGCCGACGCCTGCGCTGCGCAGGTCGGGATCGACGAACAGCCACTTCATCATCAGCAATGGCTGCAACGTGTGCATGAACGGAATCTCGTAGTGCACGGCCATGCCACCGAGTCGGCCGTCGCCGCGATCGGCGACGAAGGCTCCGAACTCGGGTCGATCGCCAAACCCGCGGCGTAACAATTCAGCTTCTGTCAGCCGGAATCCCGTCCCGCGCTCGTAAGTTACGATGCCGTCCATCAGCCGCAGCAGTTCGGGCAGGTCCGTGCGCATCAGGGACCTGATCTGCAATTCGTCATTCATCGTTCGCCTCGCGAGCAGCTGACCGTTCTCCCGCTACTCTCTATGGTGTAGTCGAGAGAAGCTGCGATAGACTTGCTAAAATCTGCTAATTGGATCGATTTCATGGGGGAACCTTCGAGTTTCGCCTTCGGCCCGTTCGTCTTCCATACGCTAAGTCGCCGCCTCGAGAGGCAGGGCGACCTGGTGGTGCTGAATTCCCGGGCGACGGATCTACTGATGCTGTTGCTCAGGCGTGTGGGGGAACTCGTCTCGAAGGACGATCTTCTGCAGGCCGCGTGGGGCAATAGGGTGGTTGCGGAAAACAATCTCACCGTGCACATAGCCGCGCTGCGCCGCGTGCTGCGCACGGACGGCGATCCTGATCGCTACATCCGCACCGAACACGGGCGCGGCTATCGTTTCGTCATGCCGGTCGAGATCACTCAGGGCGAGCCCGGCGGGCTGATCGACGTCGTGACGCCGGCGGGCCGGCCGGTCGTGCACGGGATGTCCATCCTTGTTTCCCCTGTCCAGTGCCTGCCGAATGACGACAAGTCGCGGACATTCGCGGCCGAGATTCGCCGGCACTTCGCCGTTCACCTGTCCCGCATACCGGGCTTCGTGGTGGTCGGGATGCCGGCCGAAAGCGACAGTCTCGATGATGCGGCGGCGGGGAAGGCGCCGGCTTCAGGCGAGCCGGCTACCCGCTACGTGCTTCGTACCGCGGTGCGGCCGGGCCATCGTGATGCGCAGGTCGTCGTGATGATCGACGATTCATCGAGCGGCGCCACAATCTGGGCGGACCGGTTCGAGCATCGGCATGTCGGGCTCGCCGCGATTGAGAGCGAGATCGCGAGCCGGTTGTGCCATGGCGTCGTCACGGAGCTGGTCGACCGCGAAGCGGCCCGGCCTCCCGAACTGGAGGGCGCCGCGAGCGTCGCCCAATCGGTCTTTCGGGGTTGGAGCGCTCTCAACCGGGGCCTGCTGGTCCACCAGGACCTCGACGAGGCGAGGCAGCGTTTCGAACAGGCGCTGGTCGATGATCCGCTGAACGCTTCGGCAATGGCGGGACTGGCCTATGCGATCGTCGCGGGCAACATCCGCGCAACCACCGATCTCCGTGCCTCGCGCGCGAATGCCGCCATGGTGCCTGAGGTGCGCCGTGCTGACGAACTTTCGATGCTGGCGGTCGCGCGAGTACCGGACTGGCCGCGAGCCTGGTTCTGTCGCGGGTATGTCAGGTTGCGGCAGGGCTTGTTCGAAGCAGCCCTTACAGCGTTTCAGCGTGGGCTGTCCCTGGATCCCTGCGATGCGGAGTGTCTGGCCTATGTCGGCCATATTCACTTCCTGACGGGGCAGCTCGAGGAGATGCGCACGCCGCTCGAAAATGCGCTGACGCTTTGTCCGCGCGATCGGGGCGTTGGCCTCTGGCACCACTTCCTGGGGCAGTATCATTTCTGGCATGGGCGCGACGAACTCGCGATCCCGTATTTCGTGCAGGGCACTGACCTGTGCCCGAGCCTCGTCTATCCCATGACCTTTCTGGTCGCCGCGCTCGCTCATGCCGGTCGCCTGATCGAGGCGCGCCGGACGCTCGATTCATGGTGCGAGGCGATGGGCGGTTTCGATCTCACGATTGATCACCTGCGTGCGCAGGTCTTCTCCGACGATCCGACCTATCTCGCCTGTCATGACCGCATGCATCGCGGGCTGAGGCTGCTTGCGGTGCCGGAGGCGTGAGTGCTCGTACGTTGTCGCCTTAGCAAGTCTTAGCAAGCTCGTTAGCGACCTCGGCAGGCTGCTTCCCTAAGGTTCCATCCTCCAGCCCGCCCGACTCGCCGCGCGAGTTCCGCCAATGCGGGCCATCCTACGATGAGGACGTGCTATGCCCGGGTATACGGAAGCTCTTTCGGAAAGCCGGCCAATCTCGTCATGGAAAGCCGACCATGGATTGGCTCGCGCTGTGCGGTCACAGGGCAGCGGTGAGGCGCGGCTCGTGCCTGGAATGGTGCCTTCCGGCGCGGAAGCACCGCTTGTCATCATTGTCGACGATGACGAGGCTGTTCGGCTGGCTCTCGTCGAATTGATGGAATCGGTGGAGCTGGATGCGGTCAGTTTTGGCTCGACCCGCAAGCTGCTCGAGGCGGATCTGCCCGATCGGCCCGGTTGTCTCATCCTGGACGTGCGTATGCCCGGCCTGAGCGGATTGGATCTCCAGAGCCAACTGGCCTCGAGTGGCGATGCGAAGCCCGTCATCTTCGTCAGCGGCCATGGCGATATTCCCATGACCGTCCAGGCAATGAAGGCAGGGGCGATCGATTTCTTGACGAAGCCTGTGCGAGGCCAGGCGGTGCTGGACGCGGTCAAGCTCGGAATCGAGCGCGACATCGCCCAGCGTGCTGTGACCCGTATCGCCAGGACTCAAGCAAGTCGCTTCGGCACGCTGACCACGCGCGAGCGCCAGGTCATGAAGGAAGTGGCGCGCGGGCGCTTGAACAAGCAGATCGCGTTCGACCTCGGGATCAGTCAGATCACGGTGAAGGTCCATCGCGCCAACATGATGCGGAAGATGCAGACGACGTCGGTCGGAGAACTCGTCCGCGCCTGGGAGGCGTTGCCGGCCCAATTGCGGGCCGATCGGCCGGCCGAACATCGTATCTGAGCACCGGAACACAATCAGGCAGCATCAATCGGGCTCGTGCGAGCCTCATCAACGAGGATCATCGGTTTGCCTAGCCTCCCCGTGATTGCGGTCGTCGACGATGACGAAGCAATGCGAGACGCCCTGTCGGAGCTTCTTCAGGTCCTGTCCATGGATTGCCGCACCTTCGAGCGGGCGGAATCGTTTCTCGCGGCCTATTCGCCGGGGACGTTCGACTGCCTGATTACGGACCTGCGCATGCCAGGGATGAGCGGCATGGGCTTGATCCAGGAGCTGAAGGCTCGTGGATCGCGGCTCCCGGTGATCGTCATCACTTCGTCGACGGAAGTGGAAAGCCAGTCGGAAGCGATCGCAGGTGGCGCTTTTGCATATCTGACCAAGCCGGTGAGCGAAGAGCTCCTGACCCGGCATCTGAACGCGGCGTTAGTGCTGTAGTGCCAGCTACCTGAGGGTTCTGCGCCTGTGTCTGTGAACGGATTCATCAAGCGATCGCGATCCGGAGATTTCCCCGTCGCGAGCAGGGGGTGACGAGATGTTGCACAACCAGGACCTTTCCCATCAGCGAGATACGCCAGCCTCGGCAGGCGAGAGCACTGTGGGCGCCGGTACCGAGACGGGACTAGCCGACCTGGCCTCGGAGAGTGTCATCGTCTGCGATCCGGAAGGCGTCATCCGGTACTGGAACCCTGCTTCCGAAGCGATCTATGGCTGGCCGGCCCTGGCAGTAGTCGGCCATCGGCTGGACGAAGTCTTCTCGGGACACGATCTGGAAGAAGGTCACTGGCGGCAGTTGCTGCGGGAGGGCACGTGGCAAGGCCCTATCCGCCGGCAAACCGCCGCCGGGGCGCCGATTACCACATCGGTCAGGCAGACGGTCCGATATCAGACGTCGGGCCTGCCACACGACATCGTGGAGTTTGGCAAGGGCATCAGTCTCGGTGTGGCGAAGATAGGCCATGCCGGACTCGCCGAGCCGCATCGTGCCACGGCGGCTTGTTGGGAACTCGATGTCGCCGAGGTGCGTGACGACCTGGAGCGGATCGTTGTGCCTGCTGGTGACGATATGGGATCGCCGTTCGCCCAGGATCCCGGTCGGCTGGACCAACTGCTCGCGCGCTGCCGGATCGTCAACGTTAACGACAAGGCGGTACGCCTCTTCGGTGGCAATGCGGACCGCATGACCATGCTGGCGCAGCCGATGCTGAATTTCTGGCCAGCGCAATGCCGTCCTATTCTGGTGGAGCTGCTGGCGACGGTAGTGGCACAGCAATCATGGCGGATCACGCAGACCCGCGCCCTGCAGGCCGAAGGCCTTCTCCGCAACGCCTCCGTCGCGGCCTGGCGCTCCCTGGATCAAAGTCGCGCCAACACCATCTACCTCATGATCAACGGCATCCTGAGCGACGATCGTTCCGCTTGGGAATTGCATGCCAGCGAGGATCGCTATCGCAAGTTGATCCATCACATGCCGACCGCGCTCTGGCAGGTCGATGCGCGCGCGGCAGGCGAGGTCTTCGGCCGGCTGAGGTCGGAGGGCGTGACCGATATTGCGGCCTTCCTCGACGCCCATGCCGAATTGGTCGAGCTGGCCAAAGACGTCGTCCGGGTGACGGAGGTCAATCGCGAGGCTGTGGCGCTGTTCGGCGGCCGAAGCGCGGCGGACCTCATTCGCCCGGTCCGCTATCTGTTCACCGCAACGCCCGACATGGCGAAGCGTGTCATGACCGCCCACTTCGAGGGGCGACGTAACTATGTCGAACAGACCAAGGTCCTCACGTTCGATGGCCGGGTGAGGGACGTGGTGTTCTCGGTGACCTACTCCACGCCGCCCGAGCAACTCGACATGACGTTCATCACCATGCTCGATATCACCGAACGATTGCGCACCGAGGCTCGGCTCCAGGGTCTCGAGGCGGACTATGCTCATGCGGCCCGGATTTCAACCCTGGGCGAGCTTGCCACTTCTATCGCTCACGAGGTGAAGCAGCCGCTTGCGGCCATTGTCACGAATGCCGAAACCTGCCTTCTCTGGTTGGAGCGCGGTGACCTGAATGTAAGCAAGGTCAAGCACCTCACGAACCGGATCGTGTCGAGCGCCTATCGAGCGAACGACATCATCCAACGCATCCGAAGCCTGGCGGCGCGCAAGGAACCCGAGCGGAACATGCTCAACCTCCACGAAGTGGCTGAGGAGGCGCTGGCCTTCGTGCGGCATGAAATCGAGTCCCGGGGCATCGCCTGGTCGATCAATGCGGCGCCGGGACTGCCGATGGTGCTTGGAGATCGCGTGCAGCTTCAACAGGTGATCGTCAACCTGCTCGTGAACAGCATACAGGCGATCTCGCAGGGGGACGGGACAGACCGACGGATCAGCGTCTCCGTCGCGGCCGTCGACAGCGACTCGGTCGAACTCTCGGTCCGCGATTCCGGCCCCGGTATCGCCAGCGAAGCGCTGGAACGTGTCTTCGAGAGTTTCTTCACGACCAAATCGGGCGGTGTCGGCATCGGCCTTGCGATCTGCCAGTCCATCATCAGATCGCATGGAGGGTACATCCGGGCCGTCAACCAGCCCGGGGGTGGGGCGCACTTTTCCTTCGCCCTTCCGGCCATCCAGGAAGGGACCATCGGTCCGAAAGCCAAGTTGCAGGCGCAGGAGTGATGTCTGACGATGTCTGCGGTAGGCGACCGGCGGGATGGACGACCGCCCCGCCGTGCCCATGCTCAATCACCCTCGGGCGAACACTACACGCAGGTACCGGCAGGCCTCCGCGACGGCAGCACGCGTTGCCGGCGTTTCGGCGATGGGATTGAGCATCATGAAGTCGTGAATCGTCCCATTGTAACGAATGGACGTCACCTCGACACCGGCCTGCGCCAGCCGCCGGGCGTAGGCTTCGCCCTCATCTCGAAGCACATCGTTCTCGCCGACCAGGAGGAGAGCAGGCGGAAGGCCACGGAGCTGTTCGAGCGAGGCATTCAGCGGAGAGGCATGGATGTCGTGGCGAGCGGCCGCTTCCGGCATGTACTGAGCCCAGAACCACGACATCGCCTTCGCGGTCAGGCCGGGTCCGTTGGCGAATTCCGAGAAAGAATGGGTCGACATCGAGGCGTCCGTCACCGGATAGAACATGAGCTGGGCGGCAAGTGTGGGGCCGCCTCGCTCCTTGGCCATCATTGCCATGACGGTCGTCATGTTGCCGCCGACGCTGTCGCCGGCGATGGCGATACGCTCCGGATCGCCGCCGAACTCGTCGGCGAACCCCGCGACGTGGTTCAGCACGGCGTAGCTCTGCTCGATCGCCCCGGGGAAGCGACTCTCGGGAGAGCGATCGTAGTCGACGAACACGATGCTGACATTCGCGCCCACCGCCAGCTCGCGGATCAGGCGATCATGCGTTGACGTGTCGCCCAGGACCCAGCCTCCGCCATGGATATAGACCACGACCGGCAGCGTGCCCTTCACGTCCGCAGGGCGCACCACGCGAATATTGGTTTTGCCAGCAGGTCCGACCATGAGGATCCGATCCTGGCGCGACACGTCGAGCAGAGGCACCGGAGTCTGGGCCTGCAGCGAGACCAGAGCGGCGCGGGCAGCTTCGGGGGGCAGCGTGAAGAGAGGAGGGGCATTGGCGAGACTGTCGATAAAACTCTGGGTCTTGGCTTCGAGGCGAGGTGAAGGCGCCAGCATGGTGGACATCGCCAGTGATCCCTTGGTCGTAGGCATTTCGTGATTCCTTGTGCGAGTGACGAGCGGTGCGCGTGATGCGTCGCTCTGGCGAGCATTTGCGCTCCTGCGCCGCGAGCGAACCATCCGCCGGAAGGTATGGTCGGACTACACCGTGGGATTAGCTCACCGATTCCTCGGATGAATGGGTGCGCAGAACGCCTTCGACCATTCTCAGCCCCGTTGGCCGGTCAGGCCGTCGAGGAGGTGAAATGCGAAAGCTGCTCTTGGTTGCGTCTGTGGCCGCTGCCGCCGGACTGGCAACTCATGCCGAGGCACAGTCGCCGGCCGTGCAGCCCCTGCCGACGATTGTGCTGGTGCACGGCGCCTTCGCGGAGTCGTCGAGCTGGAATGGCGTCATTGCCGCGCTCGGCACGCGCGGATACCGGGCGATCGCCGCTGGCAATCCACTGCGTGGCGTCGCAGGCGACGCCGGCAACGTCTCCGCCGTCGTGAAAGCGATCGGGTCTCCGGTGATCCTGGTCGGCCATTCCTACGGCGGTTCCGTCATCACCGAGGCGGCGAATGGCAATCCCAATGTCAGGGCGCTGGTTTATGTCGCGGGCTTCATGCCTGATGCGGGCGAGTCGAGCCTGGACCTGTCGGCTAGGTTTCCCGGCAGTACCCTCGGCGATGCGCTGGTTCCGGTCGCGTTGCTGGGCGGTGGCCACGACCTCTACATCGCGCCGGCGAAGTTTCAGGCGCAGTTCGCGGCGGATCTGCCAATCCCGCAGGCAGCCCTCATGGCGGCGACGCAGCGGCCGGTGAAGGAAACGGCTCTCGCCGAGCGCGCGGTCGACCCCGCCTGGAAGCGCCTGCCATCCTACGTGATCTATAGTTCGGCCGATCAGAACATTCCGGCCGCCGTCATGAAGTTCATGGCGGAACGAGCGAAGGCCCGCCGGATCGTCGCGGTCGACGGCGCGTCCCACGCCCTGATGGTCTCGCACCCCGACAAGGTCGCTTCCCTCATCGAAGAAGCCGCCACGGCGCAGTGAAGGGAAATCCCATGTCAACGCTGACCGGCAGGGTCGTCATCGTCACCGGCGGAAGCTCCGGCATTGGCCGTGCAGCGGCGCTCGGATGTGCGAAGCGAGGGGCGAAGGTGCTCATCACGGCACGACGTCGTGCTCAGCTCGATGAAGCCGTCGCGGATCATCCCAACATAGAAGGGTTCGTGGCCGACGTTGCGAGGCCCGAGGACGCCGCGCGGACGATCGCAACGGCGGTCGAGAGATGGGGCCGGCTGGACGTTCTGGTCAACAATGCCGGAGCGGGCGCGATCCTTCCCCTGGCCGATGCGAGTGCCGCGACCATCACCGGGATCTTCGCCGTGAATGTCGTCGGTCCAAGCCTGCTGACGGCCGCCGCGCTGCCTTACCTCGAAGCCGAGAAGGGCGCGGTCATCAATGTCTCCAGCACATTCGGTCAGAAGCCCGGCGCTGGTCTCTCGCACTACGCAGCAAGCAAGGCGGCGCTGGAGCAACTGACACGCTGTTGGGCACTCGAATTCGCGCCGGGTGGCATTCGTGTCAATGCCGTTGCGGCCGGTCCTACGGAGTCGGGGGCGCTGACCGGGATGATGGGACTGTCGTCTGAGCAGGCAGCAGCGGTCGAAGATCAGGAGCGGCAGCAGATCCCGCTCGGGCGGCGCGGCCGGCCCGAAGACGTCGCGCGGTGGATCGTCCGACTCGCCGAGCCCGGCTCGGGCTGGATCACCGGACAGATAATCGGAGTCGACGGTGGCCTCGCGCTCACCTGACCAATCAGCGCATCAACACATCAACAAGGAGAAGTCGTCATGAAGATTGTCGTCATCGGCGGAACCGGTCTCATCGGTTCGAAAGTCGTCGATATCCTGAAGGGCAAAGGCCACGAGGTCATTGCGGCCGCCCCGAACACCGGCGTGAACACGATCACGGGCGAGGGCCTCGATGCGGCCATTGCCGGTGCCCAGGTCGTGGTCGACGTCGCGAATTCGCCGTCCTTCGAGGACAAGGCGGCTATGGATTTTTTCCAGACGGCTGGAAAGAACTTGACCGCGGCCGAGGTGAAAGCCGGCGTAGCGCATCACGTGGCGCTCTCCGTCGTCGGGACGGACCGTTTGCAGGCCAGCGGCTATTTCCGCGCCAAGCAGGCGCAAGAAAGCCAGATCAAGGCTTCTCCGATTCCCTACACGCTGATTCACGCGACCCAGTTCTTCGAGTTTCTACGCAGCATTGCGCAATCGGGGAGCAACAGCGGCGAGGTGCGGCTGCCGCACGCTCTGTTCCAACCCATGGCTGCCCAGGATGTCGCCTCAGCCGTGGCCGAGGCCGCCGTGACGGCGCCTGCGAACGGCACGATCGAGGTCGCCGGACCGAAATCGTTCCCCATCGACGAGTTGGTCGGCCGCGTCCTCGCCTTCGATAAGGATCCCCGCCGCATCGTCGCAGATCCCGAAGCTCTCTACTTCGGCGTCAGGCTCGACGATGGGTCCCTCATGCCCGGTGGGAACGCGCGGCTGGGCGGTACCGAGTTCGATTGGTGGCTGACCCACGTGCCGCCGCCGCCGAAGCGGTAACCCGATGGGCAAAGTGGAACGTCCACCGTGCCCTAGATCCGCGAGACTCGCGAGATCTACGCCAGGTCAGAGCGGCCGACCGTTCTGGAGACGAGGAGTCAGATGATGCTGAAGACAATCTGTCTTGGAGTTGCAGCCGCTCTCGGTGTCGCCGCCGAGGCAAACGGCATCTTCATGCTCTGGTTGCCCGAAGCCTGGTACCTGGCGGTGCCGGGCGTGACGACGACGGGCCCGTTCAACCAGCACTTCGTCCGCGATATAGGGCTGATCTTCCTGTTCGTAGGCACTGCGTTTCTGGCTGGAGCCTTTCTGCCCGGGCACCGCGTCATCCTCTGGGCGACGCCGACGCTCTGGCTCTGGGGGCACGCACTCTTCCATTTCTGGGAAGTTGCCGTCGGCATCTGCGGCCCGTCGGCTCTCGCGCGGGATTTTCCCGCCGTCACTTTTCCCGCCCTCATCGGCACGGTTCTGACCCTCTGGGCCATTCAGTCGGCCCGTGCCGAGAGTGCCCGCCCGTCTTGGTAGCGCGCACCTTCCACCACCCATCACAACCAACTGCAAGGAGAAGTCCGATGAAGCCGCGCATGAACATCTTCCAAGTGGCGCCCGAGGGCACCAAGGGCATGATCGCCGTCGAGGCAGCCATCGAGAAGAGCGGCCTCGAGCATGGCCTGGCCGAGCTGGTGAAGCTGCGCGCGTCGCAGATCAACGGCTGTGGCTACTGCATCTACATGCATGCCAAGGACGCCGTTAGGCACGGCGAGACCGACATGCGCATCCACCTGCTGAATGCCTGGCGGGAATCGCCGTTGTTCACCGCCCGCGAGCGCGCCGCGCTCAACTGGACGGAGAGACTGACCAGGATTGCAGACGCCGGCGCGCCCGATGAGGACTACGAGCTGCTCAAGGGTCATTTCAACGAGACCGAGATCGCCTATCTCACGCTGCTGATCGGCGCGATCAACGTTTGGAACCGCGTCCAGGTCGGCTTGCGCTGGATCCACCCGGTCGAGGGCGCCAAGGCTGCCTGATCGGCAAGCGATATGGTGCGGTCTTCGGGGCCGTACCTTCGTTGTGCGGTTGGGCAGATGCGCCTACTCCGGCACGCGGGCGCGTCGGAAATCAGCCCTTCGTCTGCAGGAAGCTTCGCGGGTGCCTGTCGCCATGAGACTGAAGTTCGGCCCGGCACGCCGCGCTGAAGGCGAACAGCGGATCTAGCTCGCCGGCGGGAGCGATCTCGGCAAACAGGCGGACATCCTTATTCGGCGCAAAGTAAGTCGCGCCGATCTGCGACATTACCTTCTCGGCTTCCCGCAGGGGCCCTTGTCCACCAAAGAGGCGAATCGTACTCACGATTGCATAAAGGGACACGAGCTTTGCCGGATCCTGGAGGTCATGCTCGAAGGCATCGACAAAGAGCCGCGAGGCTTCCCGTATGAACTCGCCATATAGCGCGTCCCGGTGGGCTCGCTCCTGCGCCCGCTGGGTAGCGCGTGCCTGCGATGCCTGCGTGGTCCATGTGGTGGCGAAGGAGGCCAATGCGCCGATTGCTGATCCGGTCAACGCGGCCAGAGTCGAGATATAGGCAGGGTCCATCCGTGCCTCCTACCGGGGAGGCGCACGGCGGTCGATTGGTCGAAGGCACCGATGATCCTGTCCAAAGGTATCGGATCGTCAGGAATGTCCCCCCGAAGCGGCCGCTTTCGAACAGGAAACAGCACATGCACGAAGAGAAGGTGGGTAGGATGGTGGGTACGCAGGCCCTGCCATCTCAAAGACCCCGTATTTCCTGGATTTTCTCGAGATAGATGGCGGACAGGGCGGGATTCGAACCCGCGGTGGCTGTTACACCACGCACGCTTTCCAAGCGTGTGCCTTAAACCGCTCGGCCACCTGTCCGGCAGATCCTGCGTCGCACGTCGTCCGAAGCAGGAGCGGTCGGCCGCTCTTATAGCGTGATGGGCGGCGCGGGCAACGGCCTTCCCCAGGGCAGTGGTGCCGCGACGTCCCCCGGAGCCTCTCAGCATTGTGCGTTCGGCGGATTCCAGACGGCTGCGCAATGCTCTAAAGTGCTTTCGGGTAGAGGTGGGGGTGTAATGGCGGCGTTTCGTGCCCTGGGATGGCTCTTGCTGGCGCTGGCAGTCGCAGTGGTCGTGCATGACCTGCTGACCTGGTGGTCGGAGGGCAGCCTGGCCTTTTCCACCCTGGGCGGCCTCTGGGCGCACCTCGACCCGGGGTCGCTGGGCAGCACCCAGGCCTCGACGCGCCGGCTCCTGCCGGGCGGACTGTGGAACTGGACGGTCCGGCCGTTCCTTGCCCTGCCGGCGCTGCCGTCCTTCCTGGTCCTGGGGTTCTTCTTCCTGTGGTTGGGCAATCGCGATGGCGACCGGCCCGACCCC
>MKRV01000015.1 GCA_001897995.1 Alphaproteobacteria bacterium 65-37 | reverse complement strand
ACCTCCTTGACGCCGTCCTGGGTGGTACCGTCCCACATCACGAGCAGCGCCTGCTCCTCCTCCGCCACCGGCGCGACGCCGAGGCTGACGCCGGTCGAGATCAGGCCGTGCACGGCGTCGACCTTCTCCTGCAGCACGAGACGCCGGAAGCGCTCGATCGTGTCCTTGGGGTTGGTCTCCTCCTCGATCACCAGCTCGAACTTGCGGCCGGCGATGCCGCCTTCCTTGTTCATGCGCTCGGCCGCCCACTGCACGGCGCGGATGCCGCATTCGCCGGCGGTGCCGGCCGCACCCGAGCGCGGGGCCAGGATGCCGATCTTCAAGGGCTTGTCCTGAGCGATGGCCGGCGAAAAGAGCTGCGGCGTGGCGACCGCGGCAATGCCGGCGCCAGCCAGCTTAGAGAAGGCACGACGGGTGTGCTTCATGGCGTTCCTCCCATATCGATGAGCGCCTCTGCCGTGCGCCTCTGGCATATCATAGGTATATAAGAAACATCTCAGCAAGCGCATTCTGCCTGCAGACACGCCATTGCCCCTCTAATAGATTGGTGATATGTCAGCCGGTGCAGGCGCCTCGCTCTGCAAAAGGATGGAGACGGTCCCATGGAAACCACCAGGGAAATTGCCAGCAGCCCGATGACCGATCGGCAGCGGCAGTACCGCGCCACGTACAGGCAGCGCATTGCCGGCTGGTACAATGGCGGGCTGCATGTCCTGGTGATCTACGTCATCGGCTTCACGGCGCTCTTCATCTACGGCGCCAACATCCAGAGCCCGCGCTGGTGGGAGTGGCTGATCGTGCCGATCACCTTCCTGGCGGCCAATTTCTTCGAATGGTGGATCCACCGCTACGTCATGCACCGGCCCTCGCAGATCAAGGCGTTCCGCGCGATCTACAACCGCCACACCCTGATGCATCACCAGTTCTTCACCGAGCGGGAGATGCGCTTCGCCGCTTCGAACGACTGGCGCGTGACCTTCTTCCCGCCCTATGCGCTGGTGACCTTCATCATGATGTCGATCGTGCCGGCACTGATCCTGGGCTGGCTAATCTCCCCCAATGTCGGCTGGCTGCTGATCTCGACCACGACCTCAATGTATCTCATCTACGAGTTCATGCACTTTTGCTGCCATGTCGACGAGAACTGGTTCGTGCGCAACATGCCGTTCGTCAACACGATCCGGCGCCACCACACGGCGCACCACAACCAGTCGATCATGATGGAGCGGAACATGAACCTCACCTTCCCCGTCATGGATTGGCTGTTCGGTACGTCCGATCTCGAGCGCGGCCTGCTCGGCCATCTCTTCAATGGCTACAGCACCCGCCATCTGCGCCAGAACATGCGCAAGACCTCGCGCACGCCGCGCCCCTCGGCGGCCGCCGTGCCGGCCGAGTAAACGAGGAGCCCTGCCATGCCTGTCCGCATCAAGCTCCCACTCTCGGTGCTGGTGGTGCTGGTGGCGATCGCCGCCTTCTTCTTCCAGCGCTCGCTCGGCCACGACGTGGTGCAGTACCTCGTGCTGTTCCTCGGCGCCTTCATGGTCTTCGCCATGTGGCTGTTCCCCGAAGTGAAGCGCGACGAGACGGCCGGCGGCGTTCAGCGGAAGTAGCAAACCGGAACGACCCTGCCGGCCCGTCGCCGAGATGCAGGCGGGCTTCGACGATGCCGCACGGCGTCTCGAGGCGTATTGCGCTGAAAAATAGACAGCGCACAACGCAGCAACCGCAATCGACCGCTATTCGCTGCGCTGAGGTAGTTCGACCGAGCCTGCATTTCGCTTCCCGCCAGTGGCGCTTCTGTCATATCCTCAGACTACCGAGCAGCGTCTCTTGGTTGTCCCTGTCCGCTCTCGGCTCACAGCCGAACGCTTGCTGAGTGGTGTCTGCTTTCGAGAGAACAGTACCAATGCCGATTCCGGCGACGAAGCCATAGCCAAGATCGTCCCGGACGGCCCATTCCCGACCTCTGTTAAGCGTGCGAGCGTAACGTCGAAGCTTGGCGTCACAGAGTGCACCGGCTCTGCTCGAACTACAGGGCCTGGCAACTCCCAGGATGAGCCGATGCGACCGAGGCTAGCGTAGCGTCATCCGGCGTTTGCGAAAAACAAGGACCCCCTAGGGAGGAACCCGATGACTATCATCATTTCGGGCTCGATCCAGCGCGCAAAGGCGTGTCTTCCCGGCCGACGTCAACTCCTTGCATTCTCGCTGGCAACCCTTGGCGTCGTTTCGCTGCCGTCCATCGCCCAAACGGACAAGCAGCCATTCAGCCCCGAGGAACTCGATCAGATGCTTGCGCCCATAGCACTCTACGATGATGCGCTTCTTTCGCAGGTCCTGATGGCCGCCACCTATCCCTTGGAGATCGTCGAAGCGTCGCGCTGGTCGCAGGCCAATTCCACTCTTAAGGGTGATGCCGCCGTCAAAGCTGCCGCGGACAAGAGTTGGGATGCAAGCGTCAAGTCGCTGGTCGCCTTCCCGTCCATCTTGACCCAGATGAATGATCATCTCGACTGGACCCAGAAACTGGGCGACGCCATGCTTGGCCAGCAGCAGGATGTCGGCGCATCCATTCAGCGCTTGCGCAGCAAGGCGGCTTTGGCGGGTACCCTGAAGAGCGGTCCGCAGCAGACAGTCACGCCGCAAACACAAGGCAGCGAGACGGTCTATGCGATCCAACAGGCCAATCCTGATGTGATCTACGTGCCGACGTACGATCCCAATACTGCCTACGGCCAATGGCCCAATCCCAGCTATCCTCCAACCTACTACCCGACAGGCGGCGTGCTGCTCAGCGGCCTGACGTGGGGTATCGGTATCGCTGCCGCGGGTGCCATGTTTGGCGGCTGGAACTGGGGCTACGGCGGCAGCGGCAACTACATCAACGTCAATGCCAACCGCGCCGCCACCATCGACCGCAACTACAACCGTGCCAACGTCGGCACCGGCAGTCGGTGGCAGCACGACGTCAATCATCGCAAGGGGGTCTCGTATCGAGATCAGGCGACACGGCAGCAATTTGGGCAGGTGCGGCCAGGAGCAGACCAGCGTCAGCAATTCCGCGGACAAGTTGATCGTCCAGCGGGCGGCAACGTCGCCAACGCTCGTCCGGGCGGTCCCGGGGGGCCCGGCGGCGTAGGCGGCCCCGGAGGAGCTGGTCGTCCCGGTGGGCCAGGCGGTCCTGGAGGGGTCGGTGGACCTGGCGGGCCGGGAGGTCCCGGCCGTCCCAAAGGAGCCGGCGGTTCTGGCGTACCCGGAGGAGCCGCACGCCCCGGCGGCACTGGAGGCGGCAACGCGCAACGGCCGATGGCCGGTGCCGGTTCTCGACCGGGCGGCGGCGGTGGCGCGCTCTCCGGCGTAAACCGCGGCCAGCAGGTGAACCGAGAAGCCCAACGTGGCCGTGCTCAACAGCAACGGGCTGGCGCTTCACGCGGCGGTGGCGGCGGCGCACGCGCCGCTGGCGGCGGTGCGCGGGGCGGCGGAGGAGGACGGCGATGAGAAACATGATCTGTCGCGCTCTTGCAGCGCTTGTTCTGTCGGTAGGTTTGTCGGCCGGAGCACTCGCTCAGGCCCCGCAACTGCGTGGGTTCCCAACGCCCGAAGCCGCGGCCGATGCACTGACTGATGCCATTCGAAAAAACGACGGCAACGTGATTGCGTCGATCCTGGGCATGAGTTGGAACAACCTGGTGCCCGGTAGCGACTACCAGGATGAAGAAGCTCGACAGCAGTTCATCAAAGCCTGGGACGAGAACCACAAGATCATTCCAGAAGGTAACGACAAGGCGCTGCTTAACGCCGGAAACACAGGCTGGTTGTCGCCGATCCCGATCGTCAGGCAAGGCAATGAGTGGCGTTACGATGTCGAGGCGGGTCGCAAGGAGATGCAAGCGCGCCTTATCGGCCGTGACGAGTTCGCCGTCATTCAGACGCTGCTGGCAATCGTCGACGCCCAGCGCGACTACGCCGCTATGGATCCAATGAAGGCGGGCTTTCCGGTCTATGCCCGTCGCCTCGTAAGCTCGCCGGGCCAAAAGGATGGCCTCTATTGGGAGACCGCACCCGGCGAACCACCCAGCCCATTGGGGCCGCTGCTGGCCAAGGCGCAGTACGGCGACATCCAGGAGAACGGCTACTACGGCTACCGCTTCCGCCTTCTCTACAGTCAGGGGCCGGATGCGCCGGGAGGAGCGCACGAATATCTGGTAAAGGGCCGCATGCTAGGCGGGTTTGCCGTCATCGCATGGCCTGTACGTTGGGGGGAAACAGGTGTCATGACGTTCACGATCAGCCACAATAGTGACGTCTATGAACAGGATCTCGGCCCGGATACGGCACAAAGGGCGGCCGCCATTGTTATCTTTAATCCTGACAAAGGCTGGGACAAGGCTGACATGACGCCTTAGCCACCGGCAGGAGCGCATGGAGCTACCGGATTGAACAGATCTCGGTGATGGCCAATGTGCCTTGCCGAGCCTGACCTACAAGTTCAGTCTGGTTGCCTCAGATCGACAGCACGCCGGGCTTCGGCAGAACCAATGCCGATGCGCTTAACAAGCGTCATCGCCTGAACCATGCTCATATCGAGTGAGCGTATCCTCTCTTCGGGAAAAAACATCACGTTGCCCGACATAGGCGTCGGCGCCTGCGGGAGGAAGACGGCTACCCAGCCATCGTGCAAAGTCTCCAGCCGATAGCCGATTTGCCAGCCATCTTCGGTGCTGACCAACGCGGGCTTGATGTCTGTTGAATTCTCCAACTGCACCAGACTTTCCACCATACTTTTGAGCATCTGATAGTGCGGCAAGCCACCGAGCAGCGACTCCTCGAATCGGCGACTTGTCCGTCGCCCTCTCAAGGTGCGGGCTAAGAGGCCGGCTGCAAATGAAATGACGACCAGCACCAGTATTCCCAGAATAGTGGCGGCTCCGACTCCTCCTACCTCACCTAGCTGATCCAACCCAAGCCCGTCAGAGAGAGGCTGCGCAATCCTGACGATCATTCGCATTGCATAGCCGAGGATCAGCGCGATCAACACGGCTGGAAGCAGGAACAGCACGCCACCAACGATCGTCGCCCTGAAGAAGGATTTCATGGTCTGTCCTTTCAAAGGCGAGTGAATACCTCCTCTCGCTTGCCCCTGATCAGGCGGCCAGCTTCTGATAGGCCCCGCCCAGTCCCCAGAAGTCGGGCGTGTCGGCAATTCTCCGCACCGCACGGCCCAATTTTTTCCGCAACAGAGACGGCGACAAAGCTCAAGACTCGAACGAAAACAAACAATGCGATGAATGCCGCAACCGGCGCCACTCATCGGAATGACCGAAGGTGGCTCTTCCTTCGAAACTGCGGCCCCATTTCATGTTGGCCCCTTGGATAGCTATCAAAGCTTGCTCCGACTGGACAGCACATTGGTGCCAACACAAGTCTCGCGGCGTGACGGGGCCCAGATACATGGCGAACACGACCAACGCTGAGTGTTTGAGTTCGATCCGGCTTGGACAAGCTCCGCCACCACCGGGCAAACACGACGGCAAGAAGATCGGTCATGACGTTCAGGTCGAACTCGGGAAGGTTGCCGCAACGGCCGCCCTTCGATCAAGCGGCGCCTCTTCGGATAAGGGTCGACTACGCCATACTCAAAGTGCGAATGGGACGGGCTCTCTCCGTCGCTAGGCGCAGGAGGTACCTACCCATCTAAGGCGTTTCTCGAGTACGCTAGGCGGCTGGTCGATAGCCTCCAGACGTCAAACCTTTGGGCTTCAAGCGTCCATAACCGCCTTGATGCGCCCCTGGCGTACCGCTCTCACAAAAGCTCGGTGATCGCTTTGGGCCTGGTCCGCGTATTCGATAGCGAAATCGCACATTGCGTCGTCGAAGATCCCACTAGAGCCCATGTAGCCGGCGATCACAGCGGAGTCGCCCGAGCGCGCATGCGCACGGGCCAGCGCCCAGCCGCAGACACGACCATAGGAGCGCAAATCGGCCGGATTGAAGTCTTCGATGATAGCGCTGGTCTTCATATCGCGCAGTTGGCGGACGTAGAAGTGGCGTCCATTTTCGCCGATCCCCCACCCTAGGAACAAGTCGCTCGCCGATTGCATCAGGCGCTGACCAACTACCACGCGCTGGCCGTGATTAGAGTACTTGCTCGCGCCGGCATAGCGCTCAAGAATGGAGGCATTGGCTTCTTTGATTTGCAGGAAGATCGGATCGTCTTCCCGGCTCATGAACAGCGCGATCGCGCACAACGTGCCCACGCTCCCTACCCCTACGACCTTTATCGCCAGGTCACAGAAGTGATAGCGGTCGTATAGGACCTTGAGAGACTCGCTGAGTGACTCGCGATATCGGGCCCAGGCTGCCTTGTACCCAGAGTGGATGCCCGGCATCTGCTCGGCTGTAGGATGGAAGATCAACGGCGGATCGTCGATGATTCGCGGTAGCTCACCGATATGCTCGACGAATTTCGGGAACAGGAATTCCGGCGTGTTCCTCGCCCGCACCTTCTTGAGGCGATCCTGGATCCGGTTACGGGTCTCTTCGGACTCCATCTCGGCAAGGAAGCGATCGACGTCGATCGCATCGTACCAGATGTCGAGGACTCGCATGGTTGCATAATTCACCATATGTTCGCGATAGGAGCGCGCGGTCGCGGCGACCGCGCGGCCGGTGTCACTCTCGGACAAGCGGATGTGCCTCCCGGCCAGCACAACGCTGACGACAAGGCGTTTGAGGTCCCACTCCCAGGGCGCTCGCAGAGTTTCGTCGAAATCATTGATATCGAATATGATTCGTCGCTCAGGGCTCGCGAAGCCGCCGAAGTTCGACAGATGTGCGTCGCCGCAGGCCTGAACACGGATGCCCGGGCTGCTGATGGTTGCGAGATCGGCGGCCATGACTGCAGCCGAGCCACGATAGAAGGCGAAGGGCGACTGCATCATGCGTCCGAACCTTATCGGGATGAGACCCGTTACTCGGCCCACGTTGGACTCGTTCAGAACATCGACAGGGTCACGCCTGTTCTTGGCCGGCTTCCAGCGGCCATGATCCTCGCGTGATACCATGTCGCGCAGCGCTTTACCTTCGGCGCGCTGCTCATCCGGTGATTTGAATGAAATCGCCTCACGGACTGACTCATCTGCGAGTTCTGTGCTGTTCATGCTGGCCCCCACCTGGCCCCTTGTCTTCAGGGGCGAGAGCGCCTTGAGCACCGCGACCTGATCAAATCTAGCACATATGCATCTGTCTATTGGGATGACCGAGTCGCGGCACGCCCTCGGCGTTGGTCCGGTCTCTTCCTCATGGTCCTAGTCGCCACGCTTGCTGATCTGACGAACGGACGCCATAGGCCAGAGACATAAGTCGTAGAATGACCTGCGAATTTTGCGCCACTTCCGAGATCGCTGCACTAGATGACAGCGGTGGTTACCACGAGATGGAATCTCGAGACCGAATCAAAGGAAAGGCAAACCCAGGCCGAATCAAAGATCGGCCGTCACACTTTGGTGCGGCGTGCCAGTGCACTATAGGAGAATTCTGGACACGCCCTCCAGGGATCAACTCAGATCAGCCGACCACCCGCTGGCGAGTGACGGGGTACCGATGACGACGCGCGTATGCGCCGGATTCAAACTTGTCACAGTGAACTTCCGCCCGGCAGCCGATTGACACGTATCGGTATTGAGTTCAGCCTCGCTCCAGGTTGCCCTAGCCGGCCACGCGACTTCTGCCGGCCCCTGTCTGTTTACCGCAACCTTGCGATTAGTTCGCGTTTTCACGTCACCGACAAAAAAGACCCGTAGCAGGAGGTTCCCATGATGCCGATCTCGCGTCGTGGCTTTATGGCCACTGTTGCTGTCGCGTCGATTTCGTATGCACCGGTTGTTCAAGCGGTAAACGCTCTACCCGATGCCCGCTTCGTGGGTTTCGCCGAGACCGTCAATGATTTCGCGATTAAGTCAGGTCAGCTCGCCCTGACCAAGTCTTCAAACGAGCTTGTCCGCGGTTATGCCACGCGCACGGTCGCCGAATACCCGAAAGCCGTGCAATCGCTGACTAGAAATCGGTCCGAAGCCGGCGTCTCCATGGCACCCGATGAGGATGTCCGGAAGATCGCAGACGACGCAATGAACCGTCTGAACTCCGCTCAGGGCGCTGAGTTCGATAAGGCCTATGCTGACGCTCAGGTCCGATTGCAAACTGCGGCAGTTGCTCAGTTCGGTGCCTACTCGGAGAATGGCGGCAGTGGTCCCCTACGCCGCTACGCGCAGGAGGTATTGCCCCCATCGAGGGAGTTTCTCGAGTACGCTAAGCGAATGGCCGGTAGTCTTTAACGCCGGGCAATGCGGCGACAACCTCGACGCCTCGTTGCGTTGAAATCATGGTCGGCAGGTGACAGCAGCAGGCGATCGCCTGCCTGCCTGAACGTCGGATGCCCCTGAGACTGTCTCTCGGCGAGGCTTGCGCCCGCGCCGCGGCCGGGCGCGTTCAACCTGTTCGCGAAACGTTATCTCCCGAGCAGGATGAGTCAGCGGCGCGTTCTCGGTCGTTTCACAGAATCTGGAGAAACACATGTTTGGCAGGAGAACCATGATCGCAATTGTCCTTGCGAGCCCGGCATTGGCCTATGGCCATGCCTTCGCACAGGTGGACCAGGCGACAGTCGGAATACAGACGACTACCCGCTACTCCCTTGAAGGGCGCATCGCGGCCGTCGATACCAATGCCCGGACCGTAACCATCACCTCTGCAGACGGCACCAATCGCATGCTGAACGTGAGCGCCATGGCTGCCAACATCACCAGCACAAAGGTGGGCGACAATGTGGTGCTCGGTGTTGAGGATACTCGCACCTTCGTGCTCTCGAAGCCCGGTGTGGCGACGCCAGCCCCCGGCACTGCAAGCGTGACAGGCGCCGTAGAAACCAGCCAAGGCGGCGCGGCCGGGGCGAGGGTTTCCCAGTCGATCGCCAACTGGGTGGTCGTACGCGTCGACCCCGCGGCCAACACCATCACGCTGGTCAATCCCGGTGGTGGCGAAGTGCGCACCTATGACGTGACGACAGACATCGGCCGTCAGCAACTGCCACGCGTAAAGCCGGGTGACAGCCTCACCGAGATCAATAGTCGACTGGTCGTAGCCTCAATCACGCCCAAGTCGTAACACTCGCTCTGCAACAGCCGCACTCCGAGGCTCCCTGGCAGCCCCGGACTGCAAGGCCGATAGCGCGAGAGGGCCCATTCGGGGCGTTGGGTCAGCTCTCGCGCCGTATTCTGCGGGACAGCCTGCATCAGCTTTTGTCGAAATCACAGTTGACTTCGCCCGATCTAGCCAGGGCTTTGACATCAACGCGATCGCATTGAAAGCAGCCACCAACGGAACAGTCCTCGCCTAGCCTGCGGTCTGCTTCGCGATGATCATGATGCCACCCTTCGGTTCAAAGGGGGCGTTGCCGCGGCTTACGCCGTCAACGCCTTCCGCAAGCCAGCATACGCGTGAGGCCGAGAACCATGGGGCGCGGCTCAGTCTCTCCCAGAGCAACACAGAGTCAGGAGCTGTCGTCGAATAGATCGCAGTAGATTGGCTGTTGGCGGCCGGCGGAAGCTGCGGAGAAATCCGCGAGGCGCTAGCGACGGTCTCGGCGTTGCCCACCCGATAGGTCACCCAACGTACGCAAACCTGCCGGGCCGCCCCTTCCCGGCTTGCGACAAAAGCGGTCAATCGACCTCAGGCGTGCGCGCGGACATGGGCTGCCTCGGTGCAATCCGACCTAGGCCGGGCTTACGACAAAGTGAGCGTCGGCGACGGTCTTATCGCTACAGGCATTTTTGCGCATGACCTCTTTCGCCAGTTCGATGAACTCATAGTCCGTGGCCGATCGATCCGAGGATTCCAGGCAGAATACATATGCCCGCTTGTCCCCGAGGAATACGTCAACGGTTCGCTTGGCCATCGCCGCCTCCCTTTTCTTTTGCCGCAGATATATGCACCGCAGACGAAGTCTGCCTTGATATTTGTCGCCAGATCATCGATTCGCAGCGGCCTGACGGTGACAGGTCAGACTGACGGACCCACGGTGGGCACCTACCGGGCTTGACGCCCCGGCGACCGCGCCATCTGGGCCAAAGCTATCGCCCGGGGGTCTTCCCGAGTAGGCGCAGATGTATTCGTACCGCTCCAGCACGACGGCGCGGCTCTTGAGCAACGTTTCCGTTGCTTCCTGCGCCTGCTTCCATCGCAGGTAGCCCACCTCGTGTTTGGAGTTGGTTGATGTTGATCTCGTGCTCCTGGCGCGGCGAGGCGCTCAGCGTCACCATTCTCGTAGGTCTGCAGTAACGAGACGCCAAGGCTCCGTAGCCCTGCACAGAGTTGAAGCGGCTTTTTCGATCAGTAGTGGGGCACACACGTGGCTGAAGGGCGGGTTCGCGCCACAACAATCCCATCGATGTAGATGCCAGCCGCCGCCTTACGGCTGGCTGAAAGGATAGTCGTCCGCCGACGACTGGCAACGGCAGTCGACTGGCTGACGCGACCAAGGTCGGAAGAGAAGGCGTTCGGGCTTGTGGCCGCAGCCTGATGCAGCGAGTTCTGGCCCCTAAGCTCATACAGCTTGGCGAGTAGGTGATCGCCGAGCCAGGCCAGCCGATCTTCCGCGACAGCTGCCCGGGCGACGAAGTGCTGGATTAGGTTTTCCGCCCACTCCGGCCAGCATTTCCGGCTCGATGGGGGTATACTTGCGTTCCAGGCCGCTACCGCGAGATCCCTGCCGTTGAGATCTGAAAAGGGCCTTTTGGTCGATTGGATTGCCTTGGTGCGGGGGAGCGATCGATGCAGAAACCCAGCTACAGAAGTCCAATCACACGCGACCGCTACGACGCCGTCCTGTTCGACCTGGACGGTGTGGTAACGGACACGGCGAGTATCCACGCCGCTTGCTGGAAGCAGATGTTCGACGAATATCTCCAGGAGCGCAGCACGCGAACGGGCGAGACCTTTCGGTCCTTCGATCCGGGCGCCGACTATCGGCTCCATGTCGACGGCAAACCCCGCTTCGACGGTGTCCGCGACTTCCTCAACTCGCGCGGCATCGATCTGCCTGAAGGAAGCCAGCACGATCCGCCGGAGGCTGAGACCGTAGGAGGCCTCGGCAACCGGAAGAACCGGCTGGTCACCAGGGCCATCGAAGAAAAGGGTGTCTACGCCTACCAAGGCAGCGTCCAGTTCATCCATGCGCTTCGCGGCCTGGGCTGCAAAGTCGCCGTCGTTTCCTCGAGTGAGAACTGCGAGGCCGTCCTGAAGGCTGCCAAGGTGGACGGGCTATTCGAAGCGCGCATCGACGGCGTCACGGTCGAGGAGCAGCATCTCGCCGGCAAGCCCGCCCCAGATACCTTCCTGATGGCAGCGAGGCTGCTGGGCGTCGAACCATCGCGGGCGGTCATCGTCGAGGACGCTCTTTCGGGAATAGAGGCCGGACTTGCGGGAAAATTCGGCCTCGTCATCGGCGTGGCGCGACGCGACAACGCCGAGGAACTTCGGCGCCATGGCGCACACCTGGTTGTCAACGACCTGGGCGAACTCGTCGACGGCGCATGATCTGGCCCATGATCCGGAGAGGACCAGCCCGATGCTTCATCACGAACGCCTGAAACCTCCGCCGCACGGCTACCCGGCGGACGAATGGAACATCGTCGAGAAGGGATTCCATCCCGAATTCCTGGCCCAACTCGAGACGATGCTGGCGCTCGGCAATGGATACCTGGGTATGCGCGGCTGCCCGGAGGAAGGCGGTCCCTGCGCCGAGAACAGCACACTCATCAACGGCTTCTACGAGACCCGACCGATCGTCTACGGGGAAGATGCCTACGGGTTCGCGAGGACCGGCCAGACCATCTTCAACGTGACCGACAGCAAAATCATCAAGCTCTTCGTCGACGACGAGCCGTTCTGGCTGCCCCGGGCGAAGCTACTGAGCTACGACCGCCGCCTCAACATGAAATCCGGCACGCTCGACCGTGAGATCCTGTGGAAGGCCCCGTCGGGTAAGCGGGTATCGATCGTGTCGCGGCGCTTGGTATCCTTCGTCGAAAGGCATGTGGCCGCGATCTCGTACCGCGTGACGGTTACCAATGCCGCAGCATCGCTAGTCATCTCCTCGGAGATGAATGCGCACAAGCCGGCCGCCTCGACCGAAGAAGCCGATCCGCGGCTGGCGAGAGGCGACCAGGCGCTGCATCCCCGTGCCCACCGTGCCAACGGCTGTCGCGTCGTCCTCTGTCACGCGACCGAGAAGAGTCGCCTCGCCGTGACGTGCGCCATCGACCACGTCCTGGAGACTTCGTGCAGGCATGCCAGCAAGACTGTGCATGCTGAGGATTTCGGCCAGGTCGCGTTCACGATCGAAGCCACCGCTGGGGCAACCATCCGCGTCGACAAGTTCATGGCCTATCACACGTCGGCCACGGCGACGCCAGAGGAGCTCTGCGGTCGTGCCGAATGGACGATGGACCGCGTGGTGAGCCGGGGGTTCGACCGGCTGCTTGCCACCCAGGAGCAGTACGTCGAGGACTTCTGGAGACGCAGCGACGTCGTGGTCGAGAACATCAGGCCGGATCGCACTCAGCGCACCACGGTGGAGATCCAGCAGGCAGTCCGGTTCAACCTGTTCCACATCCTCCAAGCCTCGGCGCGCGCCGAGGATGCCGGCGTGCCGGCAAAGGGCGTCACCGGAAGGGCCTACGAAGGCCACTACTTCTGGGATACTGAGATCTACGTGCTGCCGTTCTTGGCCTACACCTCGCCGCGCATCGCCAGGAATCTGCTCGCCTTTCGCTACAGTATGCTGCCGCAGGCGCGGGCGCGGGCGAAGCAATTGGGGCATCGAGGGGCGCTGTTCCCCTGGCGCACGATCAGCGGCGAGGAGGCCTCGGCATACTATGCTGCGGGAACCGCGCAGTATCACATCAACGCCGATATCATGTACGCGCTGCGCAAGTACGTGCAGGCAACGGGTGACGAGCAGTTCCTCTGGGAGTGCGGCGCGGAGATGCTGGTGGAAACAGCGCGCCTCTGGCTGGATCTCGGCTTCTACTCGGAGAGGAAGCAAGGAAAGTTCTGCATCAACGCCGTCACCGGCCCCGACGAATACAACACGGTTGTAAACAACAATGCCTACACCAACCTGATGGCCCGGGAAAATCTGCGTTATGCGGCTAAGACGGTCGAAACCCTGAAGTCGAACAGGCCGGACGCGTATGCGGAACTGGTGGAGCGGACGGCCCTCGAGCTTTCCGAGCCCAAGGCCTGGGCCCGCGCCGCGGACAACATGTATGTACCATACGACGAGGGATTGAAGATCATTCCGCAGGATGACGGCTTTCTCGACAGAGAGCCTTGGGACTTTCAAAACACGCCAAGCGACCGATACCCGCTCCTGCTGTTCTATCATCCGCTCAACATCTACCGAAAGCAGGTGATCAAGCAGGCAGACGTGATACTGGCTTTGTTCCTGTTGGGGGACACGTTTTCGCCGGAAGAGAAAAAGCGCAACTTCGAGTTCTACGATCCGCTGACCACCGGCGACTCGTCTCTGTCGTCATGCATCGAGGCGATCGTGGCCGCGCAGATCGGCGACACGGACAAGGCCGTCAGATACGGGATGGCGGCTTTGCTGATGGATCTTGCCGATGTCGGCGGCAACGTGAAGGACGGTTGCCATATCGCCTCGATGGGCGGCACGTGGATGATGCTGACCTATGGGCTCGCCGGCATGCGCGATGACGACGGCACGCTGGCTTTCTGGCCGCGCCGTGCACCGGAGGACAACGCCCGGCTGCGGTTTCCCGTGACGTACCGAGGCCAGATGCTGGAGATTGAGGTCGGCACGGACCGAGTGAAGTACACGCTGAGCGAAGGTGACGGCCTCGTGATCCGGCACGAAATGGAGCAGATCGAGCTTACACCGCAACGTCCGACCATCGTGCGGTCCGTCAGCAGGAGCGCGGAACCAAGGCGATGAGCCAGTCTGCAACCAAGGAGGATCGGGCCGCACATTGCTCCTCGATAAGGAAGGTGCTGGCGATCGACCAAACCGAAGGTCAGTCATTCCCTTCCGGACTGGCGCAACCCGACGATACCGTCTTTGGCGGCAGCTACGTGTACATACTCACGGCGTTGCCCTTGTGGACTCCGAGGTTGTAGATGATGACATTGTCGCCACGCAGCAGAGTGGGCACCAGGATCTGCTCGACATAGGCATGGAAGGTCGGGCCGTTGATCGGCCCGTCGATCACGCAAGGATCGTTTAGTTGATCGCAGCGCAGGACGACAAGGAAGGTACTGGTCTGCCAATGGCCGTGCAGTCCCCGAGCAAACACCGGTTCACGACGCCCTAAAGACCTAAAGACCTAAAGCAGCTCGCGGACTGAGCGGTGCCATCCTCATTTGTCAGCATCCAGTGGCCGTGCGTCGAGCCAGGCCAGTGCCTCTGCCTTGTCGCTGCCCGCGAAAACTCTGATCTCGGGATGGGCGAAGTGAGCAGCAATGCGGGGTGCAATCTTGAGGAAGTCGTCGTCGGTCACAGCAGCCACGCGCGTGATGTCGCGATGGTGATCGCGTACGAAGCGAAAGTGCTCGATCAGGCTGGCAAAGCTGTGCCAGCCCGGAAAAGACGGCGCCTCGATCAGCAATCCGTTCAGCTTTCCTTTTTCCAGGATGTACGGGTCGATCGTCGCCGCAAGCTGGCGAAAATCGTCGGATGCGAGGGGTCCCGACGGCCTGACGATCAGAATCCCCTTGTCGCGCTCCAGTTCGAAATCGATCATCGCGCTCTCCCTGCCGTTCTCGAGGGGCCGCCGGTCGGCCGTCAACGG
Organism: Alphaproteobacteria bacterium 65-37; assembly: GCA_001897995.1. GTDB lineage: Bacteria > Pseudomonadota > Alphaproteobacteria > Reyranellales > Reyranellaceae > Reyranella. The sequence continues at coordinate 1,966 of MKRV01000015.1, read as the reverse complement.
CTTCAAAGTCGAAGATCAAAGATTGCAGCGCACCACGACCGAGGCAGGACCACAGTCGTCGCTTACGGGAATGTCTATCACAACCGGCGGAACGCGGCTTTCCCCTCGAAAGGTCGTGCCGCGGGTCTAGGTGCCGGCGAGGCTATTGCCTGAAAGAGCAAGACGATGGGTACCACCCAGCGCCGCGTCGATGGTGAGTATGAGCGTATTTTGCAGCCGTCCGCCGCTGCGAAGACTGTTTGCATTAGGCGCTAATGGCGGAGAGGAAGGGATTTGAACCCTCGATAGGGCGTTGGACCCTATGGTCTAGCAAACCTCTGTCTTCGCCTGTGCTACTCAGCCCACGCCGCCGCATTTGTCGGCCCGCTGGCGAGCGGCGCTGTCACTCAGCCCACTGCCGAAAAGCCCGGTGGCGCGCTGCCAGGTGACCTGGCTGGTCGACGGATCGATCTGCCTGACCTGAAACTCCGCATCGGCCCCACCGCCCTTGGACAGCAGGATGCTGGAACGCTGAACCGTGGAATAGATCTGCGGCGCGACCCGCAACTCGCCGGCATACTGGGCTGCAATACAGCTCGTCAGGGTCTCGTAGGAGCCCGGATAGGTCGCCGTCCACTGCACCGGACCAGTCCGAAAGTCGTTGGGCATGGAAAAGCTGGCATTGTCGGGGATGGCGCATCCCGCCGTCAGGAGCGCCAACACCAGGCCACAGGCACGCCGCATACGATCTTCTCCCCGTTTCCGCCCCCTCGGCCAGCATAGAGGGTTGCTCCGGGGATTGGGCAAATTATGCCAAGACCCTGAAAATCCAAGCAAAATCGCCATCTCGTTTGACACCCTGCCGACCCGCCGCTAGAACCGCCCCGCATCCGTCGTGGATACGTCGATCGCCGGGGTCTTAACGGGCTGCGGAGAGGTGGCCGAGCGGTCGAAGGCGGCGGTTTGCTAAACCGTTATAGGGTCTAAAGCCCTATCGAGGGTTCGAATCCCTTCCTCTCCGCCATATTCTGCCAACCCGTTGAAATTTAAGGCTTCCCAGGAAGACGCGGAGATCCTGCCCCGTCGCCTTGCCAGCGATCTGGCTGGGCCTCGGCTCGGGCGCGCCCAATCAAACCTAGTCGCATCACGGCTGATGAAAATTCGGTACGTCTGCCGCAACGCCGTTAGCCGCTGTCACCGGGAGTCGCCGGCCCGCTCTTCTTGGACCTGTCCGTGGACTGAACGTCCGGTGGCACGTCGAACCCATTGCGGCTGCTGAAGAAAATCAAGGCCATCAGCCCTACACCGATAATCAGCGTGAACGTCACCCCGATGATCAAGGCCAGGGAGCCCGACTCCGACAGCGGAAGATCAGAGTTGATCGTCGTCGCGAAATAGATGCCGACGATGCCCAGCCCAATGCAAGCTACCAGCGTGACGATTGCCTTGGTCGACAGGCCCCCCAGCAGTGCGAGGATGTCCCGTGTCCTGTCGAAGACGACCTTCTGCGAAGTGCGCATCGAGGGCCTCCTTTCCGACTCATGAGACCGATATGGTGCGTCTCCCGTGAACGCCAATAGGACCAAGGCGTAGGCCAATCGCCGCCACGCCGCCTGCCAGGCTTGTTGGGGCGTCCCGCCCCGCTCGACTTCCGCTGCGACGCTGCAGCAGCAGGCCGCCGGGAGTATTCCTCTGCCCGCTACGCCGCGGGCGCGCCGGTCGATTGTTCGGTCAGCTCCGGCAGCCTCGCAGCCAGCAGGCTCGCGATCGCCTGATTGCCGCGCGCGTTCATGTGCGTGGCGGCATAGAAATCCAGCGGCTTCGGTTCGATGGCGAGGCGGCGAAACGTATCCAGCGTCGCGAGCCCGCACTTGGTCGCACAGTCGAGAAGCGTTCCGGTGATCTGGCGCTGCTCTTCCTCGAATTGCTTGTAGACCCAGGTGTGCGGCGGATACTGCGCCATCACCACCAGCCTGACGTCGCCGCC
>MKRV01000014.1:1028-29839 GCA_001897995.1 Alphaproteobacteria bacterium 65-37 | reverse complement strand
TCTGTTCATATGCACCGGCAGTCAGGGAGAGCCGCGAGCCTCCATGGCCAAGCTCGCCAACGGCGATCATCGCGACTTAGTCCTGGAGGAGGGCGATACCGCGATCTTCTCGTCGCGCGTCATTCCTGGCAACGAGCGCTCGGTCGGTCGGTTGCAGAATGCGCTGATGGCGCGCGGTGTCGAAGTGATCACCGACCGCGAGGCGGACATCCATGTATCGGGCCATCCGGCACGCGATGAACTGGTGCGGGTCTATCAATGGGTGCGCCCCAAGATCGCCGTGCCGGTCCATGGCGAGGTCCGGCATATGGTCGAACATGCAGCCCTTGCACGTGCCTGTCAGGTACCGGAGACGGTGGTTGCTCCCAACGGCACGCTGGTGAGGTTGGCACCGGGACCGGCCGAGATCATCGACCATGTGGCGACCGGGCGGTTGGCGAGGGATGGTGATGGTTTAGTTCCGCTCGACGGTGAGTCGCTGCGCGAACGGCGCAAGCTTTTGTGGAACGGAGCGGCCGCGGCGACCCTGGTGATCGACCGACGGGGGCGTGCCGTCGCAACGCCCAAAGTGTCGCTGCGCGGGATCGACGATGCCGACGGTGAGCTCGGCGAAGCGATCGTCGTGGGATTGAGCGAAATGCTGGCCGATCTCAGCGCATCGGAACGCACCGACGATGTGCGAATTGAGGAGGCGGCCCGACAGGCGGTGCGGCGCGTCGTGCGGGCGCACCTCGGCAAGAAGCCGTTGACGGACGTACACATCGTCCGCATCTAGGAGACAGCCCGTGGAGACCCCGATGATCGGACGCCTGAATCACATCGCCATCGCCGTGCCGGACCTCGACAAGGCAGCCGAGCTTTATCGTTCCGTAATGGGGGCGAAGGTGAGCGCTCCGAAGGCTCAACCGGCGCATGGCGTCACCGTGGTGTTCGTCGAACTTCCCAATACCAAGATCGAGCTGCTTCACCCGTTGGGAGAGAAGTCGCCCATTGCCAATTTCCTGTCGCGCAACGCGGATGGTGGCATTCACCACGTCTGCTACGAAGTTGAGAACATCTATTCGGCGCGCGACAAGCTTAAGGCGCAGGGAGCCCGCGTGCTGGGTGACGGTGAGCCGAAGATAGGTGCCCACGACAAGCCAGTCCTGTTCCTCCACCCCAAGGACTTCAACGGAACGCTCATCGAGCTTGAGCAAGTTTGAGGAGGACCTGCCATGAGCTGGGCTACCGGCGTCATGGTCTACCTCGTGATCTGGTGGACGGTGCTGTTCTGTGTCTTGCCGCTGGGCGTCAGGCGGGTCGAAAAGCCGGGCAAGGGGCAGGAGCATGGCGCGCCTGAGAAGCCGGATCTGGTTCGCAAGGCGATCATCACGACAATCGTAGCGGCGGTGGTCTGGATCGCCTTTTTCGCGCTCCATCAAACGGATATTTTCAGCTTTCGGCGGCTGGAAGGTAGTTGATTCAACATCTTAGGAAGATGTTGTAAGCCATTGAAAACAAAAAGAAACGGCGGATCCGAGATCCGCCGTTCTCTACCCCCGAAACTCGTCGTAGGCGGCTTGAAGCCGCTCTCCTCCCTAGAACTCGGGCTGCGCCCAAGGCATAGGCTCTTTACCCTGACCTATGCGGCTTGCCAAGACCTTTTCTTTCGAGTGCCGGGGTTCCGGCAGAACAATTGTTGTGGGCGAAGGTCATTCGTCGACAAACTAATGTCCGCACTGTTTCGCTGTTCATCCGATGATCACATATTTGGTCACGAACAAGACAGCGAGAATTCCAACCGCCGGATGGATATCGGTGAAGCGCCCGGCGGCGATTTTGATTCCGGCGTACGAGATAAAACCAAAGGCGATACCGTCGGCAATCGAAAAGGTGAAGGGCATCGCCAGGGCGGTGATCACCGCCGGTGCAGCTTCCGTGAGGTCGTCCCACTCAACTTCCGTAAGGCCGCGCGCCATGAGGCAGGCGACGTAGAGCAGGGCCGGCGCGGTGGCATAGGCCGGAATCGAGCCGGCGAGGGGCGCCACGAACAGCGCAAGCAGGAAGAGTACGCCCACGGCAGCGGCGGTGAGGCCGGTACGACCACCGGCGTTGATGCCTGAAGCACTCTCGATATAGCTCGTCGTTGTAGAGGTCCCGACGGCGGCACCGATCGCCGCCGCGGCGCTATCCGACACCAGGACGCCGCGCAGCCGTGGCACCGTGCCATCGGGCCGCATGAAGCCGCCGCGATGAGCGAGCCCGATCAAGGTGCCGGTATTGTCGAACATGTCGACGAAGAGGAAGGCGAAGACCACCGTGACCAAGCCGACCTTGAGGGCGCCGGCGAGATCCATCTGCAGAAAGACCGGCGCAATCGACGGCGGCACATCGAAGATGCCAGCGAACTTCTGCTGACCGGTCAAGACGGAGATCACTGTCACGACCAAGATGCCGATGATCACGCCTCCCATCACTCGGCGATATTCGAGGGCGACGATCAGGGCGAAGCCGAGGACGGCCATGAGAACCGGCCAACTCACGAGCTTGCCGTGCGCGACCAGGGTCGCTGGATGGGCGACGACGATGCCGGCGTTCTTCAGGGCGATCAGGGCCAGGAACAGGCCGATACCGGCTGCAATGGCCATCTTGAGGGACTTAGGGATCGCGTTAACGATCCATTCACGGACCGGCAGCACGCTGATGATCAGGAAGAGAATGCCGGAGATGAAAACGCAGCCCAGCGCGACCTGCCAGCTGTAGCCCATGCCGCCCACCACGCCGTAGGCGAAGTAGGCATTGAGGCCCATGCCGGGAGCGAGCGCGATCGGATAGTTCGCGAGAAAGGCCATCAGGAAACAGCCGATTGCGGCGGCCACGCAGGTCGCCGTGAAAACCGCGCCGAACGGCATTTTCGCATCGGCCAGGATCGCCGGATTGACGAAGATGATGTAGGCCATCGTCAGAAACGTGGTGAGGCCGGCGACCAGTTCGGTCCGGACGGTCGTGCCGTTCTGGCTGAGCCTGAAGACTTGCTCGAGCATCTTGATCTCCCCCTGGCGTTTCCTGCAGTGTGCGGGCATCACCCTGTGAAAAGCCAGCCATGGGACGGGGATTCGTGGCGCGGTTTGCCTTTGCGCGACCCGTTCCCTACAGTCCGCCGCCACTCCGACCTCTATTAGAACATCGGCCGGCAAGGACCAGATCAGAATGCGGATGAGCCAGTATTTTCTGCCCACCCTGAAGGAGACTCCATCAGAGGCGCAGATCGTTTCGCATCGGCTGATGCTGCGTGCCGGCCTTGTCCGTCAGACCAGTGCCGGAATCTATGCTTGGCTACCGCTCGGATTGCGCGTGCTGAAGAATATCGAGCGCATCGTACGCGAGGAGCAGGATGCCGCCGGCGCCCAGGAAGTGCTGATGCCGACTATCCAGTCGGCTGACCTGTGGCGCGAGAGCGGTCGCTACGACGCTTATGGTCCCGAGATGCTGCGCATCATGGATCGGCATGAGCGGGAAATGCTCTATGGTCCGACCAACGAGGAGATGATCACGGTCCTGTTTCGCGACGGCGTGAAGAGCTATCGCGACCTGCCGAGGAACCTCTATCACATCCAGTGGAAGTTTCGAGACGAGGTGAGGCCGCGGTTCGGCGTCATGCGCGGTCGCGAATTCCTGATGAAGGACAACTACTCCTTCGACATCGACAAGGCCGGCGCAGTGCGTTCGTACAACAGGATGTTCGTGGCGTATCTCCGCACCTTCGCGCGCATGGGGCTGAAGGCCATTCCCATGCGCGCCGACACGGGCCCGATCGGCGGCGATCTCAGCCACGAGTTCATCATCCTGGCGGAGACTGGCGAAAGTGCCGTGTTCTGCCATAAGGGGCTGGTCGACAAGGATATTCTCGGGCGCCAGATCGACTACGCTTCGGACCTGCAGCCGATCGTCAACGAATGGACATCGCTTTACGCCGCGACCGACGAAATGCACGACGCCAAGGCTTTCGAAGTGCTGCCGGAAGGGGACAGACTGGCGGCCCGTGGCATCGAGGTCGGCCACATCTTCTACTTCGGGACCAAGTACTCCAAGCCGATGAATGCCGTGGTTGCCGGCCCCGGCGGCGAGCAGATCACTGTCGAGATGGGATCCTATGGCATCGGCGTGTCGCGGCTGGTCGGCGGTATCATCGAAGCGAGCCACGACGCCGCCGGCATCGTGTGGCCCGAGTCGGTCGCGCCGTTCAAGGTCGCGCTTGTCAACCTGAAGCCTGACGACGGTAATGTCAGCAGCGCCTGCGAGACGCTGTATAACGCGCTTAAAGCCAAAGGCATCGAGGCGCTGCACGACGATCGCGACTTGCGGCCGGGCGCCAAGTTCGCTGACATGGATCTGATCGGTATTCCTTGGCAGGTGATCGTCGGTCCCAAAGGGCTGGCGGCTGGCAAGGTTGAGCTCAAGAACCGCAAGACCGGGGCTCGCGAGGAACTTCCGGCCGAACAGGTGCTCGCCCAGCTCACTGCCAGGTTCGGCTGAGGCGGGAGCGCGGCGCGCATGGCCTTCGCTGCCGTCGAGCGCCTGATCGCCTTCCGCTACCTGCGTGCCCGGCGCGAGGAAGGCTTTATATCGGTGATCGCCGGCTTCTCGCTGATCGGCATCACTCTTGGCGTCGGTACCCTGATCGTCGTGATGGCCGTGATGAACGGATTTCGCGTCGAGATGCTGCGCCAGATGTCGAGCATCAGCGGTCAGTTGGGAGTGCAGGGCAATCGTGGGGCGATCGAGGCGACGCCCGACCTGTTGAAGCGGCTGTCCGAGGTGCCCGGCGTAACGACAGCCGCGCCGTCAGTTGAGGGCCAGCTCATGGCCGTCGCCGGCGACCGCGTGCGGGGCGTCATCTTGCGCGGCATGATGGCTCAGGACTTGCGCAATCGCCAACCTGTGGCGGGCGCTATCGAAGGACCTCCCGACGTGCGCAGCCGCCAGCGCGGGCTATGTCGCAGCGAGGACGACAAACCGATTGAGTGGGGGAGCCTAAAGGGCTTCGGCGAAGACGATTTCACCATTGCGATCGGCCGCCGGCTGGCCGAGCTCCTGGGTGTGAAGGTCGGTGATCGCCTGCAGCTCGTCTCGCCGGTGTCGGTCGCCACGCCGCTCGGCGTCATGCCGCGCTCCGTTTCTGCTGAGGTGGCGGCGATCTTCTGCACGGGCATGTACGATTACGACTCGAACTTCGTCTATGCGCCGCTCGCCGAAGCACAGCGCATGCTCAATCTGGGAACGGACGTGACGGGCATCGAGATCTTCGTGGCTGATGGCGCTTCGGTTGCTCAGACGCGGCGGTTGGTCTCGGCCGCGGTAGGCGCGGAGGGTTGGGTGTTCGACTGGCTGCAGGCCAATGTCGGCTTTTTTGCCGCGATCCAGGCGCAAACCAATGTGATGTTCCTGGTCCTCACGCTGATCGTCCTGGTGGCGGCCTTCAACATCGTCTCGAGCTTGGTGATGCTGGTGCGCACCAAAACGGCCGATATTGCGATCCTGCGGACCATGGGCGCGAGTCGCGCCGCGATCCTGCGGATCTTCCTGCTCGATGGATTGGCGATCGGCGGCATCGGCACGGCTCTCGGTGTCGTGCTCGGCGTCGCCTTCGCCCGCAACATCGAGGCGTTGCGGCAATGGCTGCAGCGGACATTCGACATCGTGCTGTTCGACGAGACGCTCTATCTGCTGGCTGAGATGCCCTCGCACATCGAATGGGCGGAAGTGGCGGTCATCGCCGCCATGGCCCTGGTCTTCGCGTTGCTGGCGTCGCTCTATCCGGCGGCGCGGGCGGCCCGGCTCGACCCGGTCGAGGGGCTTCATCGTGAGTGAGCGAGCAAGTGAAAGGGTTCCGGCGGTCGAACGGTGGCTTGCCTGGCGTTACCTTGCGACACGCCAACGAGAGGGCTTCGTCTCGTTCATTGCGATCTTCTCGTTGATCGGTGTTGCCCTCGGCGTGGCCACGCTGATCGTTGTGCTATCGGTGATGGGGGGGTTCAGGGAACTCCTAATCGGCCGGATCATCGGCATGAACGGCCATGTCGTGGTGATGGCACGCGACGGCCTGCTACAGGCGAAGCCCGACCTTCTTGCAGCCTTGCAGTCGGTACCGAACGTCAGGGGAGTGCGCCTTACCCTGGAACGTCAGGCACTGGTGTCGGCGAACGGGCAGACCCGTGGTGCCGTGCTGCGCGGTGTCCCACGAGACGACCTGCTTTCCCGCCAGATCGTCGCAAGTAATATAGTGCAGGGTGATATTGCTGAGTTTGGCAGAAAGCCGGGCGTGGTGATCGGTGAGCAGCTTCGTCGTGCGATGAGGCTGCGTGTCGGCGATATGATCACCGTCGTTACGCATCGCTTGAACGAAAGCGGCACCATCGCGCCGCGCTACACCGACTACGAAGTGCTGGCGAGCTTCTCGAGCCGCCGCTACGAGTTCGACAACACGCTGGTCTTCGTGCCGTTGCAGGCGTTGCAGGAAGAGCTGGAATACGGGCCGGAAACCGTCAGCTCGATCGATCTCGAGCTGACGGATGCCGCCGCTGCACCAGCGCTCGCCGCGCGGCTCGCCAAGACGCTCGGGCGCGACGATCTCAAGATCGCGGATTGGCTGAGTCTCAACAGCCGCTTCGCAGGAGCGCTTCAGGTCGAACGGGTGATGATGTTCATCATCCTCAGCCTGATTGTTCTGGTTGCTGCCATGAACGTCGTGGCGAGTTTCACCATGCTGGTACGAGTCAAGCGTGGCAGCATCGCCATCTTGCGCACGATGGGCGCGGGATCCGGGACCATCATGCGGGCGTTCTTCATGTCCGCCGCCGCTGTCGGCCTGGTCGGCACCATAATCGGGACCGCGCTCGGTCTCCTGGTATGTGCAAGCATGCCGGCAATCATCGGGGCCCTGACCAGAATGACCAATGCCGGCGGCTCGGGGGTGAACTGGGTGGAAATAGAGTTCATCGCGTCGATGCCCGTTCGTGTCCAGGCAACCGAAGTGGTCGCCGTTGCGATCGTGGCCATCGTCCTGTCACTTGCCGCCGCGGCCTATCCGGCCTGGCGGAGCACCCGAGTCGAACCGGTCGAGGGATTGCGATATGAATGACGCGGCGTTTCCACTGCTTCTGCAGGACATCCGTCGTACGTTCGTCCAGGGCGATCGAAGGCTCGACGTGCTGCGTGGCGTGACACTCGAACTGCGGCCCGGCGAGATCGTGGCGCTGGTCGGCCAGTCGGGTAGCGGCAAGTCCACGCTGCTGCATATCGCTGGGCTCCTGGAGCGGCCGGATGTCGGCGACGTCGTGATCGACGGCAAGGCGGCAGGCAAGGCCGCCGACAGGGAACGAACTGCGCTGCGACGGCGGTTCCTAGGCTTCGTCTACCAGTACCACCACCTACTTCCGGAGTTTTCCGCGGTCGAGAACGTGATGTTGCCGCAGATGCTGGCCGGCCGGTCTCGCAACGAGGCGCGTACGCGGGCCGTCGATCTCCTGTCGATGGTGCAACTGACCGACCGGCTGGATCATCGCCCAGGCCGCCTTTCAGGGGGGGAGCAGCAGCGCGTCGCGATTGCTCGCGCCGTCGCCAACACACCACGCGTCCTCCTTGCCGACGAACCGACCGGCAATCTCGATTCGACGACCTCGGAGACGGTGTTTCGTCAACTTCTGGCGCTGGTGCGTGACACCGGCATGGCGGCTCTGGTTGCCACGCACAATCCAGAGTTGGCCGCGCGCATGGATCGCACGGTTACCCTCAGGGACGGTGTGCTGAGCGCCTAACTTTCCACAGGATTGAGGGGGATGATGGCCTGTGCCCATTGCTGATTTCATCCACCTCAAGGTCCGTTCCGCCTATTCGTTGACCGAAGGCGCGAACAAGGTCGACACCATCGTTTCCCTGGCCAAGGATCAGGGGATGCCGGCAGTCGCCGTTACCGATCGCAACAATCTGTTCGGTGCGCTGGAGTTCTCGCTGTATGCCTCCAAGGCCGGCGTCCAGCCGATTGTCGGATGCGATCTCGGGATCCGGCGCGAAGAGGAAGGGGGGATCGCCGTAGCGAGCAAATTGCCGGCGATCGATTGGCTGACCCTCCTGGTGCAGAGTGAAACCGGCTATCTCAACCTGATGCGCCTGGTGAGCCGGGCTCATTTGGAATTCAAGACCGGTTCGGTCTCTGCCCTTGGCTTCGGCGAGCTTGAAGGAGCGACGGACGGGCTGCTGGCGATTACCGGCAGTTCTGGCAGCGGCATCGGCCGACTGCTGGCGGCCGGCCAGACCCCAGCCGCGGCACATATGCTGGAGCGGCTTCAGCGGTTGTTCGACGGCCGGCTCTATCTCGAACTGCAGCGCCACGGCGAAGAGATCGAGCGCCGCATTGAGGGTCCGCTGGTCGACCTGGCCTACGAGCGCGGGCTGCCGCTGGTGGCAACCAACGATGTCCATTTTCCCAAGGCTTCGATGTACGAGGCGCACGACGTGCTGCTCTGCATTGAGCAGGGCGCCCATATTGAGGACCCCAATCGACGCAGGCTGACGCCTGAGCACTACTTCAAGCCTGCCGCCGCAATGCGCGAACTGTTCTCCGATCTGCCGGAGGCGTGCGACAATACCTTGGTGATTGCCCAGCGCTGCGCCTACATGCCGGCGCCGCGCAAGCCGATCCTGCCGAGCTACACCAAGCTAAAGGGCCGCTCCGAAGGTGAGGCGCTGCGTGATCTTGCGAAGAATGGCCTCGTCGAGCTGAAGCAGGCAAGCCGGCTGGCCGAAAACATTACGTTCGAGCGCTATACCGAGCGGCTAACCTACGAGCTCGACATGATCGAGAAGATGGGGTTCGCGGGCTACTTCCTGATCGTGGCCGACTTCATCCAGTGGGCGAAGGACAATGACGTTCCGGTTGGTCCCGGCCGTGGTTCAGGTGCCGGATCGCTGGTGGCCTGGTCGTTGAAGATCACCGACCTCGATCCGCTGCGCTGGGGGCTGCTGTTCGAGCGCTTCCTCAATCCCGAACGCGTGTCGATGCCGGACTTCGATATCGACTTCTGCCAGGACAAGCGCGACCGGGTCATCCGCTATGTGCGGAACGAATACGGTCATGATCGCGTTGCCGCGATCATCACCTTCGGCAAGCTGCAAGCTCGCGCGGTGCTGCGCGACGTCGGCCGTGTACTGGGTATGCCCTATGGTCAGGTCGATCGCATCTGCAAGCTGGTGCCGAACAATCCAGCCAATCCTGTGACACTGGCCAAGGCGCTGGAGACTGAGCAACTCCTGAAGGAGCAGTATTCGGCCGATGAGGAGATCAAGCGCCTGATCGACCTCGCCCTGCAGCTCGAGGGCCTTTACCGCAACGCCTCGACGCACGCCGCAGGCGTCGTGATCGGTGATCGTCCGCTCGATAAGCTAGTGCCGCTCTATCGCGATACTGACAACAAGGACTCCCTGCCCGCGACCCAGTTCAACATGAAGTGGGTCGAGACGGCAGGGCTGGTGAAGTTCGACTTCCTCGGCCTCAAGACGCTGACGGTCATCGAGAAGGCCTGCGACCTGATAGGTCGGGACAAGATCAATGTCGCGAAGCTGCCGCTCGACGACCGCAAGAGCTTCGAGCTGCTGGCCCGGGGCGACGGTTCCGGCGTGTTCCAGTTGGAAGGCAACGGCATGCGCGAAGTGCTGCGCAAGTTGAAGCCCGACCGCTTCGAGGACATCATCGCCGTGGTGGCGCTTTACCGCCCGGGGCCGATGGAAAACATCCCGAGCTACATCAAGCGCAAGCACGGTGAAGAGGAGCCTGACTATCTGCATCCGTTGCTGGAAGGAATCCTGAAGGAAACCTACGGCATCATGATCTATCAGGAGCAGGTCATGCAGGCGGCCCAGGTGCTGAGCGGCTATACGCTGGGCGGAGCCGACCTGCTGCGGCGCGCCATGGGCAAGAAGATCAAGGAGGAGATGGACGCGCAGCGCGCGAGCTTCATTGCCGGTGCGGAGAAGAACGGCGTTGCCAAGGACAAGGCGGCCTCGATCTTCGATCAGGTCGACAAGTTCGCGGGCTACGGCTTCAACAAGAGCCACGCCGCAGCCTATGCCCTGGTCTGCTACCAGACGGCCTATCTCAAGGCCAACCATCCGGTCGAATTCTTCGCCGCGACGATGACCCTCGATATGGGCAACGTCGAAAAGCTGAACGGCTACCGTCGCGACCTCGACAGGATCGGCGTCGAGCTTCTGCCGCCGGACGTCAATCGCTCCTCGGCCGAGTTCGCGGTGGAGCAGGGCGTCGATGGCAAGAAGGCGATCCGCTACGCACTTGCGGCCGTCAAGGGCGTCGGGCGCGAGGCGATGAACCGCCTGACCGAGGAGCGGCAGGAGAACGGCCCCTATAAGGACCTCTTTGACTTCGCCGAGCGGCTGGACCAGAGGGTGATCAACAAGCGCCTGGTCGAGAGCCTCGTGCGGGCCGGCGCGTTCGACTCCCTCAACAAGAACCGCGCCCAGACCTTTGGGGCCGTCGAAGCGCTGACCCGTCATTCCCAGGCGACACACGAGTCACGTGGAAGCGACCAGAACAGCCTGTTCGGCGACGACACCGCTCAGCGACGGCCGCAACTGCCGAAGGTTCCGGATTGGGCGCCGATGGAGCGCCTGCAGCAGGAATTCGGCGCGATCGGCTTTTATCTGTCCTCGCATCCCCTTGCCGCCTACGAGCGCAGCCTGCAACGGCTGGGCGTGTGCCGTGCAGCAGACCTCCCGGCGATGATAGCGCGCGGCGCGCCGGGGCGTATCAGGCTTGCCGGAACAGTCATCGACCGCATGGAGCGCACCTCAGCCAAGGGTAATCGTTTCGCCTTCGTGCAGTGCTCTGATCAATCCGGCGCGTTCGAACTCATGGTGTTTAGCGAGCTGCTGGGCAGCAAGCGCAACCTTCTTGAAGCCGGCCAGGCTGTCCTGATCTCGGCTGACGGCCGCCTCGATGGCGAACAGGTCAAGCTGACGGCCCAGACCGTGGAGAAGCTCGACGATGCCGTCGCCAATGCGGCAGCAGGGCTGCGCATCATGATCTCCGACCCGGTGGCGCTGGAAGCCCTTCGCAAAGCTCTCGATGGCAAACGCGGCCGTGGCCGAGTGACGCTCATTGTGCCCATGGCCGACGACTCCGAAGCGGAGGTCACTCTGCCCGGGACCTATTCGATCGCCGGCGGCTTGCGCGATACCATCGGCAGCCTGCCGGGGGTCGCGCAGGTGGAGGAGATTTGAGCCGCCAGCCGGGCCTCTTCGAAACTGAGACGCCGCTCAAGCGGCGCAAGCCGACGGCCGGCGATGTCCAGCCGGCCGGTGATTCGCCGCTTCTTGCGGCGCCGACCCTGCCGCCCGAGATCAGGCTTGGCACGTCCTCGTGGTTCTTTCCGGGATGGCGAGGGCTGGTTTACGAAGGCGTGCATCCGCAAGTGGCGCTGAGCCGCCAGGGACTTGCTGCGTATGCTCAGATCCCGCTGCTGCGCACCGTTAGCCTAGATCGGACGTTCTATGCGCCGATCTCGGCCGTCGACTATGGGCGATACGCGAGCCAGGTACCGGATGGGTTCAGCTTCGTGGTGAAGGCGCCGGCACTGGTTTGCGACGCGGTGATCAGGGACGAGGAGGGGCGGGGGAAGGTCGCCAATCCGTATTTCCTCGATGCGGCGGTGGCGGCGCGGGAGTTCGTGCTGCCCTGCCTCGAAGGATTGAAGGACAAGGCGGGGCCGTTGGTTTTCCAGGTGTCGCCGCTGCCGCGCGGCTTGGTCGAGGACAGCGCGCTGCTGGTGGAGCGGCTGGAAGACTTTGCTACCGCTTTGCCGAAAAGGATCGGGCGGCACGCGCCGATTTATGCATTGGAACTGCGTAATCCTGAGCTGCTGACGCCGCGGCTGATGCGCATGCTGGCGCGCACCGGGATGCGCTATTGCGTCGGGCTGCACGACCGCATGCCCGAGGTCGAGCGCCAGGAGGCCGCCCTCAAGGCGCGGGACGGCGACACACCCGGCGATCTCGTGGTGCGCTGGAACCTCCATCGCGGCTTCCTCTACCAGGCCGCCCGGCAGCGCTACGAGCCGTTCGACCGGCTGGTCGACGAGGACGGCGAGACGCGGCGGATCCTGGCGCGCATGGCGGCTGCAGCTTTCAAGGCCGGTCGCAAGGTCTGGATCACCGCCAACAACAAGGCCGAGGGGAGTGCCCCGCTGTCGCTCCTGAAACTGGCTCAGGAAATCGCCGAGATCCTGCGTTAAACCTTTGATTTTACTGTCACTTGCAATTCGGCGCGCAAACCACTAGAAACGCGCCACTTCGCACGCGGGTTTGCGGTCGACGGGGAGACATCCCGCCGCTCGCTCCGGTGTCCCCGAGGCTTTCGAGCGGACGGGACGGCGCCCGCGGAGGCTCAACCGGAAAAGGAGAAACGGCATCATGACCATGCCGACGTTCACGATGCGCCAGCTGCTCGAGGCCGGCGTCCATTTCGGCCATCACACGCGCCGCTGGAACCCCAAGATGAAGCCGTACCTGTTCGGGGTGCGCAACGGGGTCCATATCATCGATCTCACCAAGACGGTGCCGCTGCTCGAGCAGTCGCTGCGCCAGGTCCGCGACGTCGTGGCCAGCGGCGGCCGCGTACTGTTCGTCGGCACCAAGGCGGCCGCGGCCGACCGTGTCGCCGATGCAGCCCGCCGCTGCGGCCAGTACTACGTCAACCACCGCTGGCTGGGCGGCATGATCACCAACTGGCAGACCATCTCTGCCTCGATCAAGCGCCTGCGCGAGCTCGACGAGCGCCTGAAGGGCGACGTCGTGGGCCTCACCAAGAAGGAACAGCTCGACCTGACGCGCGAGCGCGACAAGCTCGAGCGGTCGCTGGGCGGCATCAAGGAAATGGGCGGCACGCCCGACATGCTGTTCATCATCGACACCAACAAGGAAGCGATTGCCGTCCAGGAAGCCCGCAAGCGCGGCATTCCGATCGTGGCGGTGCTCGACAGCAACTCCGATCCGGACGGCGTCGATTTCCCGATCCCGGGCAACGACGACGCCATCCGCGCCGTCTCGCTCTATTGCGATCTGATGGCCGCCGCCGTGCTCGACGGCATCCGCGCCGAGATCGCCGCGTCGGGCGGTGACATCGGCGAGCTCAGCGAGCAGCCGGCCGAGGAAGTTCCGCCGGCGGACGACGCCGCGGGCGCCGAGGCGTCGCCGGCCGAGTAGGCCAGGCCCTCACCGACGAGAGACAAACGGGGCCGGTCGGAAGACCGGCCCTTGTCACACCAACGAGTCACGGAGCAGGACAATGGCTGAGATCACCGCCGCCCTCGTCAAGGAACTTCGCGAGAAGACCGGCGCGGGCATGATGGATTGCAAGAAGGCGCTGAACGAGGTCCAGGGCGATCTCGAGAAGGCCGTCGACTGGCTGCGCACCAAGGGCCTGTCGGCCGCCTCGAAGAAGGCCGGCCGCATTGCCGCCGAGGGCCTGGTCGGTGTCGCCGCCAACGGCACCAAGGGCGCGGTGATCGAGGTCAACGCCGAGACCGACTTCGTCGGCCGCAACGAGCAGTTCCAGAAGTTCGTCGCGACCGCCGCCAAGCTCGCGCTCGACAATGGCGGCGACCTCGAGAAGGTCGCGGCGACGGCCTATCCCGGCACCGGCCGCGACGTGAAGGGCGAGCTCACCAACCTGATCGCCACGATCGGCGAGAACATGTCGCTCCGCCGCTCGGCGGCGCTGGCGGTCTCCGACGGCGTCGTGGTCGCCTACACCCACAACGCCGTGGCGCCGGATCTCGGCAAGATCGGCGTGCTGGTCGCCCTCGAATCGACCGGCGACAAGACCAAGCTCGCCGCGCTGGGCAAGCAGTTCGCCATGCATGTCGCCGCCACCAGCCCGCAGGCGCTGACCGTGGCCGAGCTGGACCCGGCCGCGATCGAGCGCGAGCGCGCCGTTCTCGCCGAAAAAGCCGGCCAGACCGGCAAGGCTGCCGACATCGTCGCCAAGATGGTCGAGGGCGGCCTGCGCAAGTTCCACCAGGAAGTGGTCCTGCTCGAGCAGGCCTTCGTGATGGACGGCAAGACCAAGGTGTCGAAGGTCGTCGAGGAGGCTGCCAAGCAGGTCGGCGCACCGGTCCGCCTGGCGGGCTATCTGCGCTTCGCCCTGGGTGAAGGCATCGAGAAGAAGAGCGAGGATTTCGCGGCCGAGGTGGCCGCCCAGCTCAAGAAGTAGTATTAAAACCAGCTTCGGCGCGCGAGCACTGGGTTCGCGCGCCCAAGACAACGTAGTCAGAGGAATCTGATGCCGTCGGGTCCCCGCTACCGCCGCGTCCTTCTCAAGCTCTCTGGCGAGGGGCTCATGGGGAATCGAGAATATGGTCTCGATCCCGACATGGTTACGATGGTCGCCCAGGAGGTGAAGGCCGTGCACGCCATGGGCGTGCAGGTCTGCCTGGTGATCGGCGGCGGCAACATCTTCCGCGGCGTCTCGGCCGCGGCGTCGGGCATGGATCGGGCCAGCGGCGACTACATGGGCATGCTGGCCACCGTGATCAATTCGCTCGCCATGCAGAGCGCGCTGGAACGGCAGGGCCTGCAGACACGCGTCCAGTCGGCCATCCCGATGACCACGGTGTGCGAGCCCTATATCCGTCGCCGGGCCGCCCGGCACATGGAGAAGGGCCGCGTCGTGATCTTCGCCGCCGGCACCGGCAATCCGTTCTTCACGACCGACACGGCCGCCGCGCTGCGCGCCGCCGAAATGGCCGTCGACGGGCTGCTGAAGGGCACGCAGGTCGACGGCGTCTATTCCGCCGACCCGCGCAAGGACAAGACGGCGAAGCGCTACGACACGCTGAGCTACATGGACGTGCTGTCGCGCGACCTGCAGGTGATGGACGCATCGGCGGTGTCGCTGGCCCGAGAGAACCGCATTCCGATCATCGTTTTCGATATCCACAAGCCTGGCGCTTTCGCGGCGACGATGCGCGGCGAGGGGACTTTCACCATCATCAAGGACGAGGCTTGATCATGACCGCCGACCTCAAAGAGCTCGAGAAGCGCATGCATGGCGCCATGGATGCCCTGAAGAAGGAGTTCGCCGGCCTGCGGACCGGCCGCGCCTCCGTCAATCTGCTCGATCCGGTCGTGGTCGAGGCCTACGGCCAACGCATGCCGTTGAACCAGGTCGGCACGGTGAGCGCCCCGGAGCCGCGTCTTCTCACCGTCAATGTCTGGGACAAGGGCCTGGTCGTGTCGACGGCGAAGGCGATCCGCGAGGCCGGCCTCGGCCTCAACCCGGCGCCGGACGGCCAGATGATCCGCGTGCCGATTCCCGAGCTCACCACTGAGCGGCGCAACGAGCTCGCCAAGCTCGCCCACAAGTATGCCGAGCAGGGCCGCGTCGCCGTGCGCAACGTCCGCCGCGACGGCATGGAAGCGCTCAAGAAGGCGGAGAAGGACCACAAGATCTCCGAGGACGAGCATCGCCAGAAGTCCGACGAGGTCCAGAAGCTCACGGATCGTTTCGTGAAGCAGGTCGACGAGACGCTGGCCCACAAGGAAAAAGAGATCAAGACGGTCTGATGTCGACCGCGCCGCTTCCCGCAGCCTCCGGCGGAGCGTCGGAACCCAACCACGTTGCCATCATCATGGACGGCAACGGGCGCTGGGCGAAGGCACGCGGATTGCCGCGCGTGGCGGGCCATCGGCGTGGCGCGGATGCGGTCCGTCGCGTGGTGCGCGGCGCCGGCGAGCTCGGCATCCCCGTCCTGACCCTGTTTGCTTTCTCCACCGAGAACTGGACACGGCCGGCCGACGAGGTCAGCGACCTCATGGGGCTGCTGCGGCACTACCTGCGCAGCGAGCTCGAGGAGCTGCGCAAGAACGGCGCGCGCCTCAGGGTCATCGGCAATCGCGAGGGCCTGGCGCCGGACATCGTGCGCGACATCGCCGAAGCCGAGCAGGTGACGCGCGGCAACAACCGCATCGACGTCAATATCTGCGTCAACTACGGCGCCCGTGACGAGCTCGTACGGGCAGCCCGCAACCTGGCGCAGCGTGTGGCCGCCGGCGAGCTGACCGCCGGCGACATCGACGAAAGCTCGTTCGAGCGTGAACTTCTCACGGCCGGCGTGCCCGATCCCGACCTGCTGATCCGGACCAGCGGCGAGCAGCGGATCAGCAATTTCCTTCTTTGGCAGTGCGCCTACGCCGAGCTGGTGTTCGTCGATACGCTCTGGCCGGATTTCGGCAAGGAGCACCTGGAACAGGCGGTGGCGGAGTTCCGCCGGCGCGAGCGGCGTTATGGTGGTGTCGGAGGCTGAGCTCCCGACGGGCGGCGGTGGGCGGTTTGCGGGCCTCGTCCTGCGGCTGCTGTCGGCTGTCGTGCTCGGCCCGCTGCTCCTGGCCGCGGTCTGGTACGGCTATCCGTGGATCGACCTGGTTGCCGCGCTGGCCACGCCGGTGATGATCTTCGAATGGACCCGCCTGACGCGTGGCGCTCCGCTTCTCCGGGCGCTTGCCTGGCTCTACACGCTGGCGGCCGTGGTCGCGCTGCTCTGGCTGCGCCATCAGCCGGCGCTGGGGCGCGAGACCCTGATCTGGATCCTGGTTTGCATCTGGGCGACCGACATCGGCGCCTATTTCGTCGGCCGGGCGGCCGGCGGGGCGCGTCTCGCCCCCCGGATCAGTCCGGGCAAGACCTGGTCCGGCCTGATCGGCGGCATGGCCTGGGCGGCCCTGGCCAGCGCCGCTGCGGGCTATGCCTTTGGCCTCGGAGAGACGGTATCCTTGGCCTTGATCGGGGCCGGCCTGGCCGTGATCGGCCAAGCGGGCGATCTCCTGGAGTCCGCTGCCAAGCGGCGCGCCGGGGTCAAGGATAGCGGCCGGCTGATCCCGGGCCATGGCGGCCTGCTGGATCGGGTCGACGGTCTGATCGCCGTGCTGGTCGTGGTCGGCCTGGCGCGGCTGGTGATGGGAGGAACGTGGCCTTGGACATGACACGATGGGTTGCGCCATCGCCCGACCATCCGCGCAGCGTGACCATCCTGGGATCAACAGGATCGGTGGGGCAGAGCACGGTCGACCTGATCGCCCGCGATCCGTCGAGCTACCGCGTCGAGGCCCTCGTTGCCGGCACGTCGGTCGAGCTGCTGGCCGAGCAGGCCCGGCGCCTCAAGGCAAAGCTCGCGGTCGTCGCCGACCCGGCACGCTTCCAGGCATTGAAGGAGGCGCTGGCCGGCACCTCCATCGAAGCGGCTGCCGGTCCCGAGGCCGTGGTCGAGGCCGCGACCCGGCCGGCCGAATGGGTGATGGCGGCGATCGTCGGCTACGCCGGGCTTGCCTCCACGCTGGTGGCCGCCCGTCGCGGCGCCATGGTGGCGCTCGCCAACAAGGAGGCCGTGGTCTGTGCCGGCCGGCTCCTGTTCGAGGCCATCGAGCAGTCGGGAGGCGCGTTGCTGCCGGTCGATTCGGAGCACAACGCCATCTTCCAGGTTTTCGAGCCGGGCCAGCGCCACGCCGTCGACCGGCTGATCCTCACGGCATCGGGCGGCCCGTTCCGCAACTGGTCGCTGGTCGACATGGCCGAGGCGACGCCGGAGCAGGCATTGGCTCACCCCAACTGGGACATGGGCGCCAAGATCTCGATCGACTCGGCCACGATGATGAACAAGGGCCTCGAGCTGATCGAGGCGCACCTGCTTTTCGGCCTGCCGGAAGGGCAGGTGGAGATCGTGGTGCATCCTCAGTCGGTCATCCATTCGATGGTCGCCTACCGTGACGGCTCCGTGCTGGCACAGCTCGGCACTGCCGACATGCGTGTGCCGATCACCCATGCGCTCGGCTGGCCGGCCCGTATCGACGGCCCGGCGGCGCGGCTCGACTTCACGCAGCTCTCGGCGCTGACGTTCGAGCGGCCCGATTCCGGCCGCTTTCCGGCACTACGGTTGGCGCGTGAAGCGTTGGTCACGGGCGGGTTTGCACCGGTCGTGCTTAATGCAGCAAACGAGGCGGCGGTGGCGGCCTTCCTGGCACGCCGGATCGGCTTCCTCGACATCGCCCGCACGGTCGAGGACGTGATGGCAGGGTGGAGCGGCCTCGCCGAACCCGTGAAGGCGCTGCAGGAGATCGAGGCGGCGGATCTGGAAGCGCGGCGACGCGCCGAGGAGATCTGCCGGCACAAAGAGTTGAGTAATTGAACTAGACCGGAACCCGTGATCCACTGAACCATGCAAAGCGTCGTCAGCCTGCTCACGACCTACCTGCCGTACTTCATCCTGGTCCTGACGCTGCTCGTGTTCGTTCACGAGTTCGGCCACTACTGGGTCGGTCGGCGATTCGGCGTTCATGCCGAAGTCTTCTCCATCGGTTTCGGGCCGGAGCTGATCGGCTGGACGGACCGCAATGGAACGCGTTGGCGGATTTCAGCGATCCCGCTTGGCGGCTACGTGAAATTTCTGGGCGACAACGACGAAACCAGCGCCACGCCGTCGGGGCAGCCCTTGTCCGAAGCCGACCGCAAGCGTGCTTTCTTCAGCCAGCCTCTCTATGCCCGGGCCGCAGTCGTGCTCGGCGGCCCGATGGCGAACCTGCTGTTCGCTTTCGTGCTCCTGACCGGCGTCTTCTACGTGATGGGCGAGCCTCATTCGCCCGCGACCGTCGCGGTCCAGCCGGCGGGGCCGGCCGCTCGCGCCGGCCTGCAGACGGGCGACGTCATCGTGGGGCTCAACGGCAAGCATATCGACCGCTACGAGGACATCCAGGACAGCCAGATCCTCTATCTCGCCAAGCCGATGTCGATCGAGTACCGGCGCGGCAAGGAACTGTTGCAGGGCGAGATCGTACCGCAATTCTGCGAGCGTACCGACCGCTACAACAACACGCTCCGCTACGGCGACCTCGGCATGGATCAGCTCATCCGGCCGGTTGTCGGGAGCTTCACCGCCAACAGCCCGGCGGAAGCCGCCGGGCTCAAAGCCGGCGATCTGCTGCTGGCGATCGACGGTAAGCCGGTCGACTATTTCTCCCGCATCCCTGAACTGATCGGCAGCCGTGGCGGCCAGCCGGTGACGGTCACCTACGAGCGCGACGGTCAGCGGCGCGACCTGACCGTCGTGCCGATTGCCGACAAGACCCAGGATTGCGCCGGCAAGGAGCAGGCGGTGGGCCGGCTGCGCATCCGACCGGCCGCGATCACCGAGTATCGCCATGAGGGCCTCGTCGGCTCCATGGGGGCCGGGGTGCGCGCCGTCTGGACAATGACAACGATGTTTTACACGTCGATGGCGCAGATCCTGACAGCGGCAAGACCGGTCGATGAGCTGGGCGGACCTATCCGCATCGCCAAGGCAGCCGGTGAGGCTTCGCATGCCGGTTGGACGGGCATCCTCAACCTGGTCATTGCACTGTCGGTCGTGCTGGGAATTTTCAATCTGCTCCCGGTACCCATGCTCGACGGCGGGCACCTCGCCATGTACCTGTATGAAGCCGTGCGTGGCCGGCCGCTCAGTCTCAGGGCGCAGGAGATCGGATTGAGGCTGGGCTTCGCCCTCGTCATCGGGATGGCGTTGATTGCAACATTCAACGACATCAGAATGTTGCTGCGCTGAGTTGACGCGAACCTGTGGGAAAACAGCAGGGGACAAAAGGGATGACGAAGTCCCAGATGGCGGTTTATGAAGCTGCGTTCACGGTTTTGGCCATCGGTAAGGTCTGGCAGGCGCCGGGGGTGAGTTTGATCTTTCGTTGGGCCGTATTGGCCGTTGCCGCAATTCTCATGTTCAGTACGACGGCCCACGCCCAGCGCGGCGCGGCCGGCGGAACGATTCAGTCCATCCAGATCGACGGTAACGTCCGCGCCGACGCGGCGACGATCCGTTCCTACCTCCAGCTCAAGCCTGGCGAGCCGTACGACGCCGCCGCGGCCGACCGCTCGCTGAAGGCGCTGTTTGCGACCGGGCTGTTCTCCGACGTGGCGATCCAGATGCAGGGCTCGACCCTGGTCGTGAAGGTCACCGAGAACCCGATCATCAATCGCGTGGCGTTCGAGGGAAACAGCAAGCTCGACGACGACAAGCTGCGCGACGAAGTGCAGTCCAAGCCGCGCCAGGTGTTCACCCGCGCGCGCGTGCAGTCCGACGTCGAGCGCATCCTGACGATCTATCGCCGCAGCGGCCGCTACAACGCGTCGGTCGATCCGAAGGTCATCAATCTCGATCAGGGCCGCGTCGATGTCGTCTTCGAGATCCATGAAGGCGACGTCACCGGCGTCAAGCGCATCAGCTTCGTCGGCAACGAAGCGTTCGGCGACGGCACCCTGCGCGGCAAGATCCGCACGACCGAAAGCGCCTGGTGGCGGTTCCTGACGTCGGACGACCGCTTCGATCCGGACCGTCTCAACCTCGACCGCGAACTGCTGCGCAAGTTCTACCTGTCCGAGGGCTACGCAGACTTCCGCGTCGTCTCGGCCGTCGCCGAACTCGCGCCCAACCGCGAAGGCTTCTTCATCACCTTCACGATCAGTGAAGGCGAGCGCTATCGCTTCGGCAAGGTCGACGTCACCAGCCGCTTCCAGGGGCTCGATGTCGATGTGCTGAGGGGCTTCCTCACCGTGGATGAGGGCGACTGGTACGACGCCGACGCGGTCGAGAAATCGGTGTCCAACCTGGCCGAGGCTGTGGGTAGCTTGGGCTATGCCTTCGTCGACGTGCGCCCGAACATCCGGCGCAACAGGGACAACCTCACCGTCGACGTCACTTTCGACGTCCAGGAAGGCCCGCGCGTCTATGTCGAGCGCATCAACATCTCGGGCAACACTCGAACCCTCGACAAGGTGATCCGCCGCGAATTCCGCCTGGCCGAAGGCGATGCCTTCAGCACCGCCAAGGTCCGGCGCAGCCAGCAGCGCCTGCGCAATCTCGGCTTCTTCGAGAAGGTCGACGTTTCGGCCGCGCCCGGCTCGGCGCCCGACAAGACCAACCTTGAAGTCCAGGTGGTCGAGCAGAGCACCGGTGAAATCTCCTTCGGCGCGGGCTACTCGTCGTCGGCCGGTATCGTCGGCGATATCTCGATCAAGGAACGCAACCTGCTCGGCAAGGGTCAGGAACTGCGTCTCGGCCTCTCGCTCGGTACCCTGAGCACGGTCATCGATCTCGGCTTCACGGAGCCTTACTTCCTCGATCGCCAGCTGTCGGCCGGCTTCGACATCTTCCGGACGTCGAACGACCGGCAGAACGTCGCGAGCTACAGCGATCGCAGCCTGGGCTTCGCGCTGCGCGCCGGCTGGGCCTACAGCGAGAATCTGCGCCAGCTGGTCCGCTACACCCTGCGTCAGACCGACATCTACAACGTCCAGCCCTGGGCCTCGCCGATCATCCAGGCCAATGCAGGCACCCAGGTCGTGTCGGAAATCTCCGAAACGATCATCTGGGATACCCGTGACGCCCGCATCAACACGACCAAGGGCTTCATGGTCCGCAACACGGTCGCCTTTGCCGGCGGGCTCGGCACCGAGCAGTACTTCCGCACGACGGCCGATGCCGTTTACTTCTACTCGATCTTCGAAGACGTCGTGGCCTCGATCGGCGGTTCGGTCGGTATGGTGGTGCCCTATGGCGGCTCCTATGTCCGCCTGAACAACCTGTTCTTCATCGGCGGTGACACGCTGCGCGGCTTCGCGGTGGGCGGTATCGGCCCGCGCGATGCCGGCACGACCGACGCGCTCGGCGGCCAGTACTACTATACCGGCACGGCCGAGCTGTCCTATCCGCTGCCTTTCGTGCCGAAGGAGGTTTCGCTTCTCGGCAAGGCCTTCGTCGACATCGGTTCGCTGTGGGGCGTACAGTCGGTCACGAACAACACGACCTCGGTGCTGGACAGCCAGTTGATGCGCGTCGCGGCTGGCATCGGTATCCAATGGGGCTCGCCGTTCGGCCCGATCCGCATCGACTATGCCTGGCCGGTGCAATACGAGCCGTGGGACAAGCAGCAGAACATTCGCTTCAGCTTCGGCACGCGCTTCTGATTGGAGATGTCGCGGTCATGAACGTTCAAGCCGACAATACCAGCGTCGCCGCGGCGACCGCCGTGGACATCAAGCGGATCCTGCAGATGATCCCGCACCGCTACCCGATGCTCATGGTCGACAAGGTGGTCGACATGCAGCTCGACCAGAGCGCCGTGGGAATCAAGAACGTCACCATCAACGAGCCGTTCTTCCAGGGGCATTTCCCGACCGATCCGGTGATGCCGGGCGTGCTCGTCGTCGAAGCGATGGCCCAGACGGCCTGCGTGCTGGTCGTCTCGACCTTCGGCGCCCATTCGGAGGGCAAGCTGGTCTACTTCATGTCGATCGACGGCGTGCGTTTCCGCCGTCCCGTGGTGCCGGGCGACCGACTTGAACTGCACGTGCAAAAAATTCAGAGCCGTGCCAATGTCTGGAAATTCTCGGGGCGTGCCCTGGTCGACGGCAAGGTCGCGGCCGAGGCGACATTCGCCGCCATGATCAGAGACGTGTAGGAGAGGGCCATGCCTGAAGCTGCTGCCAACTACCGCATGCTCCACACGATGATCCGGGTCGTGGATCTCGACAAGTCGCTGGCTTTCTATACCGGCCCGATGGGCATGAAGCTGCTGCGCAAGCGCGACGTGCCGGATGGCAAGTACAGCCTGGCATTCGTCGGCTACGGCGAGGAGCCCGAGCACTGCGTCGTCGAGCTGACCCACAACTGGGGTCAGGAGAAGCCTTACGAGATCGGCACCGGCTTCGGCCATCTGGCGATCGGCGTGCCGGACGTCTACGGGGTCTGCGATCAGGTGACCAAGACCGGCGGCAAGGTGACCCGCGCGCCCGGACCGGTGAAGTTCGGCACCACCGTCATCGCCTTCGTGGAAGATCCCGACGGCTACAAGATCGAGCTGATCGAGCGGAAGTAGGGCGGCCCAGCGGGGTATCCTGAGCCCTTTGGAAAATCTCAGAACAAAGTAAGTGAGGGATCTTTCCTGACCCGGAAGGATCCCTCACTTCGTTCGGGATGACACGTTTTGGGATGGCCCGCTTGCAGGCGGGCACCCTTTTTCCGCCCATCCGCCCCAGACGGCGCTCAGAAGAAGAGACGCCACTCCGCCAGCGCAAGCACGACCAGGACGCCGACAAAGCCCATCACGATGGCGCGTTTGATTGCGCTCGGCTGGCGGTGATTGTCGTTGGCCGGTCGGCCGAGCCGCACGATCCGCGGCATCGGCCTCTGGTTCTCGGTGGCCGCCCAGGTCGTTGCCCGGCGCGGCCCGTATGAAGATTTCGCCATGTCTTCGCTTCCTCCCAGGATAGCGAACGCCTCGTAATTATCCCCTCATATGCAGCGGCTTGTAGGGCCGCTCGGTCTGGCCGTTGTAGAGCTGGCGCGGCCGGCCGATCTTCTGGTCCGGGTCTTCGATCATCTCGTTCCACTGCGAGATCCAGCCGACGGTGCGGGCGACCGCGAACAGAACGGTGAACATCGAGGTCGGGATGCCGATCGCGCGGAAAATAATGCCCGAATAGAAGTCGACGTTCGGGTAGAGCTTCTTGGAGACGAAGTATTCGTCCTTCAGCGCGATCTGCTCCATTTCCATGGCCAGCTCGAGCAGCGGGTCGTGCTGGATGCCCAGCGAGGTCAGCACCTCGTGGCAGGTCTGGCGCATCACCTTGGCGCGCGGATCGTAGTTCTTGTAGACGCGATGACCGAAGCCCATCAGGCGGGTGTGGTCGTTCTTGTCTTTGACGCGCGACAGGAAGCCCGGGATGTTCTGCTTGCCGCCGATCTCGTTCAGCATGTTGATGACGGCTTCATTGGCGCCGCCATGGCTCGGCCCCCACAGCGAGGCGATGCCGGCAGCGATGCAGGCGAACGGGTTGGCCCCCGAGGAGCCGGCGAGGCGCACGGTCGAGGTCGAGGCGTTCTGCTCGTGGTCGGCGTGGAGCATCAGGATGCGGTCCATCGCCTTTTCGATCACCGGGTTGACCTCATACTCCTCGGCCGGGACCGAGAACATCATGCGCAGGAAGTTGGCGGCGTAGGAGAGGTCGTTGCGCGGATACACGAACGGCTGGCCGACCGAGTACTTGTAGGCCATCGCCGCGATGGTCGGCATCTTGGCGACCAGACGGTAGGAGGCGACCATGCGCTGGTGCGGGTCGTTGATGTCGAGCGAGTCGTGATAGAAGGCCGAAAGCGCGCCGACGACGCCGCAACAGATCGCCATCGGATGGGCGTCACGGCGGAAGCCGCGATAGAACTGGCTGAGCTGCTCGTGAACCATCGTGTGGTTCGTGATGTCGTGGACGAACTTTTCCTTCTGCGCCTTGTTCGGCAGGTCACCCTTCATCAGGAGGTAGGCGACGTCCATGAAGTCGCTCTGCTCGGCGAGGTCGGCGATGTTGTAGCCGCGATGGAGCAGGATGCCCTGGTCGCCGTCGATGTAGGTGATCTTCGAGCCGCACGAGCCGGTCGAGGTGAAACCCGGATCGTAGGTGAACATCCCGGACTCGCCGTAGAACTTGCGGATATCGACCAGGCGCGGTCCGATCGTGCCATGGATGATCGGCATCTCGTAGGATTTGCCGGTTTCGTTGTCGGTCAGCGTTGCGGTCGATTTGGCCATTGGGTGAACTCTTTTCAGCTCGATTCAGGCAAGGCGCGAGCACTCCCACAGAGTGCTGCTCGCCGGTTCGGCGGCACCCTAACAAGCCCCTCCAGAGGGCGCAATTGTGCAGCCAGATCGCTATTTCGCGGGCTGCAGGAATCGCAGGAGGCGGCCGTCGATGGCGACGAGGGAGAACCCGATCAGGGCCATTCCTGTGACATGCCGTGACAGCAGGTGCTCGCCGAGAAAGACGGTACCGAGCAGGATGGCCGTCGGCGGGATCAGGAATGTCACGAGCAGGAGATTCGTGGCACCCGCCGCGGCAAGAATGCGGAAATACAGGACATATGCGAGGGCCGTCGAGAGCAGTGCCAGGCTTGCCAGCGATGCCCATACGGCGATGGACGGAAAGCTTGGCAGCAGCCACGGCCGATCCACGATCAGCATGATTGGAAGAATCAACATGGTGCTGGCGGTGAGTTGCCCGGCGGCCGCGTCGAGTGGGGCAATTCCCATCGCCTTGAAGCGGCGGCCGTAGATCCCGGCAAAGGCGTAGGACAGGGCCGCGCCCAGGCACGCGATCTGGCCCCAGAAGCCGTCGCCACTCGCGAGTGCGGCCGGCCCCATCAGCA
Source organism: Alphaproteobacteria bacterium 65-37 (assembly GCA_001897995.1). Taxonomy (GTDB): domain Bacteria; phylum Pseudomonadota; class Alphaproteobacteria; order Reyranellales; family Reyranellaceae; genus Reyranella. The sequence continues at coordinate 4,553 of MKRV01000014.1, read as the reverse complement.
CGGCGACGCCGCTGATGCCGATGACCAACGCAGCCAGCTTCACCGGGGTGATCCGTTCGTCCTGCGTGAGGAAATGCGCGACGATGAGCGTGAAGAGCGGTGTCGTGGCATTCAGGATCGCCGCGAGCGCCGATGCGATCTGCGTCTGGCCCCAGAAGATCAGGCCGAACGGGACGAGATTGTTGAGCAGTCCCATGGCGAAGAAAGTCCGCCAGGGGACGTTGCGCTGGAACAGGCTGCCCACTGTGGCAGCAAGCACCAGGTTAAGGGCGAGAGCCGCAATGGCGACCCGGCCGAACACGACCGAAAGAGGCGCCAGTTCACCGAGCGCCACCTTGGCGAAGAAGTACGTGCAGCCCCAAAGTACAGCCAGCGACAGGAGCCAGGCCCAGACACGCGTAGTCATCTGACGAGACTACGCATGCCGCAGGCGTGCTTCTATCCGGCAGCGGCCTGCAATCGTGCCCGCGTCTCGGCGGGGCCCAGGATGGCCACGACCTCGAAGATGCCGGGTGACACGGTCGAGCCGGACAGCGCGACGCGCAGCGGCTGCGCCACCTGGCCGAGCTTCACGCCCATGCTCTCGGCGAAACGCCGGACCGCATCCTCGACCTGCTTCTCGCCCCAGTTGCCGGCCCAGTTACTGGCGTCGGCCTCAAGGGCGGCCGCCAGCTTGGCGAGCAGCGACTTGGCATCGGCCGTCAACACGGCGCGCGCCTTGTCGTCGGCGATCGGCGGCGCGCCGGGCCGGGCGTAGAAGACCAGGTTGTCGGCGAGCTCGATCAGCGTGCGCGAGCGCTGCTTGACGCCGCCCAGGCCGAGCTTGATGCGCTCCAGCCCGATCGGATCGACCGCGGCCCCGAGCTTCTCCTCGATGCGCGGCAGCACCATCGGCAGCAGCTCGCCGTCCGGCATCTCGCGCAGATAGTGCGCGTTGAGGTTCACGAGCTTGGCCATGTCGAAGCGCGACGGTGAGCGGCCGACGCCGTCGAGATCGAACCACTCGATCGCCTGCTGGGTCGAGATGATTTCGTCGTCGCCGTGGCCCCAGCCCAGCCGCAGCAGGTAGTTGCGCAGCGCCGCCGGCAGCAGCCCCATGTCGCGATAGGCGTCGACGCCCAGCGCGCCGTGGCGCTTGCTGAGCTTGGCGCCGTCGGGTCCATGGATCAGCGGAATGTGGGCATAGGCGGGCTCCGGCCAGCCCATCGCCCGGATGATCTGCAACTGGCGGAAGGCGTTGTTGAGATGGTCGTCGCCGCGGATGACGTGCGTCACGCCCATGTCGTGATCGTCGACGACGACCGCCAGCATGTAGGTCGGCGTGCCGTCGGCGCGCAGCAGGATCATGTCGTCGAGCTGGGCGTTCTCGACGGTGACCTCGCCCTGCACCAGGTCCTTGATCACGGTCTGGCCGGTCTGCGGCGCCTTGAGGCGGATGACGGGCGCGACGCCGGCCGGTGCTTCGCTGGCGTCACGGTCGCGCCAACGGCCATCGTAGCGCATCGGCTTGCCGGCCGCCTTCTGCGCCGCGCGCATCTCGTCCAGCTCCTGCGGCGAGCAGTAGCAATGGTAGGCATTGCCCTCGGCCAGCATCTGGCGCGCAACCTCGGCATGTCGTGCGGCCCGCGAAAACTGGTAGGTGACCTCGCCGTCATGCGGCAGGCCGAGCCAGGAAAGCCCGTCGAGAATGGCGGCGATCGCCGGTTCGGTCGACCGCGCACGGTCGGTGTCCTCGATGCGCAGCAGGTACTTGCCGCCATGGTGCTTGGCGAACAGCCAGTTGAAGAGGGCCGTGCGGGCGCCGCCGATATGCAGGAAACCGGTCGGCGAGGGGGCGAAGCGGGTAACGACGGTCATTTGTCCAGGGTCACGTGGTCCAGGTCACGATTTACAAGTCACGATTAGCAGGTCGCGGGCGGAGGCCGGAAGCGCAAGGGGGCAAGTGCGGGTTTTGCCGCATTTAGGCCCTCAAAGCGCGCCGTAGGTAGGCGAGCGTACCCACCCTGTCAAACGGGCGGCAATAACGGGGGGAGACGGGGTGGCCGCGGCACGCGCCTGGGTCCTGGAGCAGCTCGATGCCGAACGCGGTCGCTGGATGCTCTGGCTACCCGTCGCGATGGGGCTGGGCATTGCAATCTACTACGAGCTGCCGAGCGAGCCGGCGCTTTGGCTGTCGCCCGCCGTGGCAGCAGCGTGCCTGGTGGCGGCTACTCTGTCGCCGGGCGGAAGCCTGCCGCGCGCCTTTGCCATCGGAGCCGCGGCGGCGGCGATCGGTTTCGGTCTCGTGGCCTGGCGCACCGCAAGCCTCGCGGCGCCGACGCTCACCCGGCCACTCTTCAGCATCAATGTCGAGGGTCGGGTGGCCGACATCCAGCGCCTGCCCGACAACGTGCGCGTCGTGCTCGAAGCGGTTCGTCTCAAAGGCGGCAACGTGCCGCCGCCCGAGGCCACGCCGCTCAAGGTGCGCGTCTCGTTGAGCAAGGGCGCGCCGCCTCTGACGGTGGGCGACCGGCTCCTGGTCCTCGCCAATCTCTCGCCGCCGGCCGGGCCGGCCGCGCCGGGCGCCTTCGATTTCCAGCGGGTCGCCTGGTATCAGCAGCTCGGCGCCGTGGGCTATGCGCTGGCGCCGGCGACCGTGGTCGAGAAGGGCAGGCCCGATGGATTCGTGCGCACCCTCGACGCGCTTCGCGCCGACGTGACCGAGCGCATCCTGAAGGCAGTGCCCAACCCCGAGGGTGGCGTGGTGGCGGCGATGCTGACCGGAGAGCAGACCGCCGTCGACAAGGACGTCGCCCAGGCGATGCGCGACTCCGGCCTCGCCCACATTCTGTCGATCTCGGGCCTCCACATCGTCTTCGTGGTGGGGCTGGTGATGGGCATCGTCCGCTACGCTATTGCGCTCGTGCCACCGCTGGCGCTGCGCGTCGACGCCAAGAAGATCGCGGCCGTCCTCGCGCTGCTGGCCGCTCTGTTCTACACGGCGCTGGCTGGTGCGCCGGTGCCGGCGCAACGCGCCTGCGCCATGGCGGGCTTCGCTTTGCTCGCCATCCTGCTCGACCGGACTGCATTGTCGTTGCGCCTGGTCGCCTGGTCGGCGGTGATCGTGCTCGCCATTGCCCCTGAGTCGCTGTCGGGAGCGTCCTTCCAGATGTCGTTCGCGGCCGTGATCGCCCTGATCGCTGCCTGGGAGACGGCGGCGGGGCTGCGCCGCCACCTGCACGAGCGCGCGGAGCTTTCCCGGCATCGCCTGGTGTGGCGCCTGGGCGCCGCTCTCAGCGCCAGTCTTCTCACCACGCTGATCGCTTCGATCGCGACCGGCGCCTTCGCCGCCTATCATTTCAACCGCCTGTCGCTCCTGGGTGTGGTGGCCAACCTGCTGGGCGTACCGTTGACCGGCTTCTGGATCATGCCCTGGGGACTGCTCGCCATGCTGCTGATGCCGTTTGGCCTCGAGCAGGTGGCTCTGGTGCCGATGGCCTGGGGCGTGGAGGGGCTGAACGCGATTGCCCGTCATGTCGGCGCCTG
>MKRV01000014.1:0-797 GCA_001897995.1 Alphaproteobacteria bacterium 65-37 | reverse complement strand
GTGAGTGCAACGGAGGAGGCGGCCGGTCTCGGTTGCAGCACCGGCCTTTGCCGCTGGCGCAAGGGACCCTGGCGCATCGCTCTGGTCAGCGACGAGCGCCGCCTCGGCGAGGCCTGCGGTTCGGCTGACATCGTGCTGGCGACCGTCGATGCGCAAAGCCGCTGCCGAGGACCGCGCCTCGTCATCGACCGGCGCGATGCCTGGAAGGAGGGTGCCCAGGCACTGTGGCTCGGCGAGCTCGGCCTGCGCCGCGAGACGGCCAATGGCGTGCGCGGCGACCGTCCTTGGGTCCCCAACAGTCCGTCGCGGCAGGCCCTGCCGGTCCGGGCACCGGGTGTGTGATCCTTGGCAGTCGCTGTGGGAAGGACAAATCGCCTCCGCCGCAACGACGCTATCGGATCCAGTTGTCTTCTCTCGTCCTCGTCTCCTCCTTGGGGAAGAGGAAGAGGAGGAAGAGCGCGATTGCGTTCGCTCTATCCCGCCGTCTGGATCTTGGGCGGCGCCCAGGTGCCGTTTGTCGACGCCGTGCGATTCGGGCTGGCCACGCTTCTGAACATCGGCAGTTTCACCCGGGCCTTTCAGGCTTGGTGCGCGTCGAGTCCGAATGAGCCGGCCTTTGGCGCAAAATGGGTGGCGAGACGTGTAATTCCATGAGCGTTCTCCCCGGCCCGGCATGGAGCCATAGCCGGTGATGCGGGTCGCAACACGGCGCGGAGAGCAAGCGGCGTTACCTGGTCGTAACCGTCGGATCGAGCCGCGGCGAACTCAGGTACCTGTCCACCGACATTTGCCTTATA
>MKRV01000013.1 GCA_001897995.1 Alphaproteobacteria bacterium 65-37 | reverse complement strand
CGTTCGAGGGCACGCGCGATCGCGAACACCGTGCAGGGCAGCTTTCGTTTGCCGAACATGCGATACAGCCGCCAGAACCCCACCCGGCTGCCGTAGAGGAACATGCTCTCGGCAGCGAGATCGCGGCCCTTCACGGCGGCGGTCGCCCCTTCCGTCAGGCCGGTCTCGGAGGCCGCATCGCCGTCGGGAATCGCATACTCGCCCCCCTCCTCGTAGTTGATGACGAAGTTCACGGCGACATGGGCACCGTTCGGCCAGCGCGGATCCGGCGGATTTCGTCCATAACCGACGAAATCACGAACGCGGCCAGCTTCTTCGTCGGTCATGTCTCTTCTCCTGAACGGCTATTGCACCAGCGGACAGCCATTCTCCGAAAGCGGCCGGAAGGCCTGGTCCGCAGGAATGGTCTCGACCGTCTTGTAATAGTCCCATCCCTGACGGCTTTCAGCGGGAGACTTGATCTGGAAGAGATAGGCCGTGTGCAGGACCCGGCCGTCCGCCCGGATCTGGCTCCTGCCGAAGACATCGTCGTCTGGGGCCATCGCCTTCATCCGCTCGACGGCGGCACGCCCCGACTTCTTGGCCTCGGCGGCACCGATGGCGGCGGCGGCCTTCAGGTAATGCGCCGTCGCGGCATAGCAGGCAGCCTGCGGCGCTGTCGGTGCGGCGCCGGACAGCGCCTGGCGCACGCGCCCGGAGAAGGCCCGCGTGCGATCGTTGAGATCCCAGTAGAAGGTCTCGGTCAGCGCGAGCCCCTGCGCCGCCTCGAGGCCGATCGCATGGATGTCCGAGATCTGCAGCAGCAGCGCCGCCAGCCGGGCGCCGCCGCGCGTCACGCCGAACTCGGCGGCCTGCTTAATGGCGTTGGTCGTGTCGTTGCCGGCATTGGCAAGCGCGATGATCTTCGCGCCGGACGCCTGCGCCTGCACCAGGGCCGACGAAAAATCGGTGGTCGGAAACGGCAGGCGGACGCTTCCCGCCACCTTGCCGCCGGTCGCCTTAACCCGCTGGGCCGTGTCGTTCTCCAGCGAATGGCCGAAGGCATAGTTCGCGGTGATGAAGAACCAGGTGTCGCCGCCGTTCTTCACCAGCGCATCGCCGATCACGCGCGCCAGCATGTTGGTGTCGTAGCACCAATGCACGGTGTTCGGCGTGCAGTGCTTGCCCGTCAGGTCGCTGACGCCGGCGCAGGGCATCACGATCTTGTCCTTCTCGCGCGCGAGGCCTGCGATGGCGAGCGCTATGGCGGAATTCTGGATGTCGAGGATGACGTCGACGCCTTCCTGGTCATACCACTGGCGGGCGATGCTGGCCCCGATATCCGGCTTGTTCTGGTGGTTGGCGCTCACGACCTCGACGTTCAGCCCCAGCGTGGCCGCCATTTCCTGAACGGCCTGCCGCGCGCAGGCGACGGAGCCCGGACCGCCATTGTCGCGATAGGGCCCTGACTGGTCGTTAAGGACACCGACCTTGAGCGTCGGTTTCGCCTGTGCCCGCGCCGAATGCGCGACCATGCCCAAGGCGGCCGAACCCGCGAGCGCTGCTCTTCTGGTCAACATCGTGCCTGTCTCCTTGCGCTGTCGTTTTCATCGGGCGACGAAGCCGCCGTCGACGCACCACACCTGCCCCGTCACGAAGCTTGCCCGCGGCGAGGCGAGAAAGAGGATCACTTCGGCGACTTCACCGGGCTCCCCGAAGCGGCCGAGGGGAATGCCGCCGATCAACTCGGCGCGGCGCGTTGCGTCCTGCCGTGCCGCCGCCGTCATCGCCGTGGCGATCGGGCCGGGCCCGACGGCGTTTACCCGCAGGCCCACCGGTGCGAACTCGAGCGCCAGCGAGCGGACGAGGCCGTTGAGGCCGGCCTTGCTGGCAGCGTAGGCCGCCGCGGAGGGATGGCCGACCAGGCCGATCTGACTGGAGATGACGACGATGGCCGGCGCCGTGGCGGTACTCGCCCGCAGAAAGGGCAGAGCGGCCCGCGTGACCTGGAAGGCCCCTGTCAGGTTGATCTCCAGCAAGCGATCCCAGGCGCCATCGCTCATCTCGCTGGTCTGCGTCCGCGTCAGGATGCCGGCCGAGTACACGACGGCGTCGAGGGCGCCGAGGCTCGCGACGAGAGCTTCGATCGTTCCGGCAATCGCCGCACGGTCGGTGATGTCGAGCGGCATCGTGGCGATGTCCGGCCGACGCTCGGCAACGTCGCTCGCCTCGGCTTCCGACAAGACGGTCGCCGCCACACGAGCCCCTCGCTCGGCGGCAAGCATTGCCGTCGCCAGGCCCATTCCCGATCCGCCGCCGATCACCAGCAGACGGCGCCCGGCCAGCGCAGGATCCAGGTAGGAAGCTTCCACCAATGCCGATACCCCTCTAGGCGGTGCGCTTGACAGGAGGTCGCGCCGAGGCAGATACGAAGGCCCGCTCTTTCCCTCGGAGACAGGAAAATTGGCCAAGGCCGCGCGCGCAGAAGCTCCCAAACGAAGAGGGCGACCGCCCACCGACGAGCAAGCGGTTCTCGACGCGGCGATCGACCTGGTGAAGAACGAGGGCGCAGCGCTGGCCACGATGGACGCGATCGCCCGACGTGCCGGCATCACCAAGATAACGCTCTATCGTCGCTGGCCGTCCAAGGGCACCCTGCTGGCCGACGCGCTCCTTCATGAACTGCGCAAGACGGCGCCGCTCGACACGTCGGTGCCGCCATACGACGCCATCGTCGGGCACGTCATCGCCTTCACGCGGGGCCTGAGCGGCACGCTCGGGGTCCTGTTCGAGCGGGTGATCGCCGAGAGCCTGACCGACGCCGACGCCCGTGTCGCCTTCCGCGACCGCTACCTCGCCCTTCGCCGACAGACCGCGATCCAGATCATCAGGCGCGGCCTCGCCGACGGATCGTTCGATTTTCCCGGCACGGCCGAAGAGCGTCACGACGAGCTCTACGGCGCCCTCTTCTACCGCTTCCTCTTCAAGGTCGGGTCGCTGAGCGAAGCGGCCGCCGTCAAGCTCGTCCGCAACGTCCTGAAGCCCGGCCCCACGCGGCAGGGAGCTTCCTAGAACCGGGTCGTTCAAGGCGCCCTCCTCGTCCTGCGATCTAGGGCGACCCTTCGGGTATTTGCGCCGCCTTCATATAGAAGCCGTAGGCGCGCTCGTGGGCAGCGCGGGCCTCCGCCGACAGCGGCGTCTCGAGCCGCGTCTCGGCATGGAAGTGACCGTAGCGGTCCGTGCCCCGGACCAGCAGCGCGCTCGAGCGCAACCCGTTCTTCGGGCGGACATGCGCCGGCACGTAGCTGATCCCAAGACCGATACGGCGATCGTCGCTGTTGTTCGCTCCCGAGGAATGGATCGTATAGGTGTTGTGCAGCGACATCTCGCCGGCCTGCAGCGGCACGAGGGTTCCGTCGCTGTCTGCGAAGCGGTCATGAATGGCGCGGCCGCGCCGGATGATGTTGCCGCCGCCCGGCTTCTCGGTGTGCTCGACGAAGCCCCCGCGATGGCTGCCGGCGATCATGCGCATGCAGCCCGCCCGCTCCGACGCGTCGGAGAGCGCCACCCACGCCGTCACCTGTTCTGGCGGGTCGAGGAAGAAATAGGCGTCGTCCTGATGCCACAGCGTGAACACTTCCGCGTGTGCTTCCTTGGTCCACAAGGTCGTGTGATAGACCAGGATATCAGGACCGATCAGGTCCTCGACGGCATCGAGCACCTTCGGGTGATGGACAATGGCGTCGGCCCATCCGAACAGCAGATAGGGCTTCGATTTCTCCGGGAAGCCGATGGCCTTGCCCGCCGTGCGTTCGTAGGCCTCGAGCTCACCGCGGAACGATCGGACTTCGTCGGCCGTCAGGACCGGGACCGGGCCGGTGAAGCCGTCGCGCGCGTACTGTTCGACCTGGATGGAGGAAAGTCGGGCTGCCATTGCCGTATCTCCATTTTGTTACTCTAGTAACATTAATGAAGATGCGGACGGGCTTGTCAATCCCGCCGCTCGCCGGCCGATGCGTCATCGACCGGCAAAGCTTTGCGCGACTGCGTCTTTCGATCGGCCCGCCGCGATCTCCGAGATCCGCCCCATGATGCGGCCCCAGCCTGAGCTCATGGCGTCGTAGGCGAAATCGTTCTGCGGCGAGCGGAAGCCGGCATGGACGAGCCTGAGGCGCGTGCCGCTGCCCGACGGCGTCAGTGTCCAGGTGACGACGCTGTCGAGCACCGAGCCGTACTTCGCGTTGTCGGTCGAGCCGCCCTTCCAGCTGTAGGCGAGCCGTTCGTGTGGCACCACCTCCAGAACTTCGCATTGCACGACGCCGTCCCAATTTCCCATCGGCTGCGTCCGAAAGGTGAAGCGTTTGCCGACAACCGGCGCGAAATCGTTCGGCATCAGCCAGCGGCCGACCAGCTCGGATTCCGTCAGGGCATGCCAGACCTTCTCCGGCGCATGCGGCAGGATCTCCTCGACCACGATGTCGCGCACGCTATCAACCGCGGCGGGGCGTCTTGCGGGGTCGGTCATCGTCCATCTCCTCGAGCAGGGATCTCAGATTGGTGAAGCGTTCGCGCCAGAAGGCGCCGTAGTGGCCGATCCAGTCGACCAGCGGCGCCAATCCATGCGGTTCGCAGCGATAGTGAACGTGCCGCCCTTCCCGGCGCTCGACGAGCAGGCCGGCCTCCTTGAGCGACCGCACATGCTGCGAGATCGCGGGCTGCGAGACGTCGTTGCGCGCGGTCAGCGCGCCCACGGTCAGTTCGCCCGCCGCAGCGATCTGCTCGTACACCGCCCGCCGGGTCGGATCGGCCAGGGTACGCAGGACGGTCGCGAGGTCACCAGCGGGGGTCATGACGAATCCATAAGTATTTACTTATGTATTGTCAAATGACGCAGCGGCACCTGCCGGGCAGCGTTGCAGGCGCCCTCAGCGCTTCACGAGCTTGTCGATGCCGAGAATGAGCAGACCGAAGACCAGGCCCCAGAAGGCCGAGCCCACCCCCATCAGGGTGATGCCGGAAACGGTGACGGCGAGCGTTCCCGCCGCCGCCAGCCGGTCCTGGTCGCCGGCCAGCGCGCTGCCCATCGCGCCGGCCATCGAGCCCAGCAGCGCCGTGCCCGCGACGGTGGCCAGCAAGGCCGGCGGCAGGGCGCCGAACAGGCCGACCAGCGAGGCGCCGAACAGGCCGATCAGTGCCCAGAAGAGCGCATAGAACGGCCCGGTCATCCAGCGCTTCGCGGGATCGGGATGGGCGTCGGGGCCGGTGCAGAGCGCGGCCGAAATCGCCGCCAGGTTGGAGGTGTGGGCGCCCACGAACGCCGTGCCGAGCGACGCTGCGCCCGTGACGGCGAGGATCGGCTGGGTCGGCGGCTGGTAGCCCGACGCGCGCAGCACCGCGAAGCCCGGCAGGTTCTGCGACGCCATGGTCACGAGATAGAGCGGCACGCCGAGCCCGATCAGGGTTGCGGGATCCCAAACCGGTGCAGTGAACACGACGGAGGTGAGCCCGATCGGCGGCAACGGCTTCACGAGACCGAGCGACCAGGCGAGCAGGCCGCCGGCCACCAGGACGACCAGCGACGCCAGCGCCGGCAGGAAGGCGCGCACGACCAAGAACAAAGCGAGCAGCGGCAGCACCAGCAGCGGCGAGGTCGGCACATGCTCGACCATCGCCATGACCAGGCGCAGCAGGATGCCGGCCAGCATGGCGGCGGCGATGCTGGCGGGGATCCGCTCGATCAGCCGGCCGAGCGGCCGCACCGCGGCGGTGAGCAGGATCAGCACGGCCGCCAGCACGAAGGCGCCGACCGCCGCCGCGAAGCTTGGCACACCGGTGGTCGAGGCGATCAGCGCCGCGCCGGGCGTCGACCAGGCAGCAATGATGGGCATGCGATAGCGCAGGCTCAGCACCAGCGCGCTGAACGCGGTGGCGAGCGAGAGGCCCGACACCCACGAACTCGCCTGCTCCGGCGTGGCGCCGACTGTCTGCGCGGCGGCCAAAATGATCGGCAGCGTGCCGCCCGCGCCGGCGATGGTCGCGACCAAGG
>MKRV01000012.1 GCA_001897995.1 Alphaproteobacteria bacterium 65-37 | reverse complement strand
CGAGCGCATCACCTGCTTCGACAATGACGGCACCCTGTGGACCGAGCAGCCGATGTATGTCCAGGTGACGTTCGCGATGGATCGCGTGCGCGCCCTGGCCAGCCGCAATCCGCAGTGGCGGACCCAGGAGCCGTTCCGGGCGGTGCTCGAGAACGACCGCGCGGCGGTATCGACAATGGGCGAAAAAGGGCTGCTGGAGATCATGGCGGCGACCCATGCCGGCCTGACCACCGAGGATTTCCGCAAAGCCGTCCTCGACTGGCTGGCCACCGCCCGCCATCCGCGCTTCAAGCGCCCCTACACCGACCTCGTCTACCAGCCGATGCTCGAGCTGCTGGCCCTCCTGCGCGCCAACCAGTTCAAGACTTACATCGTGTCGGGCGGCGGCATTGAGTTCATGCGACCCTGGACAGAACGGGTCTACGGCATTCCGCCCGAGCAGGTCGTGGGCTCCTCGGGCGTCACGCGCTATGAGCTGCGCGCCAACGACCAGCCCATCCTGCTCAAGGAACCCAAGGTGCAGTTCATCGATGACGGGCCGGGCAAGGCGGAGGGTATCAACCAGTATATCGGCCGCCGCCCGGTGCTTACCTTCGGCAATTCCGACGGCGACCAGCAGATGCTGGAATGGACGGCGGCCGGTACCGGTGCGCGCTTCATGGGGCTCGTGCATCACACGGATGGTGTGCGCGAATATGCCTACGATCGTCAGTCCGTAGTCGGTAAGCTCGACACGGCTTGGAACGAGGCCGTACGGCGCAAATGGACCGTCGTCGACATGAAGCACGATTGGAAAGTAATCTATCCCTTCGAACTGACGTGAGCTGCTCGAACCGAGATGGCTGACCTCCTCGAAAGCACGAAGGCTGCACCCGCTGGGGCTTCGATCGCCGGCATGGTCCGCATTCCCGGCGGCACCTTCCGCATGGGATCGGATCGGCACTACCCTGAGGAAGCGCCATCGCACACGGTCACGGTCGATGGCTTCTGGATCGATCCCACGCCCGTCACCAATGCGCAGTTCCGCGCCTTCGTGCAGGCGACGGGCCATGTCACCTGGGCCGAGATCGCCCCCGACCCGAAGGACTATCCGGGAGCACGGCCGGAGATGCTCAAAGCCGGCGGACTGGTCTTCACGCCGCCTTCGAAGCCCGTCGATCTCGCCGACTGGAGCCAGTGGTGGCGCTTCACCTTCGGCGCGACCTGGCGGCGGCCCTACGGCAAGGGCAGCCATATCGGCGGGCTCGACGACCATCCCGTGGTGCAGGTCGCCTTCCGGGACGCCGAAGCCTATGCGAAGTGGGCCGGCAAGGAGCTGCCGACCGAGGCCGAATGGGAATTCGCCGCTCGCGGCGGCCTCGACGAGACGGAGTTCGCCTGGGGCAACGATTTCATGCCGGAGGGCCGGCACATGGCCAACACCTGGCAGGGAAACTTCCCGCACGAGAACATGCGCGCTGACGGTTGGGCCCGCACCTCGCCGGTCCGCGCCTTTCCGGCGAACGGCTACGGCGTCCACGACATGATCGGCAATGTCTGGGAATGGACCACGGACTGGTATTCGACCAAGCATCCAGCCGATGCCGGCAAGGCCTGCTGCGTGCCGGAGAATCCCCGCGGCGGGCCACTCGACGCGAGCTACGATCCGCGGCAGCCTCAGGTCAAGATCCCTCGCAAGGTGCTGAAGGGGGGCTCGCATCTCTGCGCGCCGAGCTACTGCCGGCGTTATCGACCGGCGGCGCGGCACGCCGAAGCGGTCGACACCACGACCAGCCATGTCGGTTTTCGCTGCATCGTGCGCGATGCACACGGCAACTAGAGGTCTGATCGCCGGCATCGTAACTGCAGCGCTGTTCGCCGCGAGTGCAAGCGCCGAGGAGAGCAACGAGTTCTGGCCCGAAGTGCAGGTCCATTACTGGTTCAACGACCACAAGTCGCGCGCCATCCTGCTCGGATCGCTCAGCCGTAACCGCGACAGCGGCAACACCTTCCAGGCCGAGCAGGGCCTCACTTTCGAGCACCAGTTCACCGACTATTTCCTGGGTCGCATCGGCTATCGCCACGGCGGTGCGACCGATGGCGGGCCCTACAACGAGAACCGCCTGCTGCTCGAGCAGACGTTCCGCCTCCACTTCCCCTCCAAGGTGATCGTCGATGCGCGCACGCGCGAGGATTTCCGCTGGCTGAACAGCGGCTTCTCGGTACGCCTGCGCGAGCGTTTGCAGGTTCAGCGCGACGTCACGATCGCGGACTACACTTTCACGCCCTACAGCTCGGTCGAGCTGTATTTCGACACACGCTACGGGCAGTTCGCTCGTTACCGGCTGACCTTGGGCGCGAACTTTCCGCTCGACAGGCACATCAGCATCGAGCCCTACCTGGTGCGCCAGGTCGATTGGGTGCCGACCGGCGTCATCACCAATGCGCTCGGCTTCATCCTGACCATGGCTTTCTAGAGCACGACCTTCCGCTCGACTGTTTCCAGTCGAGCGGAAGGTCGTGCTCTACAGATCGAACTCGACGAACAAGGGCCAATGGTCGGAAGCCACGACATTGTGGTCGATCCAGGCCTTCTTCACCCGCGGCGCGAGATCGTGAGTGACGCAGACATGGTCGATGCGGCCTTCGTTGGGGATCGACTCGACACCGTCCTCGGAATTGCCGGCGGCACCCCAGGCATCCGCGAGATGCCGCCTGGTCCCGAGGCGGCCATAGGCACTCATCTCGCCGCAGACCAGGGGATACTCAGGATGTTGCGGCGTGAAATTGAAATCGCCCGCGACGATGGCGGGACGCGGCACGTCGGGACGACGCTCCTGGAACATGAATGTGTCGCCGCCGGCTGCATCCCAAGGCGGGCCGGTCCGCTCGGCATCCAGGACGGTCTTCATCAGGACCTCGACCTGCGTCAGGCGCTGCTGCGGGCCGACATGGCTGAGATGCGCACTGTAGACGCGCAGCGAGCCTGAAGGCGCCTCGACTGCCGCCTCGACGAAGCCACGCTGCAGGTCGAAGCAATTCACCAGCTCCGTCTTGGGCAGGAGGTGCCCGCGCGCCCAATTGATCGGCCAACGCGAGAGCACCGCGTTGCCGAAAGCGCGGCGGCGATTGACGATCCGGCCATCGGCGCCGACCTCACTGGCGTCGGCCTCCATGGCGCCGTGATACCAGTAGTAGCGATTGAGAAGCTGCGCGATCTCAACTGTTTGATCGACGAACCCGTTCTGTTTCCAACCCGACGTAACTTCCTGCAGGCAAACGATGTCGGCCTGGGCGACGATGTCGGCGATGCGGGACAGGTCATATTTGCCGTCGGATCCAACGCCGTAGTGGATGTTGTAGGTGCAGAAGAGCATGCGCAGGTCCGATCGATCCTAGAGGACAGCGATCGTGGAGGAAGCGGGGCCGTTGCGTGAGGCTCCGTCTGGCCACGGCCGCCGGTACGACCGTTCTCTCCACATTGGAGACATAGATGCAAGCGGCACGGCCCGATCCACCCTAAAATGATCGGACTGAGGAGCTAGCCATGTCCGATAGCGATCGATCCTCTGTCGTGCGCGCAATCCTGCTCTTGGCTGCCGTCGGCCTCGTCTGGGCGCTGAAACCCGATACCTCCGTCAAGGAAGCCTATTCCGGCAAGCTCTCGAGCCAGGCCGATGGATTGAGCTGGCCGGCGTGGCGATAAGGGTCGGCGACGATACCTAGCGACCAGTAGCCTATGGTCGTGGTCGAGGCGAGCAGCGCCAAAGCCACGGCACCAGCGCGTCGCCGATCGAAATGAACCGCGGCGACCGCGAGATGCGTCAGGCAGCCCAACAGGATCACCGCCATCCAGGACGACACCTCGGTGTGGTTGCTGCCGATCCATAGCCGATCGGACCGCGTTCGAGAGATATCGTTCAGCAGCACGTTGAGCTGGGTCGCGGTCGGTGTCGGCAGGCTTTGCGTCGCCTTGAGGACCTCTTCCTGAAGTTTGCGAAAGGCGCCCTCGGCGCGCTCGCTCCCCTTCTGGTTGCGGTTCTTGCGCCACTCGTCCTTGAAGACGTACTTCACATAGCGTCCCAGCTGATAGCGCGCCTCAGCGAGGTTGAGCTGACCGGGTCCGACCATCTCGTCGAAGCGCTTGATCGCCGAACCGGCCTGGATGAAGGCGCGCTCGGCCTCGCGCTTGTGCGTCCAGATGTCGGCGGCATGGAAAGCGAGGAACAACGCGAAGATCATCGAGATGGCCGCAAAGAACGGCGCCACCGGCGTCCATTGCAGCACTTCGGGCTTGCGGTTGAAGTAGCTCAGGAAGGTGAAGGCGATGCCGTAGACGATCAGCCCATGGGCAAGGAAGACCAGGAGCTGCACCGGCGCGGGCAACATGAAGACCTGCTCGAGCAGGTCCTTCCACCACCCGACAAACTGATCGAGGTTCATCAGCCGTGTTTGCCCTTGCTCTCCTGAGCCTTGTGCACCAGGCGTGGCGCAGCAAGAGCATCCGACAAGGTCTGTTCGACGGTCTTGGCTTCGCTCACGGTGACGTCGAGGTTGTGCAGCAACCCGTCCTGGATGCCGTAGATCCAACCATGCACCGAGAGCTCCTGACCGCGCCGCCAGGCATGCTGGACGATCGAGGTCCGGCAGACATTGCGCACCTGCTCGATGACGTTGATCTCGCAAAGCGCGTCGACCTGCTCGGCCTTGTGCGGCTGGGCCACGATCTGATCGTGGTAGCGGCGGCCCAGCACGTTGATGCCGTGCAGCCAGTTGTCGAGCAGGCCGAGCTCGTGGTTCTTCAGCGACGCCTTCACGCCGCCGCAGCCATAATGGCCACAGACAACGACGTGGCGCACGCGCAGCGCCTCGACGGCATACTGCAGGACGGCCAGGCAGTTGAAGTCGACCATCATCACCTGGTTGGCGACGTTGCGATGGACGAAGACCTCGCCCGGCAACATGCCGATGATCTCGTTGGCCGGGACCCGACTGTCGGAGCAGCCGATCCACAGCACGCGCGGCGCCTGCTGCTTGGCAAGCTTGTCGAAGAAACCCGGATTGTTCTTCTCGACCTCGCTGGCCCAGTTCCGATTATTCTCGAATAGTCCGGCCAGGAATTTGTCTTCGTCCACATCACCCATGGACGACGTATCGCGAAAACCGCGATTTCTGGCAAGAGCCAGCGCGATCGTTCAGGCGGACGAGTCCGTAACGAAGGTGTTACGCAGCACACCGATACCGTCGATCGCCACCTCGACCACGGTCCCCGGGCGCATCGGCAGGGCGCCGAGCGAGGTACCGCAGGCAATGACGTCGCCCGGCATCAGGGTCATGTCGCGTGAAATGAGACTGACGAGTTCCGTCGGCGAAAAGATCATGTCGGCGACCGGGTAGTTCTGCCGCTCCCGACCGTTCACCAGGGTACGGACGATCAGGGTCCGCGGATCGAGGCCGGTCGCGACGACTGGGCCGAACACCCCGAAAGTGTCGAAGTTCTTGGCCCGCGTCCATTGCGCGAAGCTGGGGTCACGCTGCAGCAGTTCCAGCGCCGTGACGTCGTTCACGCAGGTGTAGCCCAGGATATGGCCGGCCGCCTCGTCGATCGAGACGCCCGTGCAGGCCTTGCCGATGACGATTCCCAGTTCGCCTTCGTAGATTACGCGGCCGTCATAGGACCTGGGCTGGCGGATCGGCTGTCCGTGGGCCGCGAAGCTGCTCGGCGCCTTGAGGAAGGTGAGCGGCTCGGCCGGAATGGCCCAGCCGTTCTTTTCCGCCGCCGCCCGGAAATTATTCCACAGCGCCACCATTTTGGTGGGCTCCACGGGCGTCAGCCAGCGCGCGTCACTGGTCGACACAGTCTCGCCAGTCGCTAGCCCAGGTGCGAAGAGCGTGCCCTCGTGGAGATGGATGGTCTCGCCCTCGACCCTGCCGAGGCGCGGCTGCCCGGCGACCTCGATGCGCGCCCACAAAGTCGGCACGGCGGTCATCCGGCGTCGGCGATGCGTTTGCCGGTCTGCAAGTCGAAGACATGCAGATGGCCGGGCTCGGCCCTGAAGCGGCGCTTCTCGCCGGGCTTGGCCTGGACGTGGCCACCCTGCCGCACCGTCACCAGTTCCCGCGCCTCGCCGAACCGGCCGTGCAGCAGAGTATCGGCACCCAGCGGCTCGGCGAGCTCGATCTCGAACTCCAGCGGGCCGTCAGCAACGGGCTGCAGGTGCTCCGGCCGGACGCCGAGCGCGACCGGTGCGCCGGCCGCTGCGGCAGTCGGGATGCCGAGCTGCAGGCTGACGCGCTCCGCGCCGGTACCGGCGAGATCGACCGAACGGCGGTCGGCCGTGACCTTGCCGGCCAGGAAGTTCATCGACGGCGAACCGATGAAGCCCGCCACGAAAACCGAGGCCGGCCGCTCGTAGACATCCATCGGCGTGCCGATCTGGTCGGCGATGCCGGCATTCATCACGATCAGCCGATCAGCCAAGGTCATCGCCTCGACCTGGTCGTGGGTAACATAGATCGAGGTGACGTCGAGCTCACGCTGCAGCCGCTTGATCTCGAGCCGCATCTGCACGCGCAGCTTGGCGTCGAGGTTGCTGAGCGGCTCATCGAACAGGAACACCGCCGGTTCGCGCACGATGGCGCGGCCCATCGCCACCCGCTGGCGCTGACCACCCGAGAGCTGGCGCGGTCGGCGCTGCAACAAGGCACCCAGCTCCAGGATTTTCGCGGCCTTCTGCACGCGCTGGTCGATCTCGGCCTTGGAGAGGCCGCGGATCTTGAGCCCGTAGGCCATGTTCTCGTAGACGCTGAAATGCGGATAGAGAGCGTAGTTCTGGAACACCATCGCGATGTCGCGATCCTTGGGCTCCAGCTCGTTGACGACACGGTCGCCGATCGCGATCTCGCCGCCGGTGATGCGCTCGAGCCCGGCCACCATGCGCAGAAGGGTGGACTTGCCACAGCCCGAGGGACCGACGATGACGATGAACTCGCCGTCGGCGATCTTCATGTCGATGCCATGGATGACTTCGAGCTTGTCGTAGCTCTTCTTGACGCCGCGCAGATGGACTTGCGCCATGCCTTACTTCTCCGTCTCGACGAGGCCGCGCACGAACTGGCGCTGCATGAACACCACGACCAGCACCGGCGGTATCATGGCGAGCATCGCCATGGCCATCAGCAGGTTCCAGCTCGGCACCGAATCGACCACGTTGGCCTGGCGCGAGACCGTCATGACGACAGTGTAGAAGCTTTCCTTGGTGGTGATCAGCAGAGGCCAGAGATACTGGTTCCAGCCGTAGATGAACTGGATCACGAACAGAGCGGCGATCGAAGTCCGGCTCATCGGCAGCAGGATGTCCCAGAAGAAGCGCATCGGCGAAGCGCCATCGACACGGGCCGCCTCTGTGAGCTCGTCGGGGACGCTGAGGAAGAACTGCCGGAACAGGAAGGTCGCCGTCGCCGAGGCGATCAGCGGGATGATGAGGCCCGAATACGAGTCGAGCATGCCGAGATTGGCAACGACGCCGTAGGTCGGCACGATGCGCACCTCGACGGGCAGCATCAGCGTTACGAAGATCGCCCAGAAGAAGGTCATGCGCAGCGGGAAGCGGAAGTAGACGATGGCGAAGGCCGCGATGATGGAGATTGCGATCTTCCCGATTGCCACACCGAGCGCCATGATCAGGCTGTTGGTGAGCGTCTGCCAGACCGGCACGCCGCCGACCTTGCCGTAACCCTCGGTGATGACGCGCGCATAGTTCTCGATCAGCTGGCCGCCCGGCAGAATCGGGATCGGCGATTGCAGCATGGTCTGCTGGTCGTGTGTCGAAGCGACGAAGGTCATCCAGACCGGGAAGGCGATGATGATCACGCCCAGCAGGACGACGAAGTGGCTGAACGCAGTGAGGAAGGGGCGGTTCTCGACCATCAGTAGTGCACCCGGCGCTCGATGAAGCGGAACTGCACGAAAGTCAGCAGGATGACCACAGCCATCAGGATCACCGACTGAGCCGAGGAGCCGCCGAGATCCTGGCCGCGGAAACCATCGTTGTAGACCTTGAACACCAGAATTTCGGTCGCCTTGGCCGGCCCACCCTTGGTCAGCGCGTCGACGATGCCGAACGTGCCGAAGAAGGCGTAAATGATGTTCACGGCCAACAGGAAGAAGCCGGTCGGCGAGAGCAACGGGAAGATGATGTCCCAGAAGCGCCGGCCGGGGCCCGCGCCGTCGATGGCGGCCGCCTCGATCAGCGACTTGGGGATCGACTGCAGGCCAGCCAGGAAGAACAGGAAGTTGTAGCTGATCTGGTTCCAGACGGCGGCGATCACCACCAGCAGCAGCGCCTGGTTGCCGTTGCTCACATAGTTGAATTCGATGCCGATGCCCTGGAGCAGCCAGGCGACGATGCCGACCGACGGGTTGAACAGGAATCCCCAGAGCACGCCGGCCACGGCGGGCGCCACGGCGTAAGGCCAGACCAGGAAGGTCTTGTAGGCGGTGGCGCCGCGGATCACGCGGTCGGCCATCACCGCCAGCAGGAGCGAAAGGCCGAGCCCGAGGGTGGCGACCAGCGCACTGAAGACCAGCGTCAGCCGTGCCGAGGCGTAGTAGCCCGGGTCCTGGAAGAGATGGATGAAATTATCGAGGAAGACGAACTTGGTGTTGCCACCAAAGGCATCCTCGAGCAGCACCGACTGGTAGATCGCCTGGCCTGACGGCCAGAAGAAGAACACCAGGGTGATGACGATCTGCGGCGCCACCAGAAGGTAGGGCAGCCAGCGCTCGTTGAAGGTGACCTTTTTTTCCATGGGTGCGGTGGCGTTTCCCATTCAGATCTCCTCTCCCCCGCTAGGGGGAGAGGATGGGTGAGGGGGTTACGCACGTCGCTTCCCCCTCACCTTGCCTCTCCCCCTAGCGGGGGAGAGGGACATGAGGGAGAAAAGACGCCTTACTTGTTCGCCGCTTCGAAGCGCTTGAGCTGCTCGTTGCCGAGCTTCACGGCTTCGTCGAGCGCGGCCTTGGCGTCCTTCTTGCCCGACCACACCGCTTCGAGCTCGCTGTCGACGATGTCGCGGATCTGCACGAAGTTGCCGATGCGCAGGCCCTTGGAGTTCTCGGTCGGCGGGTTGAGGGTCAGCTCCTGAACCGCGATCTCGCGGCCCGGGAACTTCTTGTAGAAGCCGTCCTTCTCGGTGACTTCCGCGGCGGCCAGCGTGACCGGTACGTAGCCCGTCTCCTGGTGCCACTTGGCCTGCACCGGCGTACTGGCGAGGTAGGTCAGGAACTTGGCGACGCCCTTGTACTCGGCCGCCGGCTTGCCCTGCAGCACCCACAAGGTAGCGCCACCGATGATCGAGTTCTGCGGTTTGGCAATGACGTCGGGCGAATAGGGCATCATGGCGATACCGTACTTGCCGGCGCCCAGCGCCTTGTCGATCGCTGAAGCAGTAGCAGACGAGGCGATATGGAACACGCAGTCGCCCGCATTGAAAAGCGCCGTCGACTTGCCCTCGCGGCCGCCATAGACGAACGTCTTGTCCTTGCTCCAGTCCGACAGCATCTGGATGAACTTGATGCGGGCCGGGTCGTTGAACTTCAGCTCGATATCGATGCCGCCGAAGCCGTTGGCCTTGGTCGCGTACGGCAGGTTGTGATAGGCGCCGTAATTCTCGATCATCGTCCAGGTCTGCCACTGCGGCGTGAATCCGCACTTGGCGCCGGCGGCGACCGCCTTCTTGGCCATCTCGCCGAGCTCCGGCCAGGTCTTCGGCGGCTTGTCGGGATCGAGGCCGGCCTTCTGCAGCAGCTCCTTGTTCCAGTAGAGCACCGGCGTCGAGGAGTTGAACGGCATCGACAGCAGCTTGCCGTCGGTCGTCGAGTAGTAGCCGTAGACCGGGCCGATATAGGCCTTGGGATCGAACGGCTCCTTGGCATCGGCCATCAACTGATAGACCGGATAGACCGCGCCTTTGGCCGCCATCATGTTGGCGGTGCCGACCTCGAAGACCTGCACGATATGCGGCGCCTGCTTGGCGCGGAAGGCGGCGATCGCGGCCGTCAGGGTCTCCGTGTAGGAGCCCTTGTAGACCGGGTTCACCTTGTACTCGCTCTGGGACTTGTTGAAGCCCTCGGCAAGTGCATTGACCGCATCACCCAGGTTGCCGCCCATGGCGTGCCACCACTGGATCTCGGTCTGGGCGGACGCGACGGACGCGCTCGCCAGTACCGCCGCCGCAGCGACGGAAGAGAAAAGAATCCGTGTCATGACTCGAAAAACCTCCCAATGAAGCCCCGTCGATGTATCGACGGACCACAAGACTGCGATGTGTCTGTTTTATTTCAGTCTGATGACAGTCCACCAAGACTGCAGGGCGAACGCAACCCCCAATCGAAGAAGAATGCTCTCAGGCCGCTTTGCTCAGGCCAGGGCCTTCAGAATGACGTCCGGGGCATCGCTGATGACGCAATCCGTCCCCATGGCGACCAGTACGCGCGCGACCTCGGGGTCATTGATCGTGTAGGTGCTGAGGAGGTAGCCCGCCTTCTTGATCTCGACGGCGCGGGGCGCGGTCAGCCGCTTGCCGCTGGTATTGATGCCGACCGCCTCCAGGGCCTTGGCGCGGTCCCGCCAGTCGTCCTTCAGCTCGTCGATCAGCAGCGCCCGCGCAAATTCGGGCGCGGCCTCGCGCGCCGCCGCCAGGGAGGCGTCCTTGAAGCTCGACAGCAGTGGCGCCGGCAGGCGGGACGGCCAGAGCCGGCGCAGGGTCGCCACGGCCACCCGGGCGGTCTCGGCCTCACGGCCCGGGCAGGGCTTGATCTCGATGTTGCACCCCAGCCCCAGCTCGCCGAAGCAGGCGATCGCCTGCTCGAAGGTCGGCACCGAGGCCGGCAGTTCGGCCGCCGGCGTCTCGGCCGCCAGCCGGTCGACGCCGGTGGTCCGCTTCAGTGAATCGTCGTGCATGACGATCGGCACGCCGTCGGAGGTCAGCTTGACGTCGATCTCCACCCAGGTCGCGCCGCGCCGGTGGGCTTCGCGGAACGAGTCCAACGTATTCTCCGGCGCATAGGCCATGGCGCCCCGATGACCGACGACTTTAGGCAGTTGCAGCATGGCCCCATCCAAAGCTAACTCGGCCGTCGAATAGACCAACCAACCCGGCCTGTCGCGTTCCATGTCCCTTTTTCCTGACAAGTTCCGTCTCGATGGCCGCACCGCCCTGGTGACCGGCTCGGCCCGCGGCCTCGGCTGGGAGATGGCCAAGGGCCTTGCCGAAGCCGGCGCCCGCCTGCTGCTGCATGGCCGATCGCACGCCCAGCTCACGCCGCGGCTCGCCGAACTGCGCGCCGCCGGTCACGAGGCCGAGGCGCTGGTCTTCGAAATGGCCGATCGGGCGGCCATGGCCGCCGAATTGGCGACCGCCGGGCACATCGACGTCCTCGTCCACAATGTCGGCGAGCGGGACCGCCGCCCCTTCGCCGAGATCGAGCCGGCCGATTTCGCCCGGCTGGTCGATACCGACCTGTCGGCGGGCCAGGCGCTGATCCATCGGCTGCTGCCCGGCATGGTCGACCGCGGCTGGGGCCGGCTGATCCTCGTCACCTCGGTGGCGGCCGACCTCGCCGCCCCCGGCGCCTCCTCCTATATCGCGGCCAAAGCGGGCCTTGCCGCACTGGCCCGCGCCCTCGCCGCCGAATACGGCGCCAAGGGCATCACGGCGAACGCCCTCTCCCCCGGGTTCTTCGCGACAGAAACCAACGCCCGGCTGATCGCTTCCTCGGCCGGCGAGCGCATGCGGGCTCGTTGCCCGGCCAAGCGGTGGGCCGAGCCCTGGGAGATCGCAGGCGCGGCCGTGTTCCTGGCTTCGCCGGCGGCCGCCTTCGTCAACGGCCATACGCTCGCCGTCGATGGCGGGGTGTCGGCGACTTACATCGTGTGACCTCGATCATGTCCCGACAGTTCGCAGCGCTCGCTGCCACCCCTGTGCTCGTCTTCGCGCTCGTGCTCGCCCTCGGCGGGGCAATGCCCGTTCTTGCCGCCGGCCCGGAGGCACCGGCAATCGACGGGCGTCATCTCGGCCTCGCCTGGGTGCTCCCTTTCATCGGCATCCTGCTGTCGATTGCGATCCTGCCGCTTGCCGCACCGCGCTTCTGGCATCACCACTTCGGCAAGGTCTCGGCGGCTTGGGCTGCCCTGGTGATCGTGCCCTTCGCCGTGCTCCACGGCCTGCCGAGCACGGTCTACGAGATCGCCCACTTAGCACTGCTGGACTACATCCCCTTCATCGTGCTGCTTGCTGCCTTGTTCGTCGTCACGGGCGGCATCCATATCCGCGGCAACTTCTACGGTTCGCCGTCGATGAACACGGCCCTGCTCGCGGTCGGCACCGTGCTGGCCGGCTGGATGGGTACCACCGGCGCGTCGATGCTGCTGATCCGGCCGGTCATCCGCGCCAACGACGACCGGCGACACAAGATCCATGTCTTCGTGTTCTTCATCTTTCTGGTGTCGAACATCGGCGGTGCCCTGACGCCACTCGGCGATCCACCTCTGTTCCTGGGCTTCCTGAAAGGTGTGAGCTTCTTCTGGACGACCGAGCATCTGTTCAGCGAGATGCTGTTCTGCGTCATCGTCCTGCTCGCGCTGTTCTACGCTCTCGACAGCTACTGGTACCGCAAGGAAGGTCACCGCCGGCGCGATCCGACTCCCGAATCGCCGATCCGCCTCGAAGGCGGCGCCAACATCATCCTGCTGATGGTCGTCGTCGGCATCGTCCTGGCAAGCGGCACCTGGAACCCAGGCGTATCGTTCACCGTCTTCCACGTTCCCCTGGAACTGCAGCACGTGCTGCGCGACCTCGCCCTGGTTGGCGTGATCGTGGCGTCGCTCAAGCTGACCCCGCGCAAGGTGCGCACCGACAATACCTTCACGTGGGGGCCAATGGCAGAAGTCGCCAAGCTCTTCGCTGGCATCTTCGTCACGATCGCGCCGGCATTGGCCATCCTGCGAGCCGGGCCTGACGGCGCTGCCGCCCCGCTGATCGCCCTGGTGACGGGCCCCGACGGCCAACCACTCGACGTCTGGTATTTCTGGCTGTCGGGCATCCTCTCGAGCTTTCTCGACAATGCCCCGACCTACCTGGTCTTCTTCAATCTCGCCGGCGGCGATCCGCAGGTCCTGATGGGCGCATTGGCCAGCACGCTCGCCGCCATTTCGTGCGGTGCGGTGTTCATGGGCGCCAACAGCTACATCGGCAATGCACCGAACTTCATGGTCAAGGCCGTGGTCGAGGAGGCCGGAATCCGGATGCCGAGCTTCTTCGGCTACATGGCCTGGTCTTCTGCCATTCTTTTGCCGTTGTTCGCGGTGCTTACGTTCGTTTTCTTCCGTGGGCCGGCCCCGTAGAGTTGGCCCCACAGGATCGGCCCTGCAGCGCCCCCCGCCGGCTTGCCCGAGGGCAATGCATCCCCAGATGAGGGCAGCATGACGTCTCGTCGCTTCTTTCTCGGAGCCATTGCTCTCGCGACAGCAGGACTGCTGTCGCTCCCACCGCTCGCCGCCGCGGCGGCCGACATCCGGGTCGTAACGTCCGGCGCCTTTACCGAAGCCTACAAGATCCTGATCCCGATCTACGAGCAGGCCTCGGGGCACAAGGTGATCAGCGCCTTCGGCGCCTCGATCGGCAACGCCCCCGATTCGATCCCGAGCCGTTTCGCGCGCGGCGAGAAGTTCGACCTGGTGATCCTGTCGGAAGGCGGCTTGGAAGCGCTGGTGAAGACGGGCAAGGTCACCGCCGGCAGCCGCATCGATCTCGCGCGCTCGCAGATCGGCGCGGCGGTGCGCAAGGGCACGCCGAAGCCCGACATCAGCACGGTCGAGGCCTTGAAGCAGACCTTGCTCAATGCCAAGTCGGTCGCCTACTCGGCGAGCGCCAGCGGCACCTATCTCTCCGAAGATCTGTTCCCCAAGCTGGGCGTTGCCGATCAGCTCAAGGTCACCGGCAAGAAGATCATGAGTGAACGTGTCGGTGCAGTGGTGGCACGTGGCGATGCCGAATTGGGCTTCCAGCAGGTGAGCGAGCTGATCTACTTCAAGGAGCTCGACATGGTCGGCACCCTGCCCGCCGAGGTTCAGCAGACCATCTTCTTCTCCGCCGGCCTGGTCGACGGCGCCGAGCAGAAGGACGCCGCCTTGCATCTGGCGCGCTTCCTCGCCTCGCCGGCGGTGGCCGAGATCGTACGCCAGACCGGCCTCGACCCGGTGGCCGCGAAGCCAGCCGCCGCGGGCCGCTGACCCTCGCATCGGATCACCCCTTCGAATCACCCCCCCCTCGGATCACCCTGTGGCCCACGCCGCCAGTGCCTCCTCCTTTCGCTCCGAGCGCATGTCGCCGCTCGCGCTGGCGCTGGCCGTGCTGCTGCACCTCGTCATCGTGCTCGCGCTGTGGTGGCTCGCCGAAAATCAGCCCAAGCCCGCTCCAGTCGAAGACGTGATCGAGGTTTCCTTCGAGCAGCCCAAGGAGCAACCCAAGCCGCCCGAGCCGCCACCTCCGCCGCCGCAACAACAGGCGAAACCGCCGCCCCCTCCGCCTCCACCTACCGACTTTGGCCTGAAGCCGCCGGCGGCCGTCACCGCCGACAAGGCAACGCAGGTGCCGCCACAGGCGCCGCCCGGCAAGGAAGCCTCCGCACCGCAGCCGCCTTCACCGGACGATCTGCCGCCACTGCAGCCTGACCTGCAGCCAAAGGTGGCCGAGCCGGCCCCGCCAACGCCCACGCCGGCTCCCTCCCCGACGCCATCCCCAACGCCCGCGCCGTCGCCGGCGAAGCCGCCCGAGCAGCACGCCCTGGCGACGCCTCCGCCGCCCCCGCCGCCGCCCCGGCCGCCACCGGGAGCGCAACGGCCGGACGTGCGTCCCTCGCCCTTGCCGCCGGGCGCGCAGCGCCGCGCCCCGGCCGTGCCCAATGCGCAAGACGCGCCGACGACCTCACATTTCGTCAATCCCGCCGACGCCTTCAATCGCGCGCGAGCCGCCGACAACTACCTGTGGCAGGTCGCGATGAAGCTGCAGGGCTATCGCTATCAGGCGAACACCAATGCGACCCGCGGCACCACCGTGGTGCGCATCACGATCGCCCGGAACGGACACCTGCTCGCCGTCGAGATCATCCGGTCGAGTGGCGTGCCCGAGTTCGACCGCGGCGTGCTGGCCGGCGTGCGCGCCGGTTCGCCCTATTCGCCGCTGCCGGCCGATATCCAGGGCGAGAGCGCCAGCTTCAACCTGCCGCTGGTGTCGGTAAACCGCAACTGAGCTGCAGAAAATCGGCGGTCGGTTTCCAGCGACAGAGAATTGTGCAGCGCAACGACCGCACTGCGTGAAACTTTGATGAACAGCGCCCGGGCGAGACCGCACGGGAAAATGACGCCAACATAGTGCTTGCCGTCGCTGATCTCGTGCTAGCCTGTTGCACCCGTCGCTTCGACGAACGGCTCGTGTGGAAACTCAATGTTGGAGATCCCGCGCCCATGACGACAGGACGATTCCTGGCCCTGGTTCTGGCCAGCACCGGCTTGGTGTTCAGCGCCCAAGCCCAAGACACGGGATTCACCGTGACACCGACCTGGGATGGCATCTCGAAGTGCAATGGCCGACCGCTGCAAGGTCCTTCGCCACGCTTCGCCGTCATCAATGCTCCGCGCGGAACGGAGCTGCTCGAGTTCAACATGAAAGACGTCGATGCGCCGCGCTCGCTTCATGGCGGCGGCAGTGCCAGCTATCAGGGCGCGGCGGATGTGCCGTCGGGCACTTTCAATTTTATCGGACCCTGCCGACCCGGCTCTCATGTCTATGAATGGAGCATCACGGCACGCGACGCCGCCGGCAAGAGCCTCGGCACCACAACCTCCCGACTCAAATATCCATAAGCTCGCGCGGGCGCTCAGGATTTCTCGCGAAACCTGTTCTCGTCAGGGCATCACGACCTTCACGAGGCGGCCGCCGCGCACGTCGACCCGCTGCATCATCGAGCCGCCTTCGACCTGCGCCGGCCCCTGCCACTTGATGCTGGTCGTGACGTACCAGACGCCGTCGGGCACCTGCGGAAAGGAGAAGCTGCCCTGCCCATCGCAGCGTGTGGTGCGCAGACTCGATACATAAACCGGATCGTCGCGCTCGAACTTCACCGCGCCGCGGCTTGCCGCGCGCATGCCTCGATCGGCGTTGCCGAAGATCGCCGTCATCCGCGCCCGAGCATAGGCGCTATCGGGAATGAGATTTGCCGACTGGCCCGCGCAGGTATGCTGCTCACCGCCGGCCTTCATCGTGGCAAGACCACTGACGGTATTGCGGCCGCTCTTGCGGGACCAGTCGACTTCCGAGGATGCGATCGGCTTGGAGAGCGCCGCCTCCTGCTGTCCGAACTGGGCGCATCCGGCTACCGCCAGGACGATTCCCGCAATCACAACGGCATGCTTCATTCGTCGGATCCTCTCACTCGGCCGAACATATTCAGGCCAGTAGATGCCAACGCGCGAAGCCAGCCCGTGTTCCCCCGGCGACAATGCAGGATCTGCGACGGCGGCGACTCAAAATTCAGCTGTCCAAATCGACGGCGCGCAAGGGCTGCGCACCGTCGTTGCGTTGGCTGCCGGCTCAGACCACCCGGAAGTTCTTGAACTGCCAGGGGTCGGACTTGTCGAGATCCTCGGGGAAGAGTTCTCCGCGGTCCTGCAGCGGGGTCCAGTCGCTGTACTTGCCGACGACCGGGCCGAGATAGGGCATGCAGATTTCGAGGTTGCGCGCGAAGTCCATTTCGTCGGCCTCGACGATACCCTCGTTCGGGTTCTCGAGCGCCCAGATCATGCCCGAGAGCACGGGAGCGACGACCTGGATCGAGGTCGCGTTGTTGTAGGGCACGAGCTTGCGCGCTTCATTGATGTCGATCTGCGAGCCGTACCAGTAGGCGCCCTTCTTGTGGCCCATCAGCAGCACGCCGAGCTCGTCGCGACCCGAGGTGACCTCTTCGACGATCAGGCGCTGGCGCTTCTGCTGCTTGAGGTTCTTTCCCGCGATCTCGTGCATCGACATGATCGCCTGATCGCACGGATGATAGGCGTAGTGCACGGTCGGCCGGTAGGCCACCTTCTTGCCCCCTTTGCCCTCCTCATGCACGGTCAGGTAATCGGCGATCGAGATCGATTCGTTGTGCGTGATGATGTAGCCGTGGAACGGACCCTCGATCGGCGTCCAGGTGCGAACCTGGGTCAGCAAGCCCGGTCGGTTCAGGTAGATCGCGGCGTCGCAGCCGAACGTGTGACGCTTGCCGTCGGGCGGCAGCGCCTTCTCATGCGTGCCCCAGCCCATCTCGGCGGGCTGGCCGCCCTCGGAGACGAAGCCGTCGATCGACCAGGTGTTGACGAACTCGCCCACTTCCTTCGGCTTCGGCGAGACCTGCGTGTCGCGCTCGGCGACATGGATCACCTTGACGCCCAGGCGCTGGGCCAACTTGCCCCAACCCTCGCGCGTAGTCGGCACGGCCGTCTTCAGGCCGGTGTCGCGCGCGATGTTCACCAGGGCCTGCTTGGCGAAGTGCGACACCAGGCCTGGGTTGGCGCCGTGGGCGACCACGGCCGTCGACCCGCCCTTGAAGCGCGACTTGAGCTTCAGCATCGTGTCGCGCAGCGCGTAGTTCGAACGGCGCGAGACAGACAGGTTGGGGTCCGAATAGCCACCCGGCCACGGCTCGATGCAGGTGTCGAGGTAGAGCACGCCCTTCTTCTGGCAAAGCTCGATCAGCGCCGTCGAGGCGACCTCGACCGAGAGGTTGAGCAGGAAATCGCCCTGGCCCAGGCGATTGTCCAGGACCGAGCGGACGTTGGACTCGGTGAGGCGCTTTTCGACGAACTCGACGCCAAAGCGCTCCGCCTCGGCCTCGCCGCCGCGCATGTCGTCGGTGATGATGGTGATCTGCTCGGGCTTGATGCCGATATGGCGCAGGATCAGCGGCAGGACGCCCTGGCCGATCGAGCCGAAGCCCACCATGACCAGGCGGCCGTTGAAATCGAGGTACTTTTTAGCGGTGGGCTTACGCGCGATCTTCTTCGCCATTTCAGCGTCCCCAATTCTTCAGTTGTGGGTGGTCGATAAACGGCAACGGGGCCTTTCTCAAGGCCCCGCTGTGTCGTCTGATTGTAACGAACGGAGCTAAATACAGACCGCCTTGAGCGGTGCGAAGCCGTTGAACGCGACCGAAGAGTAGGTCGTCGTATAGGCGCCGGTCGAGAGGATCTCGACCTTGTCGCCCGGCTTCAGGGACAGAGGCAGTTTGTACTCCGTCTTTTCATAGAGGATGTCGGCCGAATCGCAGGTCGGGCCGGCCAGCACCACCGGGCCCACGCGGGTGCCGTCGCGGCTGGTGCGCAGGCGATACTTGATGCTCTCGTCCATGGTCTCGGCGAGACCGGAGAACTTGCCGATGTCGAGGTAGACCCAGCGCTTGCGGTCGTTGGCCGCCTTGCGCGAGACCAGCACGACCTCACTCTGGATCACGCCAGCATCGCCCACCATCGAGCGGCCGGGCTCCAAGATGACCTCGGGCATGCGGTTGCCGAAGTGGCGCACCAGGGCGCGACCGACCGCCTCGCAGTAGGCGTCGATGCTGTTCACCTCGGCGCGGTAGCGGGCCGGGAAGCCGCCGCCCAGATTGACCATGCGCAGGTCGACGCCCTGCTCGGCGAGCGCGAAGAACATCTGCGAGACCTGGGCCAGCGCCCGGTCCCACTGCTCGAGGTCAGTCTGCTGGCTGCCGACATGGAAGGAGATGCCGTAGGCGTCGAGGCCCCATTCCTGCGCCTTGCGCAGCAGATCCTTGGCCATCTCCGGCGTGCAGCCGAACTTCTTGCTGAGCGGCCACTCGGCGCCGCCGCAATCGACCAGCACCCGGCAGAAGACGCGGGCGCCCGGCGCCACGCGGGCGAGCTTCTGCAGCTCGGCCTCGCTGTCGAAGGCGAACAGGCGCACGCCCTGCTGGTAGGCCCAGGCGATGTCCTTTTCCTTCTTGATCGTATTGCCGAAGGAGATGCGGTCCATCGAGACGCCGGTGGCCTGCACCATCTCGATCTCGCCGCGGCTCGCGGTGTCGAACTTGGAGCCGGCCGTCGCCAGGCGCGCCAGGACCTGCGCCGCCGGGTTGGCCTTCACGGCGTAGAAGATGTGAGCCGCCGGCAGCAGCTCGCGCATGCGCCGGTAGTTGTTCTCGACCACGTCGAGGTCGATCACCAGGCACGGCGTCTCGGGCTGCTGCTCACGGAGATAACGGAAAATACGCTCGGTCATCGCTGGGGGGTTCCCCGTCAAAACGTCAGATTGTTCGGTGCAAGGTCGGACGGCAGAGACGTATGGCGTCAGATCGGGCGGCGCCCGACCGACGGCATGCGTCAGCCGATACTCGACGGCGTTTTGAGCTGCGTCTCCTGCAGCTGCGAGGCGAGATGTGCACCTGAAATGGCCCGGGCGAAAGTCACCGGGCAATCGACATAATAGCGGGGAACGCGCCCCGCGCGGTAAGCAACCATTTCAGAAGCTCCTTCCCGGACCCGGCGCGAAGCCGGCACTGCCAAAAAGAACACTTTCCGTCGTTGCGTAACCACAAAGGGCCAGCGGCACGTGCGTGGGCGTCTTGTATGTTGGCTATCTACAACTAATCGACGCGGTTACAAGAAGATTCTGCCCCGCCTCGCAAATTTTTGGACGGCTTGTGGTGGAAACCGCACCAAAGAGTGTCAGACGCGCGGCACGCTGGAGCCCGGCAACCTGATCGATGCCGCGAGCATCGTGAGCGGCACCAGTGCCACCGACGATGCGATGAGCGCCGTCTGGACGCCGAAGAAGTTGGCGACCTTGCCCCATAGCAGCGAGCCCACGACCATCGCCCCGAAGAACACCATCTGGTGCACCGCCATGCCACGCGCCCGCATGTAGTTGGGCAGGATCATCTGTACCGACGTGCCGTTGTTGGCGATGACGATGATCCAGCAGGCTCCGTTGATGGCCACCACGACGCCGACGACCCAGGGAGTCATTGCCAGTGCAGCAACCATCGTGGCCGCCGCCGAGATGCCCATCGCCCAGATGTTGGCGCGGTCGGCGCCGAACAGGCGATTGATCCGCGGCATGGCAAAGGCCGCGGCCACCGCGCCGATGCCGAAGACGCCGTAGAGGATGCCGAAATCGAATTCGTCCAGGCCGAGCTCGAAGCGGCCGATCACCGGCAGCAGGGTGCCCATGGCGATGCCGGGCACGAAGAAGCAAAGGCCGCGGGCGAAGATCGCCCGCAGTTCGGCCGATCCGCGCACGAAGGCGATGCCCGAGCGGGCCGCCTCGACGAAACCCTCACGGCGCTGCGCCGCCCGCGCCTCGGCCGGCCGTTTCCAGGCCCGCATGGCCAGGATGACACCGACATAGGTGAAGGTGTTGATGGCAAACAGCAGGAACACGCCCACCAGGCTGAGCAGCAGCTGGCCGATCACCGGGCCGATCGTGCGCGCGAGATTGAAGCCCGCGCTGTTCAGCGCAATGGCGGGCCGAAGCTGCGGCCCCGAGACGATCTCGGGCACCACGGCGTGCCAGGCCGGCGCGTTCATGGCATTGCCCAGCCCCATGCAGAAGGAGAGGCCGAGCAGGCTCCAATGGTCGAGCTTGCCGAAGAAAGCGAGGACCGCCAGCGTCGCCGCCACCGCCATCATCCAGACCTGGCAGCAGATGATGTAGCGCCGGCGGTCGAACCGGTCGGCCAGAATGCCGGCGAAGAAGCAGAACAGAAACATCGGCAGGGTGCCGGCCGCCGCCAGCAGCGCCACGAAGATCGGCTCCTGCGTCAGGCTGGTCATCTCCCAGGCGGCACCGGTGGTCTGCATCCAGCCGCCGACATTGGACATCAGGTTGGCGATCCACATCGCCAGGAAGGACTTGTTGGCGAGCGGCGCGAAGGCCGAGACGCGCGGAACGGGACCGGCCGCGCCCGGGCCGGGTGGTTTGCCTTCCGGGGCGCTCACCCCGCCAGGACTTTCTCGTAGAGACGGTGCGTCTTGTAATGCACCCCGCCGACCGACCGGATGATGTTGTTGGTCGCCTTGTTGTCCTCGAGGATCCAGCCCAGCTCGGCCGAGGTCTTGCCCAGCCGCTTGCCGTTCTGCCTCAGGTGATCGATGGCGATCATCGCCAGCCCTGCCCCCATCAGCGGATGGTTGCGGAATTTCTTCTTCACGCCCATCAGCGGAACACGAGTACTGCCGACGCCGGCGATCTTCAACCGGTAGAGCAGCTTGGCGAGGTTGATCGGGCCCAGCTTGCCGTCGAAATCGCGAATCGCCTCGTTGAGGTTGGTGAGCGCCACGATGAAGGCCACCGTCTCGTCGTCGACATCCACGAAGACGGCGAGCTCGGGCACGATCACCGGCCCGAAGGCCTTGGAGGCATGGTCGATCTCGGCCTGGGTGAACGGCACGAAGCCCCAGTTGTCGCTCCAGGCGTCGTTGAAGACACCGACCAAGGTCCGGACCTCGGCATCGAACATCTTCATGTTGGCCGTCCGGACCTTCACCCGGTTGGCCATGCCGGCCCGCGCCAACAGCTTGGCGCCGATCGTCTCGGGCGCATTCTGCACGTCGTAATCGTAGGAGAAGAGGTCCTTCACCTTCCTGTAGCCGCAGGCCTCGACCCGCCCGCCGGCATAGGGAGGATCCCACGGCACCATCAGGACGGGCCGGCTCTCGAACCCGTCGATCAGCAGCCCGACCTCCTCGTTGACCGAGAGGCTGAACGGACCGGTCGCCCGCACCAGCCCCTTGCCCTTGAGCCAGCCTTCGGCCGCGGCGAACAGGGCGGCGAAGATCGCAGGATCATCCTCGGCCGCCAGGCAGCCGAAATGGCCGGTGCCGTCGGCGTAGCGCTCGAGGTAGGCGCGATCGACCTGGGCGGCGATGCGGCCGACGATGCGGCCTGCGCGGCGCGCCAGGAAGAACTGGACCTCGACATGCTCGAAGAGCGGGTTCTTGCCCGGCGTGAAGGCGTCCTTGCGCTCGAGGTCGAGGTGCGGGACGTAGCCCTTCTGTCCGGCATAGAGACGCTTGGGCAGTTGAATGAAAGCCTTGAGCTCCGCCTTGCCCTGAACCGGCGTTACCACGATATCCGACGAAGCCATTTCTGCCTCAAGCTGCCTGGGCGTGCGCTACGCCACTCTCGAACACGATACGCCCATCGGGCTCGCAGCCCGTTCCGTCCGGTCGAAGTGCCCGGAGCTGGACCGATAGCCGCCATCCGCCCCCCTGCGCCTCGATGCCGATCAGGTGATAGCGCGCACGGCCGTACTTGCTCTCGGGCGCAGCCGACGCCGAGGTGACGCCCACGACCGGCACGGCCTCGGTCCTGGAACCGGGCGGCCCCGCGATCCGCGCCACTTCGCTGCGATGATTGTGGCCATGCAGGACGATCTCGCAGCCGACCCGGCGGATCATCGCCTGGAAGGCGGCCGCGTCAGTCAGCCGCTTGAAACGCTTCTCGGTGGTGAGCGGCGGATGATGGATCAGCACCACCCGGCAGAGGCCTTCGCGGCCGAGCTCGACCAGCATCTTCTCGGCAGCCGCGATCTGCGCGTCGCCCAAGGTGCCGGTCGCCACGAAGGGCGGCTTGGGAACGCCGCTGTTCAGCCCGACCAGCGCCACCGGCCCGCGGCGGCGCAGGGTCGGAAAGGCCTCGAACCCGGCGGCCGGCGGCGCGCCATCGCTGGCGATATAGGCCCCCCAGCGGCCAAGCCCCTGCCCCCAGCGGGTCGCGACATAGACATCGTGGTTGCCGGGCACCAGCGTCACGCGCTCCGGTGGGCCCAGGGTTGCGAGCCAGGCGGCGGCCCGTTCGAATTCTTCAGGGAGCGAGACGTTCACCAGGTCGCCGGTCAGGGCGATATGGTCGGGCTTCACGGCCGCGATGTCGGCCACGAGGCCGGCCAGGGCTTCCGGCCGGTGCAGCTCGACGCGGCTGCGCCACCAGTTGGCGTAGCCGGTGGCGCGCTTGCCCAGCAGATCGACGATGCGTGCCCGCGGCATCGGCAGATGCGGGTCGGACAGGTGGGCCAGGGTGAACATGGGGGCCGGCGTGAGGGGGCGCCCTAACGGGCGCCGCCAACCACGCGGCGCGTGCGATCGTCGATAACGCCGAGCTGGCGGCCGATGCCCGTCATGACCTCGACCATGTGCTGGAGCTGCTCGGGTGTATGCACGGCGCAGACCGAGCAGCGCAGCAGCGACACGCCGTTAGGCGTGGCCGGCGGCACGGCAACGTTCACGTAGATGCCGGCATCGAGCATGGCCCGCCAGAAACCGATGGCGACCATGCGGTCGGGCAGGTGCACGCCGACCACGGGACCATGTTCCGGGCCGAGCTTGAAGCCCTGCGCGGCCAGCCCATCGTAGAGAGTGGCCACATTGTCCCAGAGCTGCTTGCGCAGCTCGGGCTTGGCCTTCACGACCTTGAGCGCCTGGCGTACCGACGCCACGATCGAGGGCGGCAGCGAGGCCGTGAACATGTAGGAGCGCACGGTGACGCGCAGGATGTCGAAATCCGGATCGTCCGAGACGCAGTAGCCGCCGATCGCACCCAGGGTCTTCGAGAAGGTGCCGACGATGAAGTGGCAGTCGTCGATCACGCCGGTCGATTCGCAGAGGCCGCGGCCGGTCTCGCCCAGCGCTCCCAACGAATGGGCTTCGTCGATCAGGACGTAGGCGTTGTATTTCTTGCAGACGTCGACGAATTCCCGCAACGGCGCCGTATCGCCCAGCATCGAGTAGATGCCTTCCAGCACCACCACGCGATTGCCCGGCCGATCGCCCAGCCGGCGCAGGCGCGCCTCCAGGCTCGACGGATCGTTGTGCTTGAAGCGGACGACCTCAGCCTGGGTCATCTTGCAGGCGTCGTAGATCGAAGCGTGGCTGTCGGCATCGATCAGCAGCTGGTCGCCCTCGCCCGCCAAGGTCGAGATGATGCCGAGATTGGCCTGATAGCCGGTCGTGAAGACCATGCAGTGCTTCTTGCCGTAGAACTCGGCGATCTCCTGCTCGAGCGCGACGTGCTCATTGTAGCTGCCGTTGGCGATGCGCGAGCCGGTCGTGCCGGTGCCCTCGGCGCGGATCGCCTCGATGGCCGCTTCCATGCAGGAAGGGTCGAAGGTCAGGCCGAAATAGTTGTTGGTGCCGACCAGCAGGGTCTTGCGGCCGTTGATGATGGCTTCGGTCGGAGACAGGACCCGTTCCATGCGGATCTGGAACGGGTCGTAACCGGTCGTCCGAACGTCGCGATAGGCCTCGAGGAGGCCCGCATGGCGATCGAACAGGCCCATGGCTAACGCCGGGCGTGCAGCTTCAGGATCGTGTCCGCGAGCTGGTCGACGGTATGGATCTCGGCCACGACGTTCATGGGAATCGAGACGTCGAAGCGGTCCTCGAGTTCCATGACCATGTCCATGATCGCCAGCGAATCGATGGTGAGGTCCTTGGCGATCACCGTGTCGCCCGAGATCGGCTTCTCGCCGACCTGGAACGGCGCCAGGTGATGGCAGATTTCACCCATGACGTCACCGCGCGCGAGCGTGCTCTCGCGGCGCAGTTCGAGGGTGTCGGCGATGCCGTCGTTCTCGACGATCATTTGATGGGCAGTGCGCAAAATGCTCTCCGGTCCCGGGGGCGGGCGGCCACCTTGTGCCAGAAACCCCAATTCCTTGTGAAATAACAATTTATTTCGCAGTGTTTCACGGCTCCGAAGGCCCGTCCTAAAGCCACCCTGCGCGGCGATACCAGTCGACCGTCTCGCGGAAGCCGGCCACCAGGTCGAAACGCGCCCGGAACCCCAGGGCTCCCGCCAGGCGCCGGTCATGGACGGACCAGTCCTGGTGAAAAATCTCGGCGACCTTGTCCCGGGTCAGGATCTGGACCGGCCCGCCCAGCGACTGCCGAAGGCCATTCAATCCGGCCAAAACGGCCATGACCGGCCGTGGGACCCTGATCTGCACCGGCTTGCGGCCGAGCGCCGCCCCGGCCGCCTGCGCCATGTCCGCATATGAATATGCATCCATCGTGCCGTCATCTATCTCGTAGACCGACCTTTCCGGCGGGTGCTCGACGGCCAGCGCGAGG
Source organism: Alphaproteobacteria bacterium 65-37 (assembly GCA_001897995.1). Lineage (GTDB taxonomy): Bacteria > Pseudomonadota > Alphaproteobacteria > Reyranellales > Reyranellaceae > Reyranella. The sequence continues at coordinate 25,248 of MKRV01000012.1, read as the reverse complement.
GCCTCGGCAAGGTCGGCAACATGGATCAGGGAGAGTCGGGAGGCAGGGGTCCGGGGTTGGGGCGCCAGCCCCATTTTCACAGAGCGGAAATACGACAACGTCTCGCGATCACCGGCGCCGTAGACGGCAGGCGCCCGTACGGCGAGCCAAGGGCCGCGGCGGGCCGCGACGGCCTCCTCTCCGGCGCGTTTGCTGGCACCATAGGCCGAGAGCTGCGGCTCGCGCGCCGCGAGCGAGGACAGCAGAACAAAGTGAGCGTCGGGCGCCAAAGCCGAGAGCAGCGCCGCGCCATCGCGGTTCACCGCCATGAAATCGGCCAGGGATCGCGCCTTGATCAGGCCGGCAGCATGAACCACCGCGTCCGCGCCCCGAACGAGCTCGCGCAAGGCCGGCTCGGAAAGCGTATCGCCCAGCACCAGTTCGGCGTCGATTCCGGCCAGGGACGGCAGAGGCGACCAGCGCCGCACCAGCAGGCGCAGCCGCCAGCCGCGGCGTGCCAGGGCAGCCACGAGATGCGGCCCGACGAAACCGGTGACTCCGGTGACGGCGACCAGCTTGCCCATGGCGCCCGGATCAGGCCGCGGCGGGTTTCGACGACGGTGCGGACGCGTAGTGGCCGGCGAGATAGTTGGCCTTGGTCCGCGCGCGCGACAGCTTGCCCGACGAGGTGGTCGGCAGGCCGACCGTCGGCGCGACCAGTGCCACGTCGCAATCGACCGCGATCGCCTCGCGCACGGCGCCAGCGACATCGCGCGCCAGAGCTTCGCGAGCCTCGTCGCCGGAAACGCGGGCGAGGACCGCAACGACCACGCGCTCGCCCTCGCCCGTGTCGATCGAGAAGGCGGCAGCATCGCCGCTCTTGGCCAGGCGCTTGGCCTCGACCGCCCATTCGATGTCCTGCGGCCAGACGTTGCGTCCGTTGACGATGATCAGGTCCTTGGCGCGGCCGGTGACGACGATCTCGCCGGCCAGCGTGTAGCCGAGGTCTCCGGTATCGAGCCAACCATCGTCCGACAGCACCTCGCGACTGGCTTCGGGTTCACCGAAGTAGCCCGGCATGATGCTGGGACCGGCCACGAAGATGCGGCCCACTTCGCGGTCGGCCAGCACCTTGCCTTCGGGATCGCGCACTTCCAGCCGATGGCCTGGCAGTACGCGGCCGCACAGCACGAAGCGACGCGCCCGCTGGGGATCGGCCGGGTCGGCCGCAGGCGTGGCACGCTGCTGTTCGCCAAGCGCCGTCCGATCGACCGTGTCGGTGCGCACGCCGGCGCCGCCGGGGCTGAAGGTGATGGCCAGGCATACCTCGGCCATGCCGTAGCTCGGGATGAAGGCGTTGCGGTTGAAGCCGGCCGCCTCGAATGTCGCAGCGAACCGCTCGAGCACGTCGGCGCGCACCATGTCGCCGCCGATACCAGCATGGCGCCAGGTCGACAGGTCGAGATCGGCCGGCATCTGGGTGGCGCCGCGGCGCACGGCGAGGTCGTAGCCGAAGCTCGGGCTGTAGGAGATGGTGCCGCGGTTACGCGACATCAGATTGAGCCACTGCATCGGCCGGCGCGCGAAGTCGCGCGGCGTCAGGTAGTCGATCGAGAGCTGCGAGGCGAGCGGCGCCATCAGGAAACCGATCAGGCCCATGTCGTGATAGAGCGGCAGCCAGCTCACCACGCGGTCGCCGACCACGACGTCGAGGCCGGCCGCCCCGGTCATGCCGGCCAGGTTGGCCATCAGGGCACGCTGGGTGATTTGCACGCCATGGGGATGACGCGTGCTGCCGGACGAAAACTGGATGTAACAAAGATCGTCCACACCGAGCGGACGAAGATCGACCGGTTTCTCGGGGAGCGCATGCAGGACATCCATGCCGCCATGCAGGCGAAGGCCCGGGAACTCCCGGGCCGCCTCACCGAGATAGCCCGCCAGGTCGTCGAGGCCGACGGCGGCAACGGCACCGGACGCCGCGAACTGACGGCGGAGCTGGTCAAGGTAGGCGTCCTTGCCGCCGATCCCGACCGGAATCGACACCGGCACGGGAAGGAGACCTGCATACTGCGCGCCGAAGAAGGAATCGAAAAAGCCCGGCCAGGTATCGGCGGTGATCAGAATGCGCTCGCCCCGCGCAAATCCAGCACCGATCAGCTTGCGCGCGACGACATGCGCGCGCTCACGCACCTCGCGCCAGGGCAAGGCCGAGAGCTGCTCGCCCTTGGCATTATAAAAGGTCACCCCGGTCTCACCCTCGGCTGCGTAGTCGAGCATCGTGGGCACCGAGATGAAACCGGCGCGGTGCAAGGCGAGCTGGGAATTGCGAGTGGGCAGCGATTTCATCGGAAGGCGCGTCTCCTAGCAGAGGGGATGCTCCCTCTCAAGGCTGCCTCTGGGCGTCGCTGCGGGCATGAAGTGCTCAAGTTGACACATCCTGACCCGCGGAAGATAGTGCCCAACCCTCGCCAAAACCCGGTGTTTCCAGCCCGGAATCACCGGCTCATGCGAGGTTTTTTGGTTTTGAAGGAGGACTCACTGTGATTACGGCTGTGATGCCGACGTACGGTCGCAAGGACGTCGTGTTCGAACGCGGAGAGGGCAACTATCTCTACGCGGCGGACGGCCGACGTTACTTGGACTTTACCTCCGGCATCGCCGTGAACGCGCTGGGCCACTGCCACCCTGCCCTGGTCAAGGCCTTGACCGAGCAGGGCTCGAAGCTGTGGCACACCTCCAACCTGTTCCGGATCGGCAATGGCGAGAAGCTGGCCAAGCGGCTGGCCGACCTCACCTTCGCCGACACGATGTTCTTCTGCAATTCCGGCGCCGAGGCGATCGAAGGCGGCATCAAGCTGATCCGCAAGTATCAGTACATGAACGGCCATCCGAAGCGGTACAAGATCATCTGCTTCCAGGCGGCGTTCCATGGCCGCCTGCTGAACGCGCTCGCCGCGACCGGCAACGAGAAGTACCTCGAAGGCTTCGGCCCGCCGGCGCCCGGCTACCGCCACGCGCCGCTGAACAACGCCAACGTCGTGCGCGACATGATCGACGACGAGACCGCCGGCATCCTGGTTGAGCCGATCCAGGGCGAAGGCGGCATCCGCGAAACGACTCCCGAATTCCTGAAGGCGCTGCGCGCGATCTGCGACGAGTTCGGCCTGCTGCTGTTCTACGACGAGATCCACACGGGTTTCGGCCGGACAGGCAAGCTGTTCGCCTATGAGTGGTCGGGCGTCGCGCCCGACGTCATGGCGATCGCCAAGGGCATGGGCGGTGGTTTCCCGATCGGCGCCTTCATGGCGACCGAGAAGGCGGCCGTCGGCATGGTGCCGGGCACGCACGGTTCGACCTATGGCGGCAATCCGCTGGCGACCGGCATCGCCAACGCCATGCTCGACGAACTGCTGAAGCCCGGCTTCATCGAGGGTGTCCACGAGCGCGGCAAGTACCTCAAGGCCGAGCTCGAGAAGCTGGTGGCCAGGCACCCCAAGGTGTTCGCCGAGCAGCGCGGCACCGGCTTCCTGCAGGGCCTGCGCTGCGTCGTACCGGCGGGCGAGATGGTCGAGCGGCTGCAGTCGCTCGGCATGCTGGTGCCGCCGGCAGGCGAGAATGTGATCCGTATCTTCCCGGCGCTGATCGCCGACAAGGCGGCGCTCGACGAGGGCATCGCCATCCTGGAGAAGGCCGCGGTCTCGTTCGAAGCCTCCAAGGCTGCCGAGTAGGCACCATGGCTGCGCCCAAACATTTCCTCGACCTCGACCAGGTCGATTCCAAGACGCTTCGCCAGATCCTCGATCAGGGCAAGGCGATGAAGAAGGCCAGGTCCAACGGCGGGCACGACAAGCCGCTCGCCGGCAAGACCCTGGCCATGATCTTCGAGAAGCCCTCGACACGAACCCGCGTGTCGTTCGAGGTCGGCATGCGCGAACTCGGCGGCGAGACGATCATGCTCGGCCGTGGCGACACGCAGCTCGGCCGTGGCGAGACGATCGCCGACACCGCGCGTGTGCTGAGCCGTTACGTCGACATCATCATGATGCGCACCACCGTCGAGGAGAAACTCCTCGAGATGGCGAAGTATGCGACCGTGCCGGTGATCAACGGCCTGACCGACAAGACGCATCCCTGCCAGCTGATGGCCGACGTGATGACCTACGAGGAGCATCGCGGCGGCATCCAGGGCAAGTCGATCGCCTGGTCGGGCGACGGCAACAACATGGCGACGAGCTGGATCCATGCAGCCGTGCAGTTCGATTTCGAGCTGCGCATCGCCTGCCCTTCCGAGCTCAAGCCGCCGCAGGACGTCGTCCAGTGGGCGGAAAAGTCGAAGGGCCGCATCACCATCGGCCACGACCCCGAGACGATCGTGAAGGGTGCCGACTGCGTCGTCACCGACACCTGGGTCTCGATGGGCGACGAGGATCCGCAGAGCCCGAGTGCCGCGCGACGGCACAACCTGCTGCGCGCCTATCAGGTCGACAAGCACATGATGAAGCTCGCCAAGAAGGATGCGATCTTCATGCATTGCCTGCCGGCGCATCGCGGCGAGGAGGTTACCGCCGAGGTGATCGACGGACCGCAGTCGGTGGTGTTCGACGAGGCGGAGAACCGTCTGCACGCGCAGAAGAGCATCCTCGCCTGGTGTCTATCGTGAGCAGAACGTCGGAAGGCTTCCCTTCCGACGGCTCGACCGACAGGCCGGGGGCCAGCGACTGGGATCGCGTACTGCCCTTCCAGCTCGACGCACTGGGTGTGCGCGGCCGCCTGGTGCGCCTCTCGACCATCCTGGACGAAGTGATCGAGCGCCACGGCTATCCGCTCGCCGTGGCGCGGCCGCTCGCCGAAGCGATGGTGCTTTGCGTCACGCTCGCGACCTCGCTGAAGTATGACGGCATCTTCACTCTGCAGATTTCAGGCGACGGGCCGATCCGGCTGCTGGTCACCGATCTGACCAGTGACGGCGCCTTGCGCGGCTACGCCCAGTTCGATTCCTGGCGGCTGGCCATTGCGCTGGGCAGCGGCAACGAGGACGCACCGGACGGCTATGTGCCGAAACTGTTCGGCCAGGGGCGGCTCGCCTTCACGGTCGACCAGGGCCAGCATACCGAACGCTACCAGGGCGTCGTGCCACTCGAGGGCGCGACCCTGGCCGACTGCGCCCATACCTATTTCCGCCAGTCCGAACAGTTGCCCACCGGCATCAAGATTTCGGCGCGCCGCGAAGCGACCGCCAACGGCCACCGCTGGCATGCCGCGGCGCTGATGGTGCAGCAGATGCCGGAACTCGATGCCGGGCGCATCGACGTCGACCAGGAGCAGCGCGAAGACGATTGGCGGCGGGCCGTCATCCTGATGGCGTCGGCGACCGAGGCCGAGATGCTCGATCCCGGGCTGCCGGGCGCCATGCTGCTCTATCGTCTGTTCCACCAGGAGCGGCCGCGGCAATTCGAGCCGCGCCTGCTGGCGGCGCGCTGCCGCTGTAGCCGCGAGCGCATCGATCGCGTCCTGCGCTCGATCCGGCGCGAGGAACTCGACGACCTGCGCGACAAGTCCGGCAAGGTCGCCGTCAAATGCGAGTTCTGCTCGACCGAGTACGCCTACGACGATCGCGATCTCGACCGCATCTACGACTCGGCGGCTTAGAGCGGCTGAACGGGCGGATTGCCCGCTGGCCGACCGGCCTATTCGTCGCGCCAATCGAATTTGAGCGGCGCTTCGCGAAAGGCGAAGCGATCGAGGTGGCTGGCGACGGTGCCCTTCAGCGCTTCGAGCTGCCCCGCGATGCTCGCTTCCAGGCGACATTCGAGCATGTCGCCGCGAGCGGCAAGCAACAGCGTCGCGTCGCCCGGCCAGTCGGCGCCGCGCACGTTCTTCGGGAAGACGACCTTGCCCTTCTCCGGCGTGAAGTCGACGGAGAGGTTGTGGCTCCAGTGCTTGCAGAGCTGCTGGAGGTACCGGCTGCCATGGGATGTGGGAACGTGCGCGGTGCTGTTGACGGTCATATGCAATCCCCCGGTCAGAGCCGTTCGATCTTCTGCGCGGCCTCATCGATGATCGCGACCGCGTCGTGCAGCGTCTTGGTCTCCACGCCCTCGCGGCCCAGGCGATGGATCAGGACGGCACGCAGGTTGGCCATGGCGCGGCGGATCGGCGCATTGTCGGTGCGCTCGCGCAGATCGGCGAGTTCGACCAGGCGGGCGAACAGCGCATCGACCTCCTCCTTGCGGGCCGCAAGATGGGCAACGCCCTCGTCCGTCGCAGCGAATGCCTTGCGCGAGCCTTCCGACTTGGCTTCGGTGATGTGCCCCATGTCGAGCAGCATGGTCAGCGTCGGATAGACCATGCCCGGGCTCGGCACGTAGCTGCCGCCCGTCAGATCCTCGATCGCGCGGATGAGCTCGTAGCCGTGGCGCGGTTGATCGGCGATCAGCTTGAGCAGGACCAGCCGGAATTCGGCCGAATCGAAGACGCGGCGACGTCCACCCCGGCGTTCGCCGGATTCGCCCTCCCAGCCTCGGCCGCGATGGCCGAAACCGTGCCGTCCGAAGTGATGGCGATGCCTGTAGCTCTCGCTGTCGTGGTGATGATGGTGGTGAAAGGGTCCCATGGACCGTGTCCTTTTATGTTTGAACATGTCTAAAACATATCTTGAGTGATCTCAAATTCAAGGACTTTGGCCAATATTTTTAAGTTACTTTTAGTTAGTTATTTTCCACTCGTCGGTGAGAGCGAGGAAGACCTCTGCCAAGAGGCCCTCGCGGATGCTGACCGGCAGCAAGACAAGACCCGCGGAAGGCCCCACCATGACATCGTCGAGCAGCCCTGAACCACGCGAGGAAAGACGATGAGGATCGTTCGCCCGATCACGCTGGCTGCCGCCCTTGGCCTCGCGGCAACGAGTGCCGCCCTTGCGCAGAGCCACCTCCGCATCGGACTGGGCGACGACCCCGATGTCCTCGATCCGTCCTTGTCGCGCACCTACACCGCGCGGATGGTCTTCGCCTCGGTCTGCGACAAGCTGTTCGATATCGATGCCAGGCTCGCCATCGTGCCGCAGCTCGCCCTCGCCCACGAGACTTCTGCCGACGGCCTCGCCGTCACAATCAAGCTGCGGCCCGGCGTGAAGTTCCACGACGGCGAACCGTTCGACGCCGAGGCCGCGAAATACAGCCTCGAACGCCACCTCAACTTGAAGGGCTCCTTCCGCAAGCCCGAGATCGGCTCGATCGACAGGATCGACGTGATCGATCCCCTGACGATCAAACTGCACCTCAAGGCCCCCTTCTCGCCGCTGCTTGCCCAGCTCACCGACCGTGCCGGCATGATGGTCTCACCCAAGGCGGCCGAAGCGGCAGGCGACAAGTTCGGCTTGAAGCCGGTCTGCGCCGGCCCGTACAAGCTCGTCGAACGGGTCCAGCAGGACCGTATCGTGGTCGAGAAGTTTGCCGACTACTGGAACAAGGATCAGGTCTTCATCGACCGGATCACCTATCTGCCGATCGTCGATTCGACGGTGCGGCTGGCGAACTTGAGGTCGGGCGGCCTCGATCTCGTGGAGCGTGTGCTGGCGACCGACATCAAGACGGTGCGCGGCAATCCCAAGCTCAAGCTCAGCAAGGTGGTATCGCTCGGCTGGTTCGGCCTGCTGATCAATACCGCCAACGGCCCCAAATCCGACAATCCCCTGGGACGGGATCCGCGTGTGCGCCGCGCCTTCGACCTCGCCATCGATCGCGAGGCGCTGAACCAAGTCGTGTTCGACGGCGAGTTCGTGCCGGGCAACCAGTGGGTCAGCCCGCAGAACCCGTATTATCAGGCGGCGTTTCCTGTCCCCAAGCGCGACATCGCCAAAGCCAGGGCGCTGTTGAAGGAGGCCGGCGTGACAACGCCGCTCACGATCGACTTCCTGGTGTCCAACACGCCGGAAGGCCGAGCCGTGGCCGAGGTGGTGCAGTCGATGGTCGCGGAAGCGGGTTTCGAGCTGAAGCTGCGCGTCACCGAAGTGGCGACCGCCCTGAAGCAGGGCGAGGACGGAGCGTTCCAGCTCTACATGAATGCCTGGAGCGGGCGCAGCGATCCCGACGGCAATTCGGTGATCTACCAGACCTGCGGCGCGCCGCAGAACATGGCGAGGTATTGCGACAAGGAGATCGACGCCTGGCACCAGGAAGCGCGGGCTTCCACCGACCCTGCCGTACGCAAGGCGGTCTACGAGAAGATCGCCCGGAAGTTCCTGCCCGAGGGCTGGATCCTCTACCTCTACCACCCGCAGAATCTGATCGCCCACAGCGACCGGCTCGAGGGCTATTCCCCCGTGCCGGATGGTCTGATCCGCGTGGTCGGCCTCAAACTGAAGTGATGTGTCGGTCTGAAGGGATGTGCCGGCCGCGCGTCAGTCGCGGCAGGCCCACTCCAGCATGCGCTTCATGAAGCCTTCGCAGGCCTCGATCTGCGGTGCCAGGATGAACTCGTTGGGCTGGTGCGCCTGGGCGATGTCGCCCGGGCCACAGACCACGGTCGGCACGCCGAGCGTGCGGCGGAAGATGCCGGCCTCCGTGGCATAGACCACGCTGCCGATCGTGTTGGAGCCCGACCAGCTGCCCGCCAGCACCTTGGCTTCGTCGTTGCCTTCGGGCGAGAAGGCCGGCGTCGAGGAACGCAGCTCGGTTTCGATGGCAGCGGCGGGATGCTTGGCCTTCATCTTGGGCAGCAGTTCCTCGGTCAGCCACTTCTTGGCACGCTCGCCCAGTTCCTCGATCGGACGCGTCGGCAGTTCGCGGTAGCCCCACAGCACCTCGCACTCGCGCGCCAGGATGTTGCCCGCCGTGCCGCCCACGATGGTGCCGACATTGAAGGTCGCGGCCGCCGGCGTGAACTCGCTGTCCTTCGACGCCTTGGCCTCGAGTTCCTCCTGCACGGTGTTGAGGTAGTGAATGAACTCGCCCGCGAAATGGATGGCGCTGACGCCGAGATGGGTCATCGAGGAGTGCGCCTCGAAGCCGGTGAACTTGGTGATGTAGGTCTGGCTGCCCTTGTGGGCATGGACGACGGTCATCATGGTCGGCTCGCCGATGATGATGGCCTTGGGCCGCGGCACTTCGCTGGCCATGCGGGCGGCCAGCGAATGGGCGCCGAAACAGCCGATCTCCTCGTCGTAGGAGAGCGCGAAATGGATCGGCTTCTTCAGGTCGGCCTTCACGAACTGCGGCAGCATGGCGAGCGCGATGGCGTAGAACGCCTTCATGTCGCAGGTGCCTCGGCCGTAGTACTTGCCGTCCTTCAAGGTCAGCGTCCACGGGTCGGTGACCCAGGGCTGCCCGTCGACCGGCACGACGTCGGTATGGCCGGACAGGACCACGCCACCCTTCACGTTCGGGCCGACCGTCGCGAACAGATTGGCTTTCGAGCCGTCCTCGTTGGGCACCAGCTTGCTCTCGACGCCGTGCCCCGCGAGGTAGTCCCTGACGTAGTCGATCAGGGCAAGGTTGGAGTTGCGCGAGGTGGTGTCGAACGCCACGAGCCTGCGCAGCATTTCAACGGAACTGACGATCTCTCCGGCCATGATGTCCTTGTCGCGGTCAAATCGAGGTGCGGCCGATCATGGTCAGAAATTCGCGCCGTGTCTCGCCATTATCGCGGAAAGCCCCCAGCATCCGGCTTGTCACCATGGTGACATCCGACTTGTGGACGCCGCGGGTGGTCATGCATTGGTGCGCCGCCTCGATGACCACCGCGACGCCACGCGGCTGCAGCACATCCTGCAGCGTGTTGGCGATCTGCGCCGTCAGCTTCTCCTGGATCTGCAGGCGATGGGCATAGGCATCGACCACGCGGGCGAGCTTGCTGATGCCGACGACGCGCCGGTCCGGCAGGTAGCCGACATGGACCCTGCCGATGATCGGCACCATGTGGTGCTCGCAGTGCGACTCGAGCCGGATATCGCGCAACGCCACGACCTCGTCGTAGCCCTCGACCTCCTCGAAGGTCCGCTGCAGCATCTCGCGCGGATCCACGTCGTAGCCCGCGAAGAATTCCTCGTAGGAGCGCACGACGCGATCGGGCGTACCGACCAGGCCTTCGCGCTCCGGATCGTCGCCGGCCCAGCGGATCAGGGTCCGCACCGCCTGCTCGGCCTCTTCGCGCGAGGGCCGCGCAAGCCCGGTGGCGAGCGAGACCACCTCACTCTTCTTCATGATCTTGTTCATCGTCGCTCTCCTTTGCGCCATGCCCCTACGCCGTGCTCCGCCGTCGCGTGGCTCAATTGAGCCGTCGCTGCGAGCTGGGTGTGTCCAGCGAGAAAGTTGGAATTTCGATATCGAAGGCTTCGCCCGACTCGTTCACCATCTGATACGTGCCGCCCATGAAGCCTGATGGCGTGGAGAGCGGTGTGCCGGAAGTGTACTCGAATACCTCGCCGGGACGCAGCACCGGCGTCTTGCCGACCACGCCTGGCCCACGCACTTCCTGCTGGCGGCCGAGCCCATCGGTGATCTTCCAGTGCCGGCTGCGCAATTGCACCGCGATATCGCCCCTATTCTCAATGCGGACTTGATATGCCCACATATACTGCGACTTCGCCGGCTCCGACTGGTCGGGCAGATATTGCGGTGTGACCGTGACGACAATGGCACGGGTTGTGGCGGAGTAATTCACGCGAACGATTCCCTACGCTTTGACATGGGAGTTTCCCGCCAAAAGGTCAAACTGACCAGCATCCGTGACCCGAGGAATTCTTCGGCGCGCGTCAGAGCCAGTTGGGATCGGCGGTGAAGTCGACCGTGAGCCAGCGCTGCGGTCCTTCGTCGCCGATCGCCGTCGCAATTTCGCGGCGGATGGCGTCGGCCTTGGCGACGCTGTCGAGCGGCGTGTCGGGCGGGACCGCCACGTGGATCTCGATGAACTGCGCCCGGCCGACCTTGGCAACGTAGCTCGTGTAGGTGCGAAAGCCGTGGCGCTTCACGATCTCGTCCATCACCTGCCGCACATGGGCGTCGAGATCGGGTGGGGTGATCAACAGGATTTCCGTCAACGCCTTGCGCACCGTATGGATCGGCACGAACACCAGCACCAGGGTCAGCAGCGCCAGCACGATCGGATCGGCGTAGGGCGTGAAACGCGCATAGGACGTGTCGGTGAGGCCCCAGGCGATCGCGAAGGCCACCAGCAGCGCCAGGCTGATGCAGCCTGACATCAGCCAGCTCTGCGCGTCGAGCCGGATGAAGTCGGACTCGATGCGCCGGTTGGCATGGCGTTCGTAGAAGAACAGGGCGAAACAGACGCCGCAGACGACGACGGCGTAGGCCATCGCCCAATCGAAATCGAGCTGCCGTCCGCCCGCCAGAAGGCTGTCGACGGCATTCAGGAAAGCGTAGAAGCAGAGCAGCATCAGGGTGCCGCCGTTGAAGGCCAGCACCATGGGCTCGATGTGCCAGTAACCGAACTGAAACCGCCGGTTCACGGTGACACGGCTGACCAGCCGCGACACGAACAGCGCCAGCCCCGACATGGCCGCATCGATCGCCGAGAAGACGCCGTCGAACACGATCGACATCGAGCCCGACAGCAGGCCGAACAGCACGCCGCTCGCCGCCACGGCGATCGTCACGGCAATGGAGAGCTTGAGCAGTCGCTGCTCGGCGTTGGCTTGCATCGGCGGCAGACTACCTCACTCGCCTCTCCCGTCGAAGAGCGGCAGGCAGAGCGGCGGCCGGCTTGAATCTACATGCAATCGCATCCATATGAATGCAAATGCATGCATCAACGCCAGGTGGCCTCAATGTCTCAGGATCGGTTGACTGAGCTCGCCGTGTTCACGCCCAAGTGCCCGAGGGATCTGCCATGAGCGCGAGCTGGGGCTGGATCTACCTCGTGGCGTCCGGCGTCATCGACGTCGCCTGGGCACTCACCATGAAGAAAGCGCAGGGCTTCGCGAACCCGGTCTGGACCGCGGCCTCGCTGGTCCTGCTGGCGGCCTTCGTCTACCTGCTGACCAAGGCGCTGCAGGTCCTGCCGGTCGGCACGGCCTACGCCGTCTGGACCGGCATCGGCGCCGCCGGCACGGTGCTGGTCGGCATATTCTTCTTTGCCGAGCCTGTGTCGGCGAACCGGTTGATGTGGATCGCCGTTATCGTGATCGGAATCGCGGGCCTCAACCTCTCGTCGACCTAGATCGGAAAGACGAGGCAGGTCGTGGTGCCGTGCGCCAGCAGCTTGCCCGAGGCGTCGGTGAGGCGGCCCTCGGAGGTGGCGATGCGCGAGCCGACATTGATGATCTTGCCCTCGGCCCGTACCGGCCCGGTCTTGTCCGTCATCGCGCGCACGTAGTTGATCTTGATCTCCACCGTCGTATAGCCCGTGCCGGCTTTCAGCGTGGTGTGGATGCAGCAGCCCATCACAGAATCGAGCAGCGTGGCGGCGATCCCGCCATGGACCGAGCCCAGCGGGTTGTAGTGGTCGAACACGGGGGTGTAGCCAAAGACGACGCGGCCCAGATCGACCTCCTCGAGGCTCATCCCCAGCGCCCTCGAGATCGGCGGCGCCGGCAGGCGGCCTTCCTTGATTTCACGAAAGAGCGCCAGCCCGTCCATCGGCCGCACCTGCTCGAGCGGCACCACCCCATATCCTGCAGCCGACGCCATATCCTTCTCCGTCATCTATTTAGGTGCATATACACAGAAACGCTTTGCCCGCGCAATCGGCCGGCGCTAAGCTTGCGGCGATGAACACTGTCCCGCCGCTCCGGCTTTCGCCCACCGAATGCACCTGCTTTCGGATGCGCAGCGCTGCGCGGCGCGTGACGCAGATCTACAGCCGGCATCTCGCTCCGACCGGCCTCAAGATCTCGCAATTCTCGCTATTGGGCTTCGTCGCGGCGCGCGGCCCGGTCACCATCACCGAGCTTTCCGAGCTGCTGGCGACCGACCGCACCACCCTGACACGCAACCTTCGGCCACTCCTGAGTTCAGGCGTGATCGAGCGTGCCGCCACGAGCGACAAGCGCCGCCATGAGCTGGTGGCGACCGCCGCCGGGCGGGCGCTCTTCAAGCGTGCCCTGCCGCTCTGGGCCGACGCCGAACAGGAAGTGCGCACGGCGATGGGGCCCAAGCTCACCACCGACCTGCACGGTGCGCTCGAGCGCTCGATGGAAAAGCTTACCGCGCTCTGATCGTCTGGAGCGAGCGGCTCGGCCGGGCCGAGCGGTTCAACGACTGGCGTCGAAGAAGTCGTATTCGAGTTCCATGGCGCGCCGATAGGCGGCGTGCACCGCCTCGCAATCCTCGGCATGCGCGTCGAGCAGCTTCTCGATGCTGGCCGCCAGCGCCTCGAAGCCGGGATCGGCGTAGGTCTTGATCCACTCGGCATAGAGCGGCGCCACGTTGGTGGCGGCCAGCGACCGGCCGAGGAAAGCATAGAGCCGCATGCACGGCGTCATGGCCGCGAGCGTCTCGCCGAGGTCGCCGCGCCGCGCCGTCGTCAGCAGGAAATCGACATAGGCACTGGTCGCGCCGACCGGCGTCACGCAGGAGAGATCGACCTGCCAGCGCTCGGCGTAGCCCTTGTGCAGCTTGAGCTCCTGCAGGACGCCGGCGATCAGGTCGGCGAAGCCGTAGAGATCGTCCCGCGACGTCGAATTGGCGAGGCAGAAGGCGTAGGCGCGGGCAAATGCCTCGAGGAAATAGGCGTCCTGGGCGACATATCCCTTGAAGCGCTGGATCTGCAGGCTGCCGTCGGCCAGCCCACGCACGAAGCCGTGCGCGCGGACGCGCTCGGCCAGATCCATGTTCGCCGCCCACAGGGTCGCGGAGAGGGGCTGCGGCCCGGCCGCCTGCGCCGATGCCTCGGCCATCGCCACTTCGACTGGCGTCATTGCCCCCTCCCCTGTCGATCACACCCTGTCAGCTGGCCGCTGTCAGCCGCCCAGAGCTTGTACCAGATCGGCGATGATGTCGTCGGCATCTTCGAGGCCGACCGACAGGCGGATGGTGCCGTCGGTGATGCCGAGCTTGGTGCGCTCCTCCGCGCCGATGCGCATATGCGTCGTGGTCGCCGGATGGGTCGCGAGGCTCTTGGCGTCCCCGAGATTGTTGGAGATGTCGACGATCTGAAGGCGGTTCAAGGTCTCGAAGGCCGCCCACTTGCCGGCCTTGAGATCGAACGTCACGACGCCACCGAAATCCGACATCTGCTTGGCCGCAAGCTTGTGCTGCGGATGGTCGGGTCGGCCCGGATAAAGCACGCGTCCGACCGCCGGATGGCCGGCCAGGGCGTCGGCGACGCGACGGGCATTGGCGCAATGGCGCTCGATGCGCAGGCCGAGCGTCTCCAGCCCCTTCACCAGCACCCAGGCATTGAACGGGCTGAGCGAGGGGCCGCAATTGCGGATGATCGGCTGCAGCTTGTCGAGGATAAACTCCTTGCTGCCCAGCACGGCGCCGCCCAAGGTACGCCCCTGCCCGTCGATGTACTTGGTCGCGGAGTGCACGACGACGTCGGCACCGAACTCCAGCGGGCGCTGCAGGATCGGCGTGGCGAAGGCGTTGTCGAGCACGACCTGGGCACCGGCCTTGTGCGCGAGATCACACACCGCCTTGACGTCGACGATGTCGAGCATCGGGTTCGAGGGCGATTCGAAAAGCACGGCCTGGGTAGGCTTGCTGAGCGCCTTCTCCCACTGCTCGAGATCGCCGCCATCGACCAGTTCGCTCTGCACGCCGTATTTCGGCAGGAGATCGGACACGATGTAGTGACAGGACCCGAAGAGCTGGCGGGCCGCCACGACACGGTCGCCTGCCTTGAGCAGCGCCAGCAACGCGAAGAACACCGCCGACATGCCGGTCGAGGTCGAACGGCAGGCCTCGGCACCTTCGAGCGCAGCCAGCCGGTTCTCGAACATGCTGACGGTCGGATTGCCGAAGCGGGAGTACTGGTAGTGGTTGCTCTCGCCTTTGAAGGTCGCCTCGGCTTCCTCGGCGCTGGAATAGGCGTAGCCCGAGGTCAGGAACAGCGCTTCCGACGTCTCGTCGAAATTGCTGCGCACCTGGCCGCCGCGCACTGCCCGGGTCTGCGGCCGCCACTTCGAGGTATCGGCAGTGGCCTTCTTCTTGGGAATCGAACCGTCCATCACACTCTCTCCTCTCGCTTGCTGCCTACTCCGAGGACCGCAAACGAAAAACCCCCGACCTGGAAGGACGGGGGCTTTTTCGAGCACTCCGACCTTTTAGCGATGTTTAACGTGGTCGCAAGCCGGTCGGCTCAAATCACCACGGGCGTTTCTATAGAGGCCGGCCGGAGCCGGCGCAAGCCCCCTGCAAGGGCCCCATATCCCTTTGGCCGACCCTGCGCCGAAGTCGCGCAGGGTCGGGAAGCCGGCTGCCTCAGTGCTTCTGCTTCGCCAGCGCCTGCTCACGCAGCTTGGTCAGCGTGATGCGCGAGGTGATGGCCTCGACGTCGGTCTTCACATGAACGATGGCGGGCCGGTCGGCCGCCAGCGCGCGCTCGAAGGCCGCCTCGAAGTCGGCGGTCTTCTCGACCGTTTCGCCGTGCCCGCCGAAGGCGCGGGCGTAGGCGGCGAAATCGGGGTTGCGAAGTTCGGTGCCGTGCACGCGCGTCGGATACTCCCGCTCCTGGTGCATCCGGATCGTGCCGTAGGTGCCGTTGTCGACCACGATGAACACGACGTTGGCGCCGTGCTGGACCGCCGTCGCGAATTCCTGACCGTTCATCAGGAAGCAGCCGTCACCCGAGAACGACACGACGGTGCGTCCCGGCGCGGCGATCTTGGCGGCCACCGCCGACGGCACGCCGTAGCCCATCGAGCCGTTGGTCGGCGCGAGCTGGGTCCGGAAGCCGCGATACTGGAAGAAGCGGTGGACGTAGCCGGCATAGTTGCCGGCGCCGTTGGTCACGATCACGTCATCGGGCAGGCGCTTGTTCAGCCAGGCCACGATCTCGGCCAGGTTGGCCGAGCCGGGCTGCGCCGGCGGCTCGATGTTCTTGAGGTAGTCGGTGCGGGCAATCGATACCTCCGCCTTCCAGGCCGAAGCATCGACCGGTTTCATCGCCTTCGCCGCCGCGGCGAACTGCGCCATGCCGCTGTTGATGGGAAGCGTCGCCTGGTAGACGCGGCCGAGCTCCTCGGCGCCGGCATGGACATGCACCATCATCTGCGACGGCACCGGCAGATCGAACATCGTGTAGCCGCCGGTTGTCGCCTCGCCGAGACGCGGACCGATGGCGACGATGAGGTCGCTCTCCTTGATGCGCTTGCCGAGCGGCGGATTAACGCCGAGGCCGAGATCGCCGACGAAGTTGGCGTGACGATTGTCGAGCAGGTCCTGGTTGCGGAACGCCGTCGTCACCGGCAGATGATTGGCCTCGACGAACGCCTTGATGTCGGCGCAGGCCTCGGCGTTCCAGCCGCCGCCGCCCAGCACCACCAGCGGCCGCTTGGCTGCCGCGAGCAGCTCGCGGAACGTCGCCATGTCTTGCGGCGCCGGCGCGCCGCGCGAGACCTTGTAGGGACCGGCATCGGCGACTTCGACTTCATCGGTCAGCATGTCTTCGGGAAGCGCAATCACCACGGGCCCAGGCCGGCCGTTGACGGCGCGATGGAACGCCTGGCTGACGATTTCCGGAATGCGACGCGCATCCTCGATCTGGGTCACCCACTTGGCCATCTGGCCGTACATGCGCCGGTAATCGATCTCCTGGAACGCCTCGCGCTCCATCTGCTCGCGCGCCACCTGGCCCACCAGCAGGATCATGGGCGTCGAATCCTGGAAGCCGGTATGCACGCCGACGCTGGCATTGGTCGCGCCCGGACCGCGCGTGACGAAACAGATGCCGGGCTTGCCCGTCAGCTTGCCGTAAGCTTCGGCCATGTAGGCCGCCCCGCCTTCCTGGCGACAGATGACGTAGCGGATGGAATTGCGCTGGGCGTAGAGCGCATCCAGGGCGGCAAGGTAGCTCTCGCCGGGGACGCCGAAGATCGTGTCGGTGCCGTGAATGCGAAGCTGGTCGATCAGAACCTGCGCGCCGCTGCGGCGCGGGTGTACGGTAGCCATATCGGAGGTCTTTCCCTTACTTCGAATTCTCGGCTTTTCTGCAAATAAGACTGCCAGGCGGGATCGGCCGCCATTGCGGCGCGGCGCCTCGTGCGGTCGGCGAGATCTTCGTAGGCCCAGATGTGCACGATCTCGTTCACATTGCCGACTTCAGTGGTGAAGAATCCGACAAGGTTGCCGAGATGTTTCTTCTGAACCGGCAGCCCCTCCTTTTCGTAAAGTGCCAAAAATTCGCGCAGCCGGCCCGGCTGCAGTTCATACGTACGATGGTCGATGATCATTCGGGGTCCCTCCCTCTCTCGTGGTGCCTCTCGTGGCGATTGTGTGGCTTAGCTTTTATCGCCTCAAGCCCGCCATGGACTCGCGGCCGGAAACAGCGCATAAGTGCTGCATTGCGACACTAGCCGATGAGCATCATCACGAGTCTCGGTACAGTCGCGGAGCGCGATACCGGTCAACGTCTTTTCCGTGAGATTCTTAGTCATCTGTCGAAGGTCAACGAAACGCTTGGACACATCCGTCCAGCAAGCGCGCGCCGGACTCCGCTCGATCCTTCCTCTAGCCCAGAGCCTTGAATGAGTCGCAAATTGTTTGTGGGCAACCTGCCCTATTCGGTCACGTCTGAGCGTCTGTCTGAAGCCTTCTCTCAGTTCGGCACCGTTACATCTTCGAAAGTGATCGTGGATCGCGAGAGTGGCCGCAGCCGCGGCTTTGCCTTCCTCGAGATGGAAACCGATGACCAGGGCGCTGCAGCGATGCAGGCCATGAACGGCGCGTTGCTTGATGGCCGTTCGATCGCCGTTCGTGAAGCCGTCGAGCGTCAGCCCGGCGGCGGCGGCGGTGGCGGTGGATTTGGCGGTGGCGGCGGTCGCGACGGCGGCGGCTTCCGTCCGCGCGGCCCGCGTCCGCCTTATGGCGGTGGCGGCGGTGGTGGCGGCTACGGCGGCGGCGGTGGCGGCGGCTATCGTGGCGGTGGTGGCGGCGGCTATGGCGGCGGTGGCCGCGATGGCGGCGGCGGCGGTGGTGGCGGCTACGGCGGCGGCGGTGGCGGCGGCTATCGTGGCGGTGGTGGCGGCGGCTATGGCGGCGGTGGCCGCGATGGCGGCGGCGGCGGTGGTGGCTATGGCGGCGGTGGCGGCGGCGGATACGGCGCTCGCGACGGCGGCCCGATGCGCGATCGCCGTGCCGACTTCTCTGGCGGCCCGCCGCCGAGCGGCGGCTTCGATGGCGGTGGCGGCGGCGGCGCCCCCGGCGGCGATGCCGGCCGGCCCCCGCGTCGCGGTGGCGCTCCGGATCGTCCGCGTCGCGAACGGGACTACGAGCCGCGCAAGCGCGGCTTCGACGACGACCAGTAAGAACTTTCGGCCTGGCCACTGGCCAACGGCCGGATCAATCCCTGAACGGAAACGCCGGAGGTATCCTCCGGCGTTTTTGTTTGCAGCCGCCGCCGCGGTGCTATGCTTCCACTCTCGGCGGAGGTGGGCATGAAGCGGCGATCGGCGCTCGTAGGCTCCTTGGCAACCCTGGCGATGGCAACGTCGGCACGAGCGGAGACGCCTGTCGATCTGCAGCTTGTCCTCGCTGTCGACGTGTCGCGCTCGATCGACGAGGTCGAGGCCGAACTGCAGCGGCGCGGCTATGTCGAGGCGCTGACCAATGATCGCGTGATCGACGCCATCCTCTCCGGCGAGCACAAGCGCATCGCTGTCTGCTACACGGAATGGGCAGGCACGCACTATCAAGTCGTCGTGATCGATTGGACGGTGATCGACAGCGCCGGTGCGGCCCGCCGTTTCGCCGAGAAGCTCAGCGAGGCGCCGCGCACCTCGCAAAGCTGGACTGCAGTCGGCGCCGCCCTTGCCCACGCCGGCCAGCGCTTCGAGAACTCAGGCTTCGCCCCCAAGCGCCGTGTGATCGACGTTTCCGGCGACGGCCGCACCAACGACGGTCCGGCCGCCGAAATCATCCGCGATCGACTGGTCGCACAAGGCATCGTGGTAAACGGCCTGCCCGTCATGATGAACCGCACCAACTTCGGCCGCCCGCCGGATCTCACGCTCGACAAGTACTACGAGGAGAACGTCATCGGCGGCCCAGGATCGTTCATGATCGTGGCCGACAACTTCGATCAGTTCGGCCGTGCCGTGCGCACCAAGCTGGTACGCGAAGTCTCCGACGCCGGTGGCCCACGGCGCTCCACGGCAGCCTGATCGCGCGCGATTCTCCTTGGCCGTGCAGGCCCCAGGCCGCATCATCCGGGCTGCAACGAATTCCATTGATGGAGCCCTTTTCGATGCTGGCCAATGACCCGGTCACCCAGGCGCGGATCGACCTCACCACCGCCTTGCGCACCGCCGCGCGCCACGGGTTGAACGAAGGCGTCTGCAACCATTTCAGCATGACTGTGCCTGGCCGCGAGGACCTCTTTCTGGTCAATCCGCAGGGGCTGCATTGGTCTGAGATCACGCCGTCCGACATCGTCATGGCCGACGGCGACGGCAATGTCCTCGACGGCAAGTACGAGGTCGAGCCGACCGCCTTCTATATCCATGCCCGCATCCATGCCGGCAATCCGCGCGCCAAGGTCGTGCTGCACACTCACATGCCCTATGCGACGGCATTGACCTCGATCCGCGACGGCCGTCTCGAGATGTGCACCCAGAATGCGTTCCGCTACTGGGACCGCATCGCCTACGACGAAGAATATGGCGGCGTCGCCCTTTCCAACGACGAGGGCGAGCGGATGTGCCGGGCGATGGGCGACAAGGACATCCTCTTCCTGCGCAACCACGGCGTCATCGTCTCCGGCCCGACCGTTGCCCAGACCTACGACGACCTTTATTACCTCGAACGCGCCGCGATGGTGCAGGTGCTGGCCATGCAGACGGGCCGGCCGCTGCACAATATCGACGACGCGATGGCCGAGCAGACTGCCCGGCAGATCGCAGGCGAGGCCCAGCAGGCCTTCCTGCATTTCGAGTCGCTGAAGCGTATGCTCGATCGGGACGAACCCGGCTGGAGCAGGCTCGCGGCGGCATAGGGGTATTTGGGGGACACGATGCGTATTGCCGCCACTTTCGTCGCACTCTCCACGATGGGCCTGGTCGACCCGGCGCTGGCTCAGGGCTACGGTGCCGTCGGTGCCGGTCCGAAGCTCGGCGAGCTCGAAGTCAAGGCCTACCAGAAGATTCCCAAGGCCAAGGTGGCCGTACAGCTCACCTCCGACACCCACCTGGCGCGCGAACTACGCCGGCAGGTGATGGTGCGCCTGCAGCAGCGCGGCAACGAGGTCGGCTTCTCCGGCGGCAACATCATGCGCATGGACGTGAGCTACTTCGACCTGATGGGCGGCAGCGACAAGCGCACCGACGGCACGATCGGCGGCCAGCCTGACTATGCCGAGCCGGGCGCCAATCCGCGCCAGACCCTGCCCGCCAACCCGATCGGCCGTTACGACGGCCGCACGCCGTCGACGTCGGGCCCGACGCTGCGCGTCTCGCTCACCCTCTACGAAGCGAACACCGGCAAGGTTCTGTGGGTCGCCACCGGCTCCTGCGTCGCGCAGTCGAATGTCGCCCAGCGCGCCGGCGAGGCGATGATCAACACCATGTTCGACAACGCCGATCACAACCGTGTCGGCGACGCCGGCTGCCCGCTCTAAATCCAACACTCCCAGCAGTTCACCACGAAGGAAACGTCATGCCGCGTCTGGCTCCGCTCGACATTGCCAAGCTCGCCCCCGAACAGAAGAAAGTGGCCGACGCCATCCTGGCCGGCCCGCGCGGCGGCCTGCGTGGGCCGTTCGAGCCCTGGCTGCGCAGCCCCGTCCTGGCCGACCGCGCCCAGAAGCTCGGCGAATATTGCCGCTTCAACAATTCGCTGCCCAGGGATCTGTCGGAGCTGGCGATCTGCCTGGTCGGCCGCCATTTCAAGGCGCAATTCGAATTCTATGCCCATGCGCGGCTGGCCAAGGAAGCGGGCCTCTCGCCTGACATCGTCGAGGCGATCCGCGTGCGCGCCACGCCGCCCTTCAAGCGCGACGTCGAGAAGGTCGTCTACGACTTCGTGACGGAATATCTCGACACCAACCGTGTCGCTCCGTCCAACTACAAGCGCGCCCTCGACGCGTTCGGCGAGCAGGGCGTCGTCGATCTGGTGGGCGTGTGCGGCTACTACATGCTGGTCTCCATGACGCTCAATGTCTTCGAGGTGCCGCTGCCGCCGGGCGAGCCTGAGCCTCTGGCGTAATCGGCCACGGGTGTCATCGATGGACGCGGCGAACCTCGCGCTGTTCCTCGCGGCAGCGCTTGCCATCGCGATCTCGCCGGGGCCGGGCCTGCTCTATGTCGCGGCCCGCACCTTGGCGGGCGGCCGCACCGAGGGTCTGGCGTCGAGCTTCGGGACGGGCCTCGGCGGCCTGTTCCATGTCGCTGCCGGGGCGATCGGCGTCTCCGCCCTGGTGCTGGCGAGTGCCGAGGCTTTCACGGTCCTCAAGATCGCCGGCGCCGCCTATCTCGTCTGGCTAGGCTTCAAGAGCTTCCGCGAGTCCGGCATGGCGATCGATCCAAAAGCCATCGATCACAAGATCAGGGCCACCGGCGCCGCCCGTGCCTTTCGTGAAGGCATCGTGGTCGAGGCGCTCAACCCCAAGACCGCCGCTTTTTTCCTCGCCTTCCTGCCGCAATTCGTCGACCCGGCCGCAGGGCCGGTCTGGCCGCAGTTCGTCGTGCTGGGGCTGATCTCGGTCGCGCTCAACACGGCGGTCGATATCGTGGTGACCTTCCTCGCCGCCCGGGCGCGGGCCGCGGCCGTCTCGCGCCCCGGCCTGCTGCGTCGCCTGCGCCAGGGGGCCGGCGTCGCCATCGCCTCGCTCGGCCTCGCGCTCGTCTTCGCGCGACGCCCCGCAGCGCTCTGACGCCGTCGAACTTGCACGTCAGCGCTCATAAGTCCTCTCCGCCCATGTAGCGGCTTGGCACAAGCCGCGGAGTTGGGGGGAGAGGAAGGGGACCCATGCGAAGCATGGGGTAGGTGAGGTGGGTCAGAGGCCTCTCAACGCGCACGTCATTTCTGTGATCCACGCCCCTCACCTTCCCGTTGCTGGGCAACGGGGCCCCTCCTCTCCCGCTTCGCGGCTTGGTTACAAGCCGCGAAGCGGGAGAGGACAGAAGAGTGCGATGCGAAAGTACTGGGGCCGCTACTCCTCGAAGATCGCGACGGCGCGTGTCCAGCCGGCCGAGGCGCCGCGGATCTTGTGCGGGAAGCAGGCGATGGTGAAGCCGTCGCCCGGCAGGGCCTCGAGATTGTGCAGCTTCTCGAGATGGCAGTAGCCGATGTCGCGGCCGGCCTTGTGGCCCTCCCAGATGATCGAGGGATCGTGGTCCTTGGCCCACTTCTGGGCCGTGAAATAGAACGGCGCGTCCCAGCTCCAGGCATCCGTGCCGGTGAGGCGCACACCGCGCTCCAGCAGGTAGATGGTGGCGTCGTAGCCCATGCCGCAGCCCGAATTCACGTAGTCGGACTGGCCATAGCGCGCGCCGGCGCGGGTATTGACCACGACGATCTCCAACGGCTTCAGCTCGTGGCCGATGCGCTTCAGCTCCGCCTCGACCTCCGGCGCGGTGATGACATGTCCGTCGGGCTTGTCGCGGAAGTCGAGCTTCACGCCGGGCTGGAAGCACCATTCCAGCGGCACCTCGTCGATGGTGATGGCGCGCTCGCCCTTGTTCATCGTCGGATGGAAGTGATAGGGCGCGTCGAGATGGGTGCCGTTGTGGGTCGAGAGATTGATGTTCTCGACCGCCCAGCCGGCGCCGTCGGGCAGGTCCTCTTTCTTGAGGCCGGGAAAGAAGCCCGCGATCTGGCCGGCCGTGTCCTCGTGCTTGTGATACTGGATCTTCGGCCCGAACGGCGGCGGATCGGAGATCACGTCGTTTTCGAGATAGATGGAGAGATCGACGAAACGGCGGGGCATGGCGGTTGCTTCCCTCAGGGACCAGTCAGTGCACCCAGGATCGAACGGGTCAGCAGCTTGCCGATGCACTTCTGGCCGAAATCGTTGAGATGCAGCCCGTCGAGCTGCACGAACTGGGCATAGGGCATCCCGTCACGGTACCAGGCTTCCATGATATCGAAGCGCCGGAACAGGCCCGCGCCGTAATCCCTGGCGGCAGTAGCCATGATCTTCTCGTAGGCTTCCTTGTCGGGAGCTGAGACCACGGCCGGAACGTACTGCATGTTCATCAGCACGAAGTCGGCGCCCAGTGACTTGCCGAGGGCGAGCCCACCACGCAGCGTCTTGTCGAATTTGTCGAGCGGCATGTGGCGGATCGCGGCGTTGGTGCCGGTCTGCCAGACCACCAGCGACGCCGGGTTGTCCTGCATCTCGGTGCGCATGCGCGCGGCCATCTCCTCGACATCCTGGCCGCCGATGCCGCGGTTGATCACGTCGATGTCGATCCCGGGCAGGGCCTTTTCGAGCCCTATGCGGAGCTGGGTCGGATAGGCGAAGGCGGGATTGGAGGCACCGTAGCCCGAGGTCGAGGAGGAGCCGAGGGCGATGATGCGCAGCGGCTTGCGCTCGGCCACCACCTTGCGGGCGATCGGCAGCGGTGCGCCGAGATCCAGCAGTTCGGGCTTGGCGCGGCAGAGCGTCATGGATTGTGCGGCCGCCGGTCCGCTTGCGAAGGCGGCAGCCAGAGCAAGAAGAAGTGCGAGGACCGGCCTCACTTGTAGGCCTCGACGACGGCCGGCCGGCGCGACGACGTGCCTGAGCCTCCGCTCCTGGACCAGGCGGCGATGTAGGCGGCCAGACACATGATCGCGATGCCCGCGATGCTCACGACAATCTGCGACAAGATCGTTTCTTCGTAGTAGCTGACGATCACCTGGCCGCTGAGCGCCAGGAAGGTGCCCAGACAGAATATAAGCAACGACGCCTCCCCGCATCTGCGAAGTGGCTGCCAGACCGGCCAGCGCAGCCCCGGCGCGTCGATCGGCACGGCCAGGCGGACCAGCCAGGCGACGGCCAGAAAATGCAGGATTCGCAGGGTGTCGATATTGGTCTTGTCGATAGGGTAGATCACCCGCCCGACCCAGTGCGGGACCAGACGCTCCAGCGGATTGTAGTGCCAGGACAAGGAGATGAAGGCCGCGAACAGGATGAAGGCGACCGCCAGAACGGTCAGCGGCGTCCGAAAGCGGTCCAGCCAGGCGAGCTTCGGCCCCAGCACGGCGCAGACCGCTCCCAGGTGAAAGACCACCTGCCAGGCGAGCGGATTGAAGAACCAGACCTTCTCCTCCGGGTAGGCCGGCAGGTTCCAGTTGAGGTGACATGTCGCCGCATAGAGGCCGAGCGAGACCGCCAGGACGACGAACGGCCAGCGCACCACGGCTGGCAGGACCAGCGGGAAGGCGGCCAGCAGCACGATATAGAGCGGCAGCACGTCGAGATTGACCGGCCGGAATTTCAGCAGCGCCGCCTCGAGGATGGCTCGGTAGGGATTTTGCCCCAGCCCCAGCAGCTCCATCTCCTCGATCAGTGCCGGCGTATCGCGCGCGATCGACACCCAGGCGATCTGCGCCGAGAAGGCGACGAACAGCAGGATGTGCGCGACGTAGAGCTGCCAGACGCGGCGATAGATGCGCGCGGCGGAACGCGTCCAACCTTCCTGCGCCATCATGCGGCTGTAGGCGATCACCGCCGTGTAGCCCGAGATGAAGACGAAGATCTCGGTGGCATCGCTGAAGCCGTAGTTACGGACCGTCAGCCAGCTCGCGATGTTGGTCGGGATGTGGTCGAGGAAGATGAACCACAACGCCAGCCCGCGGAACAGGTCGAGACGGATGTCGCGAACGGATGCGCCGGCCATGATGGCCTATTGGTACCGCAGGCCGATCGGCTGCGCTACGTTCGGCCGGGGAGGATCGAATGGCCAAGACACCCTTGTTGCTGGTACCCGGCGTATTGTGCTCGCCGCGCCTGTTTGCCGCGCAGGTCGCGGCACTCCAGGGCGACGCCGAGATCGTGGTGCCGGACTGGCGCAAGGCGCCGCTGTCGATCTGGGACAGCTGGGAAAGTGCCGCGCGCTGGGTGGTGGATCAGATGCCAGCGGAGAAGTTCGCCCTCGCCGGCCTGTCGCTGGGCGGCATGCTGGCCGTCGAGATCATGCAGGTCGCCGCCGATCGCGTGACCAAGCTC
>MKRV01000011.1:1727-26800 GCA_001897995.1 Alphaproteobacteria bacterium 65-37 | reverse complement strand
CGGCCTGGTCGCTGACCACGATGATGCGCTGGTTGCCGACGATCTCGGGATCGACATGCTCGTAGGTCTTGGGGTCCTTCTCGACCGCCGAGACGTGCAGCCCGCCTTTGTGCGCGAAGGCGCGCGTGCCCACATAGGCGGCGCTGCGGTTGGTCGGCATGTTGAGCCGATCGTCGAGCAGGCGCGACAGATGGGTGAGCCGCTGCATCGCGCCGTCCTTCAGCCCGGTCTCGAAGCCCATCTTCAGGACGAGGTTGGGGATCAGCGCGATCATGTTGGCGTTGCCGCAGCGCTCGCCCAGCCCGTTGATCGTGCCCTGGACCTGGCGCACGCCGGCGCGCACGGCGGCCAGCGTGTTGGCGACGGCATTCTCAGTATCGTTGTGCGTGTGGATGCCGAGACGCTCGCCCGGGATCTTCTTCACCACCTCGCCCACGATGCGCTCGACCTCGTGCGGCAGCGTGCCGCCGTTTGTGTCGCAGAGCACCAGCCAGCGCGCGCCGGCCTTCTCCGCCGCCGCCAGGCAGGCGAGCGCATAGTCGGGATTGGCCTTGTAGCCGTCGAAGAAATGCTCGGCGTCGAACATCACCTCGTCCATGCGGGTTTTGGCATAGGCAAGCGAATCGCCGATCATCTCCAGGTATTCGGTGCGATCGACCTCGAGCGCCACGTCGACATGGAAGTCCCAGGTCTTGCCGACCATGCAGACGTTGCGCGCCTTGGTCTGCAGGATGGCGGCGAGCCCCGGATCGTTGGCCGCACTGCGACCGGCGCGGCGCGTCATGCCGAAGGCCGTGAACTTGGCGTTCTTGAATTCCGGTGGATCGGCGAAGAACCGGTCGTCGGTCGGATTGGCGCCCGGCCAGCCGCCTTCAATGTAGTCGATCCCGAGCAGATCCAGTTCGCGCGCAATCGCTGCCTTGTCGGCAACAGTGAAGTCGATGCCCTGGGTCTGGGCACCGTCTCGCAGGGTGGTATCGAAGAGGTAGACTCGGTTGGACTGGCTCATGGCGCGCGCATCATAGTGACGGGACGTTGCGGGAGATACGCCTTATGACCACTCCGACCACGATCGTCGAGCTGCGGACCACCTTGTTGCAGGTCCCGTGGCGAGGCGCCGCGCCGGCCGCGGGCATCCTGTCGGAGCCCCATCGCCAGATCTTCGTGCTGGAGATCGAGACCCAGGGTGGCATCGTCGGCACCAGCTACCTGATGCCGCTGCGCGGCGGCCTGCACACGCTCGATGCCTGCATGAAGGAGCTGATCGCACCACATGTGATCGGCCGCGATGCGACCGAGATCGAGGGCATCTGGCAGACCCTCTATCGCAGCAACTTCTGGCTGGGCCGCATGGGCGTCACCGTCTTCGCCCAGAGCGCCGTCGACATGGCGCTGTGGGACATTGTCGGCAAGCGCGCCGGCCTGCCACTGTTTCGCCTGTGGGGCGCGGCCCGCACCGAGGTGCCGGCCTACGGCTCGGGCTGTTTCCGCGGCCTGGGCCGCGACGGCATGATCCGCCGCGCCCAGGAGTTCACCGCCCAGGGACTTAAGGCCATCAAGATGCAGGTGGCGCATATCCGGCCGTGGCGCGAGGACGTCGAGAACGTGAAAGCGATGCGCGAGGCCATGGGCGGCGGCGTCGAGATCATGATCGACGTCAACATGGGCTGGGATGCCGACACCGCCATCCAGGCCGGCCATCGCATCGACGAGTTCGATCCCTACTGGCTGGAGGAGCCGGTGATCGCCGAGGACTTCGCCGGCTACCGCCGCATTGCCGCGGCGCTCAAGACGCGGGTGGTGGGCGGCGAGAGCCATTTCACACGCAACGACCTGCGGCCCTTCTTCGAGACGCCGTCGGTGCCCATCCTGCAGCCCGATCCCATGCGCGGCGGCTACACCGAGCTGCGCAAGATCGCCGCCGCGGCCGAGCCCTGGGGCATCCGCATCGCCCCGCACCTCTTCCACGAGACCATGGTCCATCTGCTCGCCTCGATCCCCAACGCCAACTACCTCGAATACATGGACTGGAACGACGATCTCTGGATCGAGCCCGTTCTGCCCTCCAAGCATGGCACGATGAGCCCGCCGGAACGGCCGGGCCACGGCCTCGCCTTCCGCCCGGAGATCCTGAAGGATCACAAGATCGGCGGTCAGCGGATCAAGGGTTGAACGTACTATGAAAGAACGACTTCCGCGTAGCTCAGCTGACCGCAGGTCAATATAGATCGATTGTCATTCGACTCAAATGAAGTGACGTTGTCGGAAGGAAAAATCGATATCAAGTCTTTCATACCATGCGAGCCATTTGGAGAATCCTCCAAATGACGAAGCAGCTCTTCATTTATGCCGACGCGCACCTTTATTTGGCGCACGTCAGAATCAATTCCTAGTTCCTGCAACGAGATATTGAAGGCGCGGCCTTCATAAGAGCGGGAATCATACTCAAATTTCTGCAGCGTCCGCCGCGCTATTTGCTGCGTTGCTCGCCCGTAACGCTCCGCTTTCGACTCCTTAAGTCGCGCGATTTCGCTTGGCATTAGGAAGTCGTCAACGTCCGCAATCTCGTCAGGAAGCCACATTTCCATCGCCGTTTCACTTAGGCCGACCACTCCAAGAGCGCGGGCGACTGCGATTCGACGAGCTGCAATTTGAATCTCAGCATCATTGTCATCCCGAAGTTCCAGCTCAACTTCGGAACTAGACTCTGGATCAACAATTCGAAGTTCTGTCGTCCCCTTGTCTCGTTCGTTTGAGATCGCCAATCCTGCAGCAAGACGCTCGCCGCGCAATCTACCGGAAATCCTCACCACCCCCTTCTGGTCCACGGCCCGCTTCAGGAATCTATCTCGTGAATGCCTCCCCGACTGAGTGCCCTTGCATTCCAGGACATGCCAAAGACCAGATTTGTCTCGAACAACAAAATCCGGAGCCTTTCCTGGGCCAATTTTTGCCTTTGTAGTTTTCTTCCGCCTAAGCAGATGAGGGAACTGCAATAGAAAGCGCCGACCATCTACGATTTCGGAGAATCCACCAAGCCGCTGATGAAGCCACCACGTAGAAACCGCGACGCCAAAGTCATCGCTTAGAATTGCCTTCTGATGCGGATCCAGATCTGCAAAATCCATCGTAATGCGTAGGTCCGAATGTCTTGAAATAGCGATAATGTATCTCAGCCACGCCCAAAAACGGGCTGGAGATGCCGGAGACATAAGATTTGGCATGGTCAGAGTGCCAAGCATGATCAATGCCTCCTTCATATCGATGGTCTCTGGGCCATTTGGAGGACGAAGTGCGCGAGGTACCGTTCTTCCAGCTGGCCAGGTGTTAACTGCCACATCGACGTCGATTTGCCGTTTCAACACCGCCCTTGCCCCCTTGCCGCTCGTCATCGAGCCCGCTTATTCTTGCGGGTAGTTAACTGATACTCTTAAAACCTCTAGTAGTGACATCCGAGTTGCTAATCCAGCTGGAAATCCTTCAGCATCACAGTAATAGCGGTCAGCGGATCAAGGGCTGACGAAAGACCTGCCGACAGCGCAAGGAGCATGAGATGGTTGCCGGCCTCTCCGCTCGACAAGCCCAGGAGGACCAACCTCGTTCATCGATGATGGCCTGGCGCGTGCACGCGTTCGGCCCACCGAGCGTCATGACTTTCGACCGGATCCCGCGACCCGATCCTGGCCGCCGTGAGGTTCTGGTCAAGGTGGAAGCCGCCGGCGTCGGTCCCTGGGACGGTTGGATCAGGGCCGGCAAGAGCGCCTTGCCGCAACCGCTTCCCCTCACCTTGGGCTCGGATCTATCGGGTGAAATCGTCGCCCTGGGAGCGGAAGTGTCCGGCCTGCGTGTGGGAGACCGGATCTACGGCGTGACCAATCCGCAATTCGTCGGGGCCTATGCCGAGTTTGCCTTGGCGTCCGCCGCGATGGTCTCGAGCAAGCCCGCCTCGCTGACCCCTGTCGAAGCGGCATCTGTTCCCGTGATTGCCGTGACGGCATGGCAGGCCTTGTTCGATCACGCTCGGGTCAAGCCCGGACAAACCGTGGTCATCCATGGCGCGGCGGGAAACGTCGGCGCCTATGCGGTTCAGCTGGCCTGCCACGCCGGCGTGCGCACCGTCGCGACCGCAGGGACCGATGATCTCGCCTTTGTGCGCGAGCTCGGGGCGGACACGGTGGTCGACTTCCGGACGCGCCGTTTCGACGACGAGGTTCGGGACGCCGACGCGGTCATCGATCTGGTCGGCGGCGAGACACAAGAGCGTTCATTCAAGGTCCTGCGACGGGGCGGCAAGCTGATTTCGGCCGTGTCCCAGCCCGATCAGCGTCTCGCGCAAAGCCATGGCGTCGACGCCGCCTTCTTTCTGGTCGACGTCACGACGCAGCGTCTGAAGGAGATCGCGGGCCTCATCGAGGCCGGAACGCTGAAACCACGCGTGGGGGCCGTCCTGCCGCTTGCCGATGCACGCGACGCTCATGCCATGCTGGAGCGCCTGCGGCCTCAGCCCAAAGGCAAGATCGTGCTCGCCGTCGGGCCGAGTTGATCGAGGGCCGTGCCCAGCCTCTAGGCGACCTCGTCGACGCGGCCGCGGCTCTTGCCGGAACGTGCGGCAGCGCAGCGGTCGCGGAAGGCAGATGACGCAGGATCGACGTCACCGAACCGATCCGGACGGTAGCGCTCGATATCGATCGACAAAGGCGTGCCCGCGATCAACTCGGCGATGGACTGGCCGAAACCGCCCGACCCGGCCACGCCCGAGCCGCAGCATCCTCCGGCGACGAGGAAGCCTGGCAGCGGCGGCGTCGGTCCGAGGAGGAACTTGCCGTCGGGCGTATACATGGAGAGGCCGGCAATATGGTGGGCGAAGCCCCAGCGATCGACGTCCGGGATGAAGGCGCGCAGCCGGCCCGCCTGCTCCACCAGCAGGTCGAGATCATGCTCCTCCTCGATCAGCGGCATGTCGGCCATGTCGGCGGTGAGTTGCAGGGGGTGATAGGTCCGCGAGCGCGGCTCCTGCAGCCCGACGAGGAGGCCTCCGACCTCGCTGCGCAAATAGGCGCGCACGTCGGGCAGCTGGACGTTCGGCCGACCCGGCGCGCCACTGCCGTCGGGCGCGGTGATCCAGTAGTGGCTGCGCGTCGGCGCCGCCGCGAAGCCCCATCCCAGCCAGCGCGCGATCTCGGCGCCCCAGACGCCGCCGGCATCGACCACCCAGTTCGCGCGCAACTCTCCGCGATCCGTCTTCACGCCGACGATACGGCCGTCCTCGACCAGCGCACCGCGCGCCGCCACGCCGCGCACGATCCGCGCGCCCAGCAGGCGCGCGGCACGGGCATAGGCATGACCCAGCCGCGCGCCGTCGAGGTAGCCGTCGCTCGCCAGAAAGACGATGCGCCGTGCCGCCTCGACTTCGAGCCATGGGCAGAGATCACGAGCCGCCGCAGCATCCAGCACCTCGACCGGCAATCCCTCCGCGGCGAGGCAGCGTTCCATGTCGAGCAGTTCGCGCTCGCGCTCTTCGCCGACGACGGCACGTACGCAGCCGACCTGCCGAAAATCGAGCGACTCGCCCAGCATCTCCTCGAGTTCGCCGATGGCGGCACGGGTGCGCGAGATCATGCGGATGGTGCTTCGATCCGAGCGCGCGTGAGAGAAACAGCCAGCCGATCGCGCCGTCGCACCGCTCGACAGTTCGTTGCGCTCGATCACCAGCACGTCGGACCGTCCGGCGCGCGCCAGATGGTAGGCGATCGAGCAGCCGATCACGCCCCCGCCGATGACGATCACGTCGGTGCGGTCCGGCATCGCATGCTCTCGTGTCATTTCGTCGTTTCTTTCCTGCTGGCGACGGTCTCAGAAGCGATCCGGCCGATAGGGCGACGGATCGATGAAGGGCCGTCGGCCGGCGACCATGTCCGCGACGAGCCGCCCCGTCGCGGGCGCGCTGGTCATGCCGTTGTGGCCGTGGCCGAAGGCCAGGAGGACCCGAGGATCGCGCGGCGACGGGCCGATGACCGGCAAGGAGTCCGGCAGGCACGGCCGATGCCCCATCCATTCGCTGGCGCCATCCAGGCCGAGACCGGGGAGCCACCGCCCCGCCATCTCCGCCAGCCTGTGCGCTCGCCGATAGTCGGGAGCCGCCCGGAGGCCGGCGAACTCGACCGTCCCGGCGAGCCGCAGCCCGTCGGACATCGGCGTCGCGTAGAACTTGCCCTCGGCAAACGACACCGGCAGGGGCAGATCGATCCGGGGAGCGCGGAGGTGAAGGTGATAGCCGCGTTGCGTTTCCAGCGGGATCGCAGCACCCAGCTTTGCCGCCAGCGGTCGCGACCAGGCGCCGGCCGCGAGCACGACACGATCGGCGGCGAGCTTCCGACCGTCGTCGAGCACGATGTCGAGCCGGTCCGAAGAGCTGCCGATATCGCGCGCGCGGCCCTGCACCAGATCGGCGCCATCCGACCGCATCTGCGCGACAAGCCTGCGCACCAGCCCTCGCGGATCGACGACATAGCCGTGGTCCGGCTGGAGAACGCCGCAGGCGAAGTCCGGCGCCAATGCCGGTACGAGCTCGCGCAGCCGTGGGCCGTCGACCTTCTCCCAATCGATGCCGCGTCGACGGCGCATCTCCCACTCGCCGCGCGCCGAGGCGAACGCAGCAGCCGAGCGATAGACGACGAGGCACCCGCTGCGGCGAAGCAGGGCCTGCGCCTGCGCCGCTGCCAGGATCGGGCGATAGCACTCGTGCACGGGGCCGTGCAGCGCCCGCAGCGCATCGGCGATGCCGTCGACCCGATCGGCCCGCCCCGCCGCGACGAAGCGCAGAAGCCACGGTAGCGCGGTCAGCGCGTAGCCCGGCCGCACGACGAGCGGCCCGTCCTTGCGCAGCACCCAGGACGGCGCCTTGCGCAAGGTGCCGGGCATGGAAAGTGGAATGCAGCTGCCCGGGCTGATCGCCCCGGCATTGCCGGCCGATGCGCCGGCCGCCGGTGCCTCCGCCTCCACCAGCGTCACCTCGTGCCCCTCCAGGCGGAGGTAGGCTGCGCAGCAGGCGCCGACAATGCCGGCGCCGATCACGACGACGCGCAGGCGTCCGCCGGCCGCAGCGGCGGCCGTTCCATGTGTCGCGCCGGTCATTGCTGCATCCAGGCGCGGGCGCGCCGGGCCATTCCGCGCGTTGCCGCGAGGTGAACGAGGCGCGCAGCGAGGCATGTGGCGACGATCACGATCGCCATGGCCGAGGCTGCAGCGTATTCGCCGGCATCGTCCATGTTGATGACGGCGATGGCGGCGAGCGAGGTGTCGTGGGAGTAGAGGAAGACCGCGGCCGAGACGGTCGTCATGGCGCTGAGAAACAGATACATCGAAATGTCGAGGATCGCGGGCAAGCAGATCGGCACGGTGACTCGGAAGAACAGCCGATGCCGCGCCGCCTTGAGCGAATCGGAGACCTGCTCGAACTCGTCGTCGAGCTGACGCAGCGCCGTCACCGCCGTGAGATGGCTCACCGTGTAGTAGTGCACGATCGTGGAGATCACGAGGATCGCGAACGTGCCGTAGAGAATCTCCAGCGGGTTGGCCGGGTCGTTGATGAAGAAGATGTAGGCAAGACCCAGCACGAGGCCCGGGACGGCCATGGGGAAGATCGAGACCATCTGGTAGGTGCTGCGCAACCAGTGCCCTGCCCGCGATTTCTCGGTGAGATAGGCGCCGACGAAGATGACGGAGGTGCCGATCACGGCCGTCAGCAGCGCGAGCTTCAGGCTGTTGAAGTAGCTCTGCCAGCCGTCGCCCGCGACGCGATCGAACTGATAGTTGCGCAGCGTCAGGTCGAGATTGTACGGCCAGAATTTGATGAACGAGGCATAGCCCGGCACGGCGATGACGGCGAGCAGCGCGATCGCGATCAGGGCGCAGTAGCCGAAGGCCATCCGGTCGACCAGCGGGCGCGGCTCGGGCGCAAACGGCACGGACTTGCTGGTGAGGGCCGAGGCCTGGCGTCGCCGCGCCGCGCGATCGAGCACGAACGCCACGACCGCCGGCGCCAGCAGCAGGATGCTGACGACCGCTCCGACCTGGAAATTCTGCTGGCCGACGACCTGCTTGTAGATCTCGGTCGCCAGAAGATCGTACTGGCCGCCGATCACCTTGGGGATGCCGAAGTCGGTAAGGCAGAGCGTGAAGGAGACGATGACTGAGCTGATCAGACCATACTTGATCGACGGCAGCGTCACGGTCCGGAAGATCCGCACCGGCCCGGCGCGCAGGGCACGCGCTGCCTCATAGAGCCGCTGGTCGGACAGGGCTATGGCGGCACTCAGGATGATGAAGACGTGCGGGAAATGGGCGATCGTCATGCCCACGACGATGCCGATCGGCCCATAGATCGATTCGCCGAACATGAGGTTGCGCAGGTAGCCCTGGTTGCCGAACAGCTGCGTCAGAGCCATCGCCGACAAGAGCGACGGCGTCAGCAGCGGCAGCAGGGCGATGCCGCGAAACACCCCCTTGAAGGGCATGCAGGTGCGCGACAGGGCGAAGGCGAACAGCAGGGCAAGGCCCACGGTCAGCACCGTGCTGACCGTGGCGACCAGCAGCGTATTGCCGATCACCCTTTGGGCGGATCGGCCGGAGAAGTAGGCCGCATAGTTGGCGAGACCGACGAAGGCACCCGCCTCGTCCTGAAGGCTGCGCTGCAGCACGAGATAGAGCGGCGCGACCAGGAACAGGAGGAGAAACAGCAGCAACAGCCCGAGCATCAGGCCTGCCCCCGACAGGCCAGCGCGCTTCAGCGGCCAGGGCAGAGACAAGGCTCCGCCGGTGCGATCCCTGGTTTCGAATACGGCCATGTCGTCTTCCGAGGGGAGTTGCTCTGTCGCCTACTTGCGGGGTTCGGCCTTGCCGCCGTAGCGCTTTTCCCATTCGGCAAGGATGCGCTCGCGGTTGGCCGAGGCCCAGGCGAAGTCCTGTTTCATCAGGCGCTCCGGCAGATCGGCCGGCATGAAGGGCAGCGGCTGCGCCATGCCCGGCATGGCAACAACCGAACGGGTCTTTCCATAGAGCCGCATCGCCTCGGCCGACGAGGCCCAGTCGACCAGCTTGCGTGCGGCTTCGAGCTTCTTCGTTCCCTTGACGATCGCCACCGCGTTCATGTCCCAGCCGAGCGCCTCCTTCGGCATGACGATGTCGATCGGCGCCCCCTCCTGCTTCAATCGCGAGGCGCGGAACTCGAAGGCCAGCCCGACTACGGCTTCGCCGCGTGCCGCGATCACTGCGGGGGCGCTGCCGGAATGGGTGTAGCGGCTGATGTTCTCGTGCAGGCCGTCCATCAGCTTCCAGCCCTTCTCCTCGCCGTAGAACTGCAGCCAGGCGGAAACGTACATGAAGCCCGTGCCCGAGGAGGCGGGATGCGGCATGACGATCTGGCCGCGATAAGCCGGATTCACGAGGTCGGTCCAGGTGGCGGGCTTCGGTGCGTTGCGTTTCTTGCCTTCGACCTCGTTGTAGGCCATCGCGCAGACCCAGGCGTTGTTGCCGACCCAGGCCGGCGGCTGCGCGGGGTCGCGGAAGGCCGGCAGGAGCTTGTCGAGATTGGGTGGCGCATAGGGCAGCAGCAGCCCCTGCGCCTTGACCAGGTCGAGGTTGGTGACGGCCAGCCCCCACACCACGTCGGCGCGCGGATTGTCCTTCTCCGCCAGGAGCTTTGCGGCAACGACGCCGGTCGAATCGCGGACCCAGTTGATCGAAACGTCGGGCTGCGCCGCCTCGAAGGCCTTCTTGTACGCCGACAGGTCGTCGTTCTCGTAAGCCGTGTAAACGGTCAATGCCGTGCGGGCCCACGCGGGGGCCGTACCGGCCAGGGAACCGGCCGCTGTCGCCGCTGCGGTCGCCACGAACCTACGCCGCGCCATCGAGATGTTCGTCATATCGTCGCTCCCTTGCCTTCGCCTGCCCTGAATTGTTGTGAACGTCCTCGGGGAAATATCCGGAGGTTCTCGCCGGGAAGGACGACGCGCATCGCACTTCCTACCCGCAGCCTCTTCGCGCGGACGACGGACGATGGCAGGTCCACCGAAAGCGTCAGCGTCCGGCAGGCACGCGACTCGACCCGCGCCCGATGGAAGGGCCCCAGGAACTCGAGCGCGACGATCCGCACATCGTGAGCTCCTTCGGCATCGCGATCATCCGTGCCAAGCGCGATATCCTCGGGCCGCACGCAGACCACGACCTCCTCATCGACCGAGCATCCGGTAAAAGCGGCGCTGCAGGCGAGGCGCTTGTCGCCGATCAGCAGCTCGCGCTCGCCGACGACGCGGGCGTCCAGAAGGTTCATCGCGCCGATGAAGTTGGCGACGAATGCCGTCGCCGGCTCGCAGTAGATTTCCTCCGGCGTGCCGATCTGCTCGATCCGCCCTTCGTTCATCACGACGATGCGGTCGGCGATCGTGAGTGCCTCCTCCTGATCGTGCGTCACCATGATGGTGGTGACGCCGATCCGCTCCTGCAGCGCCTTGATCTCGAGCCGAAGCCGCTGACGAACGCGGGCATCGAGGGCCGATAGCGGCTCGTCGAGCAGCAGCAGGCCCGGCGAGGTCGCAAGCGCCCGTGCCAGCGCCACGCGCTGCTGCTGGCCGCCCGACAACTGACCGGGAAAGCGGTCGCGTGCGGCAGCGAGGCCCACGAGATCGAGCAGTTCGTCGACCCGCGCCCTCCTCTTGGCCGCATCGAGCCTGCCTTCCGCCTCGAGACCGTAGCCGACGTTCCGGGCCACCGAGAGGTTGGGAAACAGAGCATAGGACTGAAAGACGATGCCGAAGTCGCGTTCGCTGACGCCGAGATCGGAGATGTCGAGCCCGGCCTGACAGATGCGGCCTTCGCTCTGCGATGTCAGACCGGCGATGATGCGCAGAAGCGTGGTCTTGCCACAGCCGGACGGCCCGAGGAAGCAGACGAACTCGCCTTCGGCGACGTCGAGATCGACATCCTGCAGCGCCGCGAAAGCGCCGTATCGCTTGCCGAGTCCGCGAATGGAAAGATAGCTCGCCCTGCTTGGCTTCGCCGCTTCGTCCTGCACGAGCTGATTATCTCCCGATCGCCCCATCGGGACGGGATGATTGCAACCGTCCAACTATGCGTCTACTCGTTCTTTTCAATCTCAATTATTGATGGTTTCAATAGTCTTCTAACCAGGTCCGGGCGATGAACTACCTCTATCTCCGCGCCTTCCACGCGGTGGCCAGCGAACGCAGCTTCACCCGCGCCGCGCAGGTCCTGCGCGTCAGCCAGTCGACGCTTTCGTGGCAGGTCAAGGCACTGGAGGAATCCTACGGCGTCCGACTGCTCGACCGACGCGGACGCAACGTCGTGCCGACCGACGTGGGCGAGGCGACCCTGGCGCTGACCCGCGAAGTGTTCCGTATCCAGGACGAGATCGCGACCGTCCTCGACCAGAGCAAGCGCCTGCAGGCCGGCCGGTTGAAAGTCGGCGCCGACGGGCCGCGCCACATCATGCCGGTGCTCGACGACTTCATGCGGCTTCACCCCAACGTCGTCATTTCGCTCACGACGGGCAATGCGCGGAAGGTGCTGTCGGATCTTCTGAACTACGAAACCGACGTGGCGATCGTCGCCTCCCCCAAGGCGCGCGAGACCCAGCTCCACATGGTGCCGTTCTGCACCTATCCGCTGGTGACGTTCGTCTCGCGCCGGCACCCCTGGAATGGCCGCAAATCGATCGGCCTCAAGGACTTCGACGGCCAGCGATTGATCGTTCGTGAACCCAGCTCGATGACGCGCCAGCTCCTCTTCCGCGCGCTGCGCCGAGCGAAGGCGCAGCCGGCGGCGCTGATCGAGATCGACAGCCGCGAGGCAAGCCGCGAAGCCGTGGCGCTGGGCATGGGCGTGGGCGTCATGAGCGCCATGGAGTTCCCCAGCCTCGATCCCCGGTCCGTCGCCGTCCCGATCCGTGACCCGTCACTGCGGATCACGGAGTACGTCGCCTGCCTCTCCAAGCGTCGCGGGCTGCGCACCATCCGGGAGTTCTTTCGCAGCGCTGCCAAGCGCAGCGAGCAGCTGACCAACGATTGAAATCAGAGGCCCTGCTTCAGCCGCTCCAGTGTCGCCGCCGCGAAGCGCTCGGCCGAGGGCGGGTCGAACTCCATGAACAGCGCCGGCTCCAGCACCTCGACCTCGATCACGATCAAGGTGCCGTCGCGCACCACGCCGTCGACGCGGGCATAGAGCGGGCGCTCCGGCAACGCGGCGAGGCAGGCGACGCCTTGCGCCGTCACGGCAGGCGGCGGCGTCTCCGCGGTGCGGGTCGGCTTGTAGCGCGAGTTGGAGCGGAACTCGCCGGGCGGCGGACGTTTGCGCAAGGCGTGGCTGAAGACACTGTCGAAATAGACCAGCGACAACTCGCCCTCGGCGATCTCGGGCAGGAACTCCTGCACCACCACGCCCGACGAACGGGACTCGTCGGACAACGCGGCGACCTGGGAATGGAGCGTGGCCCGTTGCAGCAGCTCGACCGAGTGGCCCGACGCACCGGTCGCAGGCTTCACGACGGCACGGTCCCATCCCTCCCCGTCCAGCACGCCCGCAATGACCGCCGCCTCGCAAGCCACGACGTGGGAGTGCGGCACGCGCACGCCGGCCGCGGCGAGCTTGCCGAGATAGTCCTTGCGCAGGTTCCAGCGCACGAGATCGATCGAATTGAACAGGCGGCTCGCCCGGGCCGTCGTCTCGGTCCAGTCGCGAAACGCTTCGAGGGTCCGGTAGTAACCCCAGGTGGCGCGGATCACGACGGCATCCGCACCGTCGAACGCCGCGCGCGGCCCGTCCCACGGCGCGGCCGAAACGTTACAGCCGCGACGTTCCAGAGCGTCGGCGTAGAGCTGGTCGGAGGGCGTGAGGTCGGCGCTTTCGAGCGCCGTTGCAAGGACGATACGCAATGACAGGACCTACTTGCAGACGTTTCGCAGCGCCTTCCATTCGGCGTCGGTGAAAGCGGGCTTGCCGGTGGGCGGCCGCTTGGTGGCGGCGATGCGCTCGGCGGTCGGCGGATGGCTCGACCAGATGCCGGCGGCCGCCGCGGCATCCTTGGGTTCCTTCTCCATGAGCTGCTCGAAGAAGGAAGAGACGCCGTCGGCGCGCAGGCCGCGCCGTTCCAGGAGATCGATGCCGGTCGAATCGGCCTCGCGCTCGGCAGCACGGCCGTTGCGCAAGGCGAGCAGCAGGCCGCCACCGCCGCCCACCGTGCTGGCGATTTCCGAATAGCCGCCGCTCACCAGCTTCAGCAGCAGATCGGTGCCGTAGGCGCGGATCAGGCCCTTGGTCGGATGGTAGTGCACGACATGGCCGATCTCATGCGCCAGCACGCCGGCCACCTGCGAGCTGTTTTTCGCCTGGTCGATCAGGTCGGAATAGAAGACCAGGATGCCGCCCGGCAGGGTGAAGGCATTGACCGGGCCGCCTTCGACGATGTGCACCGTGATCTCGTGCGGGTAGCCCGCCTCCTTGGCGAGGTCATTGGCCAGGCGATTGATGGCGGCAAGGCCCGGCTCGCCTTCGCACATTTCCTTGTCGGCCAGCAGATCGTCGAGCACGGTTTCGCCGAGCTGCGCCTGCAGGCTGTGCGGCAGGAACGGCACGGCATATTCGGTGCCGTACTCGATCACGCCCCAGAAGATGCCGACCATCGCGACGATGGCGGTCGAGAACATCGCAATGCGCCGTCCGACGGCGGCGGGCTGCGGCAGCAGTGGCCGCAGGCTCGGCACCAGCGAAACGAGATTGGCGCGCAGTTGCGGGTCGTCGACGATCAGCCGCGCATCGCTGCCGCGCCGCACCACCGGCGGCACGACCTCGTGCTCGACGTCGCCCAGCACGACCACCTCGCCGATCGGCCAGCGCGCGACGATCTCCGCTCCGGTCGGGCGGTAGATCACCAGCTCCTGCGTGGTCACGCGCACGGCGACGTGATGCACCTCGGCGGTCTCGCCGTCGTAGTAGCGCGCGGGCGTGGCAGCAGTGTCGGCCATGCTCAGATTCCGGCCACGTCGAACATGTCGAGCAGCCCCTCGCCATAGCCCGGCCCGCGATCGGCCGACTGGCGGATCTCATGTCCCTCGGGGGCGCCGTAGATCCAGAGCTGGGCGGAGATCAGCTTCATCGTGCGATGCATCACCACGGGCCAGCCGATCCCCAGGGTGAGCAGCACGATGAGATAGTTCAGCACCAGGAAGCCCCACATCTGACGCGTGCTGATCGCCGTGGTGAAGAGCACGTTGCCGGCGCGGCTGTGCGTCACGAGGTAACGCAGCAGATAGGCCTGCCACCAGCAGCGCAGCGGCAGGATCAGCAGGCCGAAGACGATATAGGCGCCGAAGGCGAAGGCCAGGATCAGCAGCACCGTGTTGAGGCCGGGCTTGGCCAGGAGCTTCAGCAGGTCGTCGGACGACAGGCCGAGGCTTTCGATCGTGCCGCCAACCGCGGCAAAAACAGCCACGCCGGCCACGACCCAGGCCAGAATGTTCAAGAAGTAGTAGCCGAGATAACGCCCGTAGATGTCGCCGGCGCGCCCGGCGAAGACGAAGGGCAGCGAGCCCACGCGCGTGTTGGCGATGCGCGGCCGCGCCAGGTTCACCGAGACCAGCGGCGTCAGCAGATAGGCGGTCGTGGCGTTGACGAAGTGCAGGCCGGTCGCCAGCGCGCCGAAGCCCCAGGCCGAGCCGCCGAGGCCGCAGCGTATGCCGCGCCAGCGCGTGCGCGAGAGCCTGTAGCGCAGCCCGGCATAGTGTCCGACATAGGCGAGCGGAAAGCCGATCAGCGCGACCGACAGCGAGAAGAGGTCGAACATGCCGAAGCTCGCCATCGGCCTCTCGTGGAAGACGAAACGCCAGACCAGCCACATCAGGCCAACCCAGGCCGCCACCAGCAGCAGCGCGAACAGGAAGCCGATCAGCAGTTCGCGGCCGCGGCCGCGATACTCGAAGCGATCGCCCAGCACCGCGAGATGGCTCCACACGTAGCGCCGGATGTTGGTGCGCCCCCAGAAGCGCGACCAGCCCAGCGTCAGCAGCATCAGCGCCAGATGGCGCAGGTAGATGGCGTAGAGCTCGCCCAGCCGTCCGTCATAGACTGGCCGGCTGGGCGGCGGGCCGCCGCCCGACGCAGGCGCCGGGGCCGGCTCACGAGGGGGTTGATTGGGGGGCTGGTTGGGCGGCTGATGGGGAGGTTGATTGGTCAACTGTTGTGGTGCCCAAGGCGTGCCCGGCGGGGTCGTTGGGCTCGCATCCTGAGGCGCAGTTTGAGTCCACGGCGACAGATTGTTGCTCAACGGACCCTTATCCCCACAATTGCGTTGCAAAAATTTCCATGCTGCGGCGCAGCATATATTGTTGTAGGCAAGTTTACGTCAACCTCGCCGCGAACCGCCACCATGACAGCACAAGCCCGCGACAC
The DNA here is from genome assembly GCA_001897995.1 of Alphaproteobacteria bacterium 65-37. GTDB lineage: Bacteria > Pseudomonadota > Alphaproteobacteria > Reyranellales > Reyranellaceae > Reyranella. Next base: position 11,341 of record MKRV01000011.1, on the reverse strand, counting down.
CGCCCCCAAAAGCGACGCCCAGAAGGCTCCAAAGGCTCAGGCCAAGAAGGATCGGCCCTGGCTGATCCGCACCTATGCCGGCCATTCCACGGCGGCCAAGTCGAACGAGCTTTACCGGACCAACCTGGCGCGCGGCCAGACCGGCCTGTCGGTCGCCTTCGACCTGCCGACCCAGACCGGCTACGACAGCGACCATCCGTTGGCCAAGGGCGAGGTCGGCAAGGTCGGCGTGCCGATCTCCCATCTCGGCGACATGCGTACCCTGTTCGACGGCATTCCGCTCGACCGCATGAACACGTCGATGACCATCAACGCGCCGGCGGCCTGGCTGCTCTCGCTCTACATTGCGACGGCGGAAGCGCAGGGCGTGGCACGGACCGCGCTGCAGGGCACGACGCAGAACGACATCATCAAAGAGTATCTCTCGCGCGGCACCTACATCTTCCCGCCCGAGCCGTCGCTCCGGCTGACGGCCGACACGATCGGCTTCACCTATCGCGAGGTTCCCAAGTGGAACCCGATGAACGTCTGCAGCTACCACCTGCAGGAGGCCGGTGCGACACCGGTGCAGGAGCTCGCCTTCGCGCTGGCCAATGCCATCGCCGTGCTCGACGCGGTGAAGGCGCGCGGCCAGGTGCCGGATGCCGACTTCCCGCAGGTCGTGGGCCGCATCTCCTTCTTCGTGAATGCCGGCATCCGCTTCATCACCGAGATGTGCAAGATGCGGGCCTTCGCCGAGCTGTGGGAGGACATCACTCTCAACCGCTACAAGGTCGCCGACGCCAAGCAGCGCCTGTTCCGCTACGGCGTGCAGGTGAACTCGCTCGGCCTCACCGAACAGCAGCCCGAGAACAACGTCTATCGCATCCTGCTCGAGATGCTGGCCGTGGTGATGAGCAAGAACGCCCGCGCCCGCTCGGTGCAGCTGCCGGCCTGGAACGAGGCGCTCGGCCTGCCGCGCCCCTGGGACCAGCAATGGTCGCTGCGCCTGCAGCAGATCGTGGCGTTCGAGACCGACCTGCTCGAGTACGCCGACATCTTCGACGGCAGCAAGGAGATTGCCGCCAAGGTCGAGGCGCTGAAGCAGGAGGCGCTGGCCGAGATGGGACGCATCGCCGACATCGGCGGCGCGGTCGCCGCGATCGACGCGGCCTACATGAAGCAGCGACTGGTCGAGTCGAACCTCAAGCGCCTGGCCGCCATCGAAGCGGGCGAGCAGACCGTGGTCGGCGTCAACGCCTTCACCGAGGGCGAGCCCTCGCCGCTCTCGGGCGGCGAAGGTGCCATCCTGACGGTCGACGGCTCGGTCGAGCGCGAGCAGATCGAGCGGCTGAATGCCTGGCGCTCTGAGCGCGACGGCGCGGCGGTCCAGAAGGCGCTGGCCGAACTCACCGCCGCAGCCAAGGAAGACCGCAACGTCATGCCGGCATCGATCGCCTGCGCCCAGGCCGGCGTCACGACCGGCGAATGGACGGAGACGCTACGCGCCGTGTTCGGCGAATACCGCGCTCCGACCGGCGTGGCGCGTGCTGCCGGCGTCAGCGACGGCCGCCTGGAGGCGACGCGCCGCGAAGTCGACGCCGTGTCGCGGCGACTGGGCCGGCGCATCAAGATGCTGGTCGGCAAGCCCGGCCTCGACGGCCATTCCAACGGCGCCGAGCAGATCGCCGTGCGCGCGCGCGATTGCGGCATGGAAGTCGTCTATGAAGGCATCCGCCTCACGCCGGAGCGTATCGTCAATGCCGCGCTCGAGGAGAGCGTCCATGTCGTGGGTCTCTCGATCCTGTCGGGCGGCCACGTCTCGCTGGTGAGCGACGTGCTGCAGGGCATGCGGGCCGCGGGCATCGCCGACGTGCCGGTCGTGGTCGGCGGCATCATCCCGCCGGCCGATGCCGAGGCACTGATCGCCGCCGGCGTGGCGCGTGTCTACACGCCCAAGGATTTCGACCTCACACAGATCATGCGCGACGTCGTTTCCGTCGTCGACGGAGCGTGGAAGAACGCAGCGTAAGCGCGACAATCTTCACTGTTTCTCCCGCCCGGGCCGGGCTACCGTCGGCGCGCAGCTTGTGCTGCGCGCAGAAGGAGAAGCAGATGGGACTGTTCGACTTCGTCCGCGACATCGGTCGCAAGCTCTTCACCAAGGACTCCGACGCCAACGACAAGATCAAGGCCGAGATCGAAGCCTCGCTGAAGGGCGTCGAAGGGCTTTCGGTCGACTATGACCCGGCCTCGGGCACCGTGAAGCTCGGCGGCAATGCAGCCGATGCCGCGGCCTTGCAGAAGGCAATCCTGATTGCCGGCAACACGGCGGGGGTCAGTAATGTCAGTGTCACGGGGATGAACATCTCCGCTGAGGACGACACGCAGTATTACATCATCAAGTCGGGCGACACGCTGTCGGCAATCGCGCAGCACTTCTACAAGGACGCCAACAAGTATCCCAAGATCTTCGAAGCCAACCGCGAAGTGATCAAGGACGCCAACCTGATCTTCCCCGGCCAGAAGATCCGCATCCCGCCGGCGTGAATAATTCTCTTCCCCCGTCTTTGCGGGGGAAGTGCCCCGTCATACGGGGCGATGGGGGGTCATGTTCTTCGCGTCGAGACACCCTCTCCGTCGGCGATGACGCCGACACCTCCCCCGCAAAGACGGGGGAGGACAAAGAGGAGACTCACCGCGACCGCACGAGACTCGCGGTGGCATGCAGCATCGGTTCGACGACGGCGTGGCTGAACAGCCACGCCTCGGCATGCAGGACATCGCGGTCACGGCGAATGACGCGGGCGAGCGCGATCACGTCGGCATTCTGAGCCGGCCGCAGGACGGTGACATTGAGGTGCGTGAGCGTCGCCGTTACGTCGGCCGCGGCACGCAGCGACGCATCCGCCACCGCCAGCAGCGCCGCCGTCGTCCAGCTTCCCTGCCCCGCTCCGTCCGGCGCCGGCGAAAACCTCAAGCGCACGTCCTGATCCTGGCATTCCTCGACGAACAGGCCGTGCAGTTCGGCCGCCGGCAGGGTTTTCTCGAGGAGCGCTTGCAATTCGTCTTCGGTCATCGGCGACACTCTATGCTATCTCCGCGGCCGATGTCCTTCCTCGACCATATCGGGCGCTGCAACAACGCCGACCTGTCGCAGTTCGAACCCTGGTTCATCGGCCCGCATCGCACGGGCTTCCTGCATCGCGTCTTCGCCGCCGACGTCGTGGGCCCGTCGGGCCTGTTCGCGCGGCACGACGATGGCAACGGTTTGGGCTGGCATCTCGATCCCGGCCTCGACACGCCGGCGAAGCGCACCGCCGCAATGCGCACCTTCCTGCTGGGCCTGCGCGAGCGCGGCCACTTCAAAGGACAGTGGCGCGAAGAGGAATACGCCGTGGCGCCTCATAGTGGCACCCCGGTACTTATGACCATGGAGCGCTCGGCCGTGCCGTGGTTCGGCGTGCGCGCCGGCGGCCCGCACATGACGGGCTATGTCCGGCGCAAGGATGGGCTGCATATCTGGGTGCCGCGTCGCTCCTACACGAAGCCCACCTTCCCCGGCCAGCTCGACAACACCGTGGCGGGTGGCCAGCCGGCCGGCCTCGGGCTGCACGAGAACCTGGTGAAGGAGTGCGGCGAGGAAGCTTCCATTCCGCCCGAGCTCGCACGGCAGGCGAAAGCCGTCAGCGTCGTCGCTTACTGGAATCAGTCGGGCCAACAGCTCAAGCCCGACATCATGAGCTGCTTCGATCTCGAGCTGCCTCAGGATTTCACACCACGTGCGAACGATGGCGAGGTCCATTCATTCGAACTGTGGCCGGCGCAACGCGTGTTCGAGACCGTGCGCGACAGCGAAGAGTTCAAGTACAACTGCAATCTCGTGCTGATCGACTTCTTCGTGCGCCACGGCATGCTGTCGGCCGATGATCCCGACTTCGTGACTATCGTCCAGGGCCTGAGGATGATGTACACTCCGGTGAGCGGACTCGGCTGAGCGACGGCTTCCGCAACCTGCAGGAAGCGTTTCCGTTGCCCCGCCGACCGACAACTGGGGAGCGGAGCCATGACCCTCTTGGCGTCTGTTCTGTCTCTGGCCTCTGTCCTTGCGGTCATGACACTGGCTGGCGCGACTGCGCCGGTCCGTGCGCAGGATCATTCCTCGGGTCACTACGGACAAGGTCACGCAGAAAATCACGACTGGTACGAAAAGCTGAAGCAGCCCGGCTCGAATGCCTCGTGCTGCAACGGCACGATCAACGGCGTCGAGGGTGATTGCCGGCCGACCCGCGCCTACCAGAAGGACGACGGCATGTGGTACGCGCTGCTCAACGGCCGCTGGGTGCCGGTGCCGCCGCGCGTGGTCCTGCAGCAGCTCTCACCCGACGGCAACAGCCACATCTGCGCCGGCAAGAGCGGCGTGATCTTCTGCTTCCTGGGCGGCTCGCCGAAGTCGTAGTTCCGACAATAAGAAGCGTGCGCCAAAAACACGGCGTCATTGCTGCCGCGCTTCATGTTCCTCTCCCCCAGCGGGGGAGAGGTTAGGTGAGGGGGTGTGGATCTCGGAGATGGCGTGCGCGTTGAGAGGCTTCTGACCCACCTCACCTACCCCATGCTGCGCATGGGGCCCCCTCCTCCCCCCACTCCGCGGCTTGTGCCAAGCCGCTCCATGGGCGGAGAGGACGTCCCAACAATGTGCGAATGCGATAGCCCCGCTTGGTCTCGCGCTTGAATCTTGTCGTTTTGCCCAAGGCCACACGGCGTGCGAAGGTCGCCGGTAACGAGGACAGCGGGAGCGAGACGTGGTGCGCGACGGTCAGGGGTTGGAGTTGAGCGATGCCGGCGAGGGCGCGGTCGCGGCGCTCGATTTCGTCAGGCAGGAATGGCTGGCCTTCGGCAACCGCTTCGCGCCGTTCATCGAAGCCGCCGACAAGGAAGAGAAGTGCCCGATGCTGCCGCTGGTCGCAGCCGGGCTCATGCTCACCATGTATTCCCAGGAAAGTCACGCCGCCGCGGCACGCTATTGCGCGCGCGCCAAGGCGATGGCCGCCGGCGCCACGCCGCGCGAGCAGGCTTGGCTCATCGGTATCGAAAGCTGGATTGCAGGCGATCTCGACCGCAGCGCCCAGGCTTTCGAGGGCATCGTGGCGCAATGGCCGCGCGATCTGCTGGCCGCCAAGCTCGCCCAGATCCACGCCTTCAATCGCGGTGACGCCGAGGCGCTGCTGCGCATCGGCGCCGAGATCGCCGCGGCCAACGACGACCGCTTCGTGCTCGCCATGCACGCCTTCGGCCTGGAGGAGTGCAATCGCCTCGACGAAGCCGAGGCGCTGGCGCGCCGCGCTGTCGCGATCGATCGCCGCGATCCGTGGGCCCATCACGCCATCGCCCACTGCCTGGAGGCGCGCGGCCGCATGCTGGAGGGCGTCGCCTTCCTCGAGTCGGTGGCCGACACGTGGGAAGGCTGCAACTCCTTCATGTACACCCACAACTGGTGGCACCTCGCGCTGTTCCTGATCGACTTGGACCGCACCGACGAAGCGCTGGCGCTTTACGACCGGCGCGTCTGGGGTGTGTGGAAGGAGTTCTGCGAGGACCAGGCCAACGCCGTCTCGCTGCTGGCCCGCCTCGAGCTGCGCGGCGTCGATGTCGGCAGCCGTTGGGCCGAACTCGCGACCTATCTGAAGCCGCGGCTGCACGAGCACTACTCCGCCTTCCATGACGTCCACTATCTCTACGGGCTGGCGCGCGCCGGCGAGGCCAGCGCCGTCACCGAGATGCTGGCGAGCCTCGAGGATCGCGCCGAGCGTGCAAAGCCGTTCGAGCGCGAGACCTGGGCCGGCTGCACCGTGCCGCTGGCGCACGGCCTCGCCGCCCACGCCAAGGGTGATTCCGCCGAGGCGGCGCGACTGCTGGGTCAGGCGATGCCGCATCTGCGCACCCTCGGCGGCTCGATCGCCCAGCGTGCGTTGTTCGGCGCCATCCATCTCGACGCACTGACGCGGTCGGGCTGGAACGACGCCGCGCTCGCCCTCCTGCAGGCCGACGAGCGCGAACGGCCGACGGTCGCCGCGACCAAGCGGGCGCTCGCCGAGCTGTACAAGCGCGTGGGCCGCACCGAACAGGCGCTGGCGGCCGAGTATCAGGCGGAGCAGCTCGCCCGCCGCTATCGCGCCACCGCCACGGCCACGGCGAGGACGACGCCAGGAACGACGCCGGGAACGACGCCGGGAACGATTGGGGAAACCGCATGACCACGGATCTCACACAAGTAAGCGCGGCCAGGCTCGCCAAGCTCTACGCTAAAGGGAAGGTCTCGCCGGTCGACACGATGAAGGCGGTGCTGGCTCGTGCCGAGCGGCTCGCCCGGCCGATCAACGCCTTCTGCCGCGTCGATGCCGAGCCGTCGCTGGCCGCCGCCCGGCGGTCCGAGAAGCGCTGGAAGAAGGGCGAGCCGCTGTCGCCGCTCGACGGCGTGCCGGTCTCGATCAAGGAGCTGGTGCGCGTCAAGGGCTGGCCGGCCTCGATGGGCAGCAAGCTCACCGACAAGACGCCGGTCGATGCCGACGCGCCGGCCGTGGCGCGGCTGCGCGAGGCGGGCGCCATCGTCTTCGCCCAGAGCACCAGCTCGGAATACGGGCACAAGGGCGTGACCGACACGCCGCTGCACGGCATCACGCGCAATCCCTGGAACCCCGAGCGCACGCCAGGCGGCTCTTCCGGCGGCGCCGGTGCCGCCGTGGCGGCGGGCCTCGGCCCGATCGCCATCGGCACCGACGGCGGCGGCTCGGTCCGCATTCCCGCAAGCTTCACCGGCCTGGTCGGCCTCAAGGCAACGCTCGGCCGGGTGCCGGCCTGGCCACCCTCGATGACGGGCGATCTCTCCAACACCGGCCCGATGTGCCGCACCGCGCTCGACTGCGCGCTGATGATGAATGTCATCGGCCAACCCGATGCGCGCGATCCCTATGCGCTGCCCGCGGACGACACCGACTATGCCGCGCGACTGACGAAGAAACTGAAGAAGCTCAAGGTCGGCTTCGTCCTGCGCTTCGGTGACCATCCGGTCGATATCGAAGTCGCCGCCCTGGTAACGCGCGCGGCGCGCCGCTTCGAGGAGCTGGGCTGCAAGGTCGAGACGGTCGAGGCGCCGTTTCCCTTCGCCGATGCCAGCCGCGCCTTCGTGGTCCATTGGCTCTCCGCCCTGCAGCGGCTGCTGCAGCTCTTCCCCGAGAAGCGTCACGACGAGTTCGATCCGAACCTGCTGGCCGGCGCCAAGGCCGGGCTGCGCTACACCTTGCAGGATGTCGTGAACGCCCAGGTCGCGCGGCGCGAGCTCTCGATCGCCTGGAACCTGTTCTTCGCCAAGTACGACCTGTTGCTGTCGCCGACCGTCGCCGTGCAGCCCTTCGAAGCCGGCAAGAACCTGCCCGACGGGCCGGACGGCAAGGGCAACGTGATGTGGTCGCCCTACACGCCGCAATTCAACCTGACGCGCCATCCCGCGGCCTCGGTGCCTTGCGGGCTCTCCCGCCAGGGCCTGCCGATCGGCCTGCAGATTGCTTCGGGTCACTACCGGGACGAGCTCGTCCTGCGCGCCGCGGCGGCCTATGCCGCGGCGCATCCCCTCGACTTCAATGCCCTTCCGGAGATCAAATAGATGACTGCCGACCTGGCAATGATGCCGGCGCATGAGCTGGTGAAACTCTACAAAGCCCGCAAGGCCTCGCCGGTCGAGGCGACCAAGTCGGCCCTGGCGCGCGTCGACGCCTTCAATCCGCAGCTCAATGCCTTTCAGCATCTCGATCCCGACGGCGCGCTGCGCCAGGCGCGCGCCTCCGAGAAGCGCTGGAAGAAGGGCGGCAAGCGGCTGTCCGACATCGACGGCGTGCCGCTCACCATCAAGGACATGGTGCAGACCAAGGGCCTGCCGACGCGCATGGGCAGCCTTGCCACCAATCCCGAGGGCCCGTGGAATGCCGATGCGCCGGCCGCGCAGCGGCTGCGCGAAGCGGGCACCGTGCTGCTCGGCAAGACGACCTCGCCAGAATATGGCTGGAAGGGCGTGACCGATTCGGCGCTCTACGGCGCCACGCACAATCCCTGGAAGATCGGCCGCACGCCGGGCGGCTCCTCGGGCGGCGGCACCGCGGCCGAAGCGGTCGGCATGGGCAATCTCGCGGTCGGCACCGACGGCGCAGGCTCGGTCCGCATCCCCTGCTCCTTCTCCGGCATCTTCGGGCTTAAGCCCACGCAGGCACGCGTGCCGCTGTGGCCGCCCTCGGCGCAGGGCACGCTCTCCCATGTCGGTCCAATGACCCGCACTGTGCGCGACGCTGCGCTGATGATGAATGTCATGGCGCGGCCCGACATACGCGATCCCTATGCCCGTCCCGACGACATCGAGGACTACCTCAAGGGCTTCGACAAGGGCGTGAAGGGCCTCAAGATCGCCTACTCGCCCAACCTGGGCTTCGTCGAGCGCGAGAAGATCGACCGCGACGTGGCGCAGGCCGTCGACAATGCGGTGAAGGTGTTCAAGACCCTGGGCGCCCGCATCGTCGAGGACTCGCCCGACCTCGCGGGCCTCGATCCACGGCATATCCTGAACGCGCACTGGCAGTCGAACGCGGCGCACCTGGTGAAGGGCTTCACGGCCGAGCAGCGCGCCGTGATGGATCCCGGCCTGCTCAAGGCCGCCGAGTTCGGCGCCAATCTCGGCCAGGACGCGGTGGTGACGGCGATCCATCAGCGCCAGGCCCTGTCGCTGATCATGAACCAGTTCATGGCCAAGTACGACCTGCTGCTGACGCCCACCATGCCGATGACCGCCTTCGCCGTGAACGAGAACGCCGCCTGGGGCGGCGACGGCGTCGATATCGGCTGGACGCCCTTTACGCTCACCTTCAACCTCACGCGCCAGCCGGCCGCGACCATCCCCTGCGGCCTCGACCGTGAAGGCCTGCCGATCGGCCTGCAGATCGTGGGCGCCCATGCCTGCGACGCGCTGGTGCTGCGCGCCGCCGCCGCCTACGAACGCGTCCGGCCGATCCCGGCACCGCCGATGGCGCATCAGATCTGACCGTGGTACCGCCGCCGGCGCTGGTCATCTTCGACTGCGATGGCGTGCTCGTGGACAGCGAAGTCCTGGAGCACGCCGTCGATGCCGAGCTCCTCGCGCCGTACGGCTACCTCGCCACTGTCGACGAGCTGATCGATCGCTTCGTGGGCATCGCGCGGCGCGACATGTATGCGACGGTCTTCGGCGGACTGGGATGCGAGGTGCCCCCGGGCCTTCTCGAGGAACGCGAGCGTCAGGTCTGGGACCGCTGCGTCAGCGACCTCACCGCCATTGCCGGGGTGCATGCCGCCCTCGACGGCCTCGCTGGCATCCGCAAATGCGTCGCCTCGTCGAGCACGCCGGAGAAGCTCGCGATGAAGCTGCAGTCGACCGGCCTCACGCCGTATTTCTCGCCGCATATCTTCAGCACGGCCCTGGTGGCGCGCGGCAAGCCCGCGCCCGACATCTACCTCCATGCCGCACGCACGGTCGGCGTGCCGGCCGCCGACTGCATCGTCATCGAGGACTCGCCGCACGGCGTCGCCGGGGCTCGGGCGGCCGGAATGACCGTCTA
>MKRV01000011.1:0-1719 GCA_001897995.1 Alphaproteobacteria bacterium 65-37 | reverse complement strand
GCCGACCATGTCGTTGGTTCAATGCCAGAATTGGTGGATGCGATCCTCGCTGGCGCGTAGCCGCAGGTCCTGACGTGGAGTAAGCCGCTATAGTCCGATCATAGCCGCTCTCGCTCTGGCGCAACCATGACTGGCCGCGGGCTGGCCTTTTCTACGTCACCTACGCCCGAGACACCTTGGTCATGCACGCCGCTGCTCTTGAGCACATCTACCTAACTCCGTCATCATCGTCAAAAAAGCGTCGCTACGGAAAGCCTTCTCATTGGCCTTTACCATCAAGTTGCGTCTACGCAGCGACTTCGAAGCGTGTGAGTATCAACCTTGGTATGATGCAAGCCATGTCGAAGTCGCCGATAGAAAATGCTGCAACCCAGGTGTTCCCATCTCGACATCGCCAAATTGTCGAACATTGTATCGCCGCGCCAACCGATCAGCCCCCCCGCTAAAGCCATTTGGCGTCACAATGGCCACAAAACCCTTACTAAATCGCCCAGCAAGAGCAGATTGATTGGTAACTGAAACACCTTCGATTACTTGCTGATGTCGCAGCGCTGATCGCTTCCAGTGGGTCGCATCAAAGACTGACGCAATTACTCCGCGTGGCACTGCTATGCCGACTGCATCAACGTACTCTTTACACTCGACCACGTACATTGGGTGTCCAGTTGCACTATTTGCAGCGTGAAGGTTTCGCAGACTTGTGCCAAGGTCGTACTTCAAAATGCAGAGATCGAATTCGTGTTCTGCTCCACTTCGTCCTGTAAAAGTCACACTGTTGTGCAATTCGAATTCTGCGCCGTCAGCCGGACGCTTCAGGTAGAAGAAACTTGGCTTTGGTCCAGAGGCAGTGCGTGGATGAATCCGTCCGGGACTGCCTCGCTGAATAAATTTTTGATCGGCTAGATCTGTGTGCGCCCTGATTTCTACTATCCATCCGCCGTTCTGCAGTGCATGCGCGATTTGCGCAGCCAACCAAAGCTCATAAATTTTGCCTGCTGTTTGCGCAACGTGAACTCCTATTCCTCTTATTGAGGTAATGTTCTGCAAAAGCGTTTGTATGTCGGACGGGAGTGGCATGCTGTTGCTACTTCTCTTGCGCTTCAGCGGCCCCGCGAAGCCACATCTCCAATTTGGGCAGTGCTTCCGTAAAGGCTTGCGTGGCAGCTATTGCATTCGAGTTAGTCCACGGTATTAGAGCTCGATCGAGACTTAGCTGTAGCAATGGGATTGCTTGTTGCAGTTGGTCATCTTTGCTATCGCCATCGTTTTGCTTCTTGGAAATTGCAATGGATGTCCAAGCTATTTCTTCTGCCATTCGTGTTGGATTAATCACTAGAAGCTCTAAGGCCCTAATCGCTACTGCAACCTGCTCGGAGTCCTGAAGAGAGCTGTCCTTGTCGTCTACTACAACCGGATAGTCAGACCCAATATCATCAAATTGCGCTGACTCTTCTGCGCCATCTCCTTCTAGTTCCGGTTTCTCCTTTCGTCGGGCATGCACACGCCGCCGCCATTCGATGTCGTTTGTGATTAAGTCGGCGACCGGGCTTAACCCCATCGCGCGCAAGGTACCTACTAGTTCCGCCACCCGATCTCGCGGTCGATCGTTCTCCGTCAAATCCTCATCTGCCATAGCATCGCTTTCCAAATGTATACCTATGCTCGCAATAGTAGTGGTCCATAAACGCAGCTCTTTGACAATATCGATGCTGGTGCTTC